>JBMOPM010000295.1:0-1689 GCA_049323575.1 Gemmatimonadota bacterium | reverse complement strand
CGGATACCCGAGCTCCGCCCGTCCGAGCCGTGCGAGACGGACCCCCACGAGCCACGTGAGGGCCCCGAAGATCGCGCTCATCACGGTGCCCTGGAGGAGCACCATCGCGTCGAAGTCTCCGAGCAGCGCCGGACCCGCGCGGCGGGCGATGATCCGGATGAGCGACAGCGAGAGACCGTAGCCGGTCAGCAAAAAGGCGACCGATAAGCCGATCGCCTTGAGGGCCTGCGCCCCACGACTGGGCACCACCGCAACGGTCACAGTCGCTGCTGCACCGGGCCGCGGAGCCGCGACGCCATCAGGCCCGCAATGACGAACTCGATCGCGTCCTTGCCGAGGAATGGCGCGACGCCAAGCGCCCAGGCCTGTTCCGGCGTGGCGCCGAGGATCATGAGCTGGGAGATGCCACCGATGAAGATGATCACCATACCGGCCAGGGCCGCCACGACGCAGCGAACCACCGCACCGTGCCGTGCGATGGCGCCGCTCACGAGCGCCGCCACCGGGAAGGCGAGCAGATAGCCGCCCGTGGGACCGATGAGTTTCGCGGCGCCCGCCGTGAAGCCGGCGAAGACCGGCAGGCCGAGCGCGCCAGCGGCCACGTAGACCGCCAGTGCCGCGGCGCCGAGCCGGGCCCCGAGTGCTGCGCCCACGAGTACCACCGCGAGGCCCTGCAGCGTCACCGGAACCGGCGTGAACGGCAGCGGGATTTCCACCTGCGCCCCGGCCGCCACGACCAGTGCGCCGATCAGGACGGCCAGGACGCGGCGGGCCGAACGGGACCCGGTGGCCGCGATGGCCGGCACGGACTGGATCTCGGCATTCTGCATCAGATGCGCTCCACGGAGAGGGCGACGGCGTTGCCGCCGCCGAGACAGAGGGTCGCCAGGCCGGTCGCCACGTTGCGGTCCCGCATGGCGTAGAGCAGCGTCGTGAGCACGCGGGCGCCGCTCGCGCCGATGGGATGCCCCAGCGCGATCGCCCCGCCGTTCACATTCACACGATCCCAGTCCCACCCGAGGGCGCGGCCGTTGGCGATCGCCTGCGACGCGAAGGCCTCATTCGCCTCGATGAGCCCGTAGTCGCTGATCGAGGTGCCAGCTTTCTTCATCAGGTTCTGCACGGCGACGATCGGGGCGAAGAACAGGTCCTTCGGCTCGCCGCCGCCCGTCGCGTAGGCCGTGATCCGGGCCATGGGCGTGAGTCCGTGGGCCCTGGCGAACGCGAGCGACGCCACGACCACCGCGCTCGCGCCATCGTTGAGCCCTGGCGCGTTGCCCGCCGTGACGGTCCCGTCCTTCTGGAACGCCGGGCGCAGCTTCGCGAGCGCCTCGAGCGACGTGTCCTTGCGCGGGCTCTCGTCCCGCGAGACCACGGTCGGCCCGCCCTTGCCCGGCACTTCCACCGGCACGATCTCGGCGTCGAACTTCCCCGCCTCCTGGGCCGCCACGGCCTTCCGGTGGCTCTGACAGGCGAACTCGTCCTGCTCCTGACGGGTCACCCCCGCCTTGGCGGCGGTGTACTCGGCGTAGTCACCCATGTGGTTGTTGCCGAACGAGTCCCACAGGCCGTCGTGGATCATGCCGTCCACCAGCGTCTGGTTGCCGGCCTTGATCCCCTGGCGCATGCCGTAGACGTAGTGCGGCGCGGCGGACATCACCTCCTGGCCGCCGGCCACCACGAGCTGGG
>JBMOPM010000294.1:0-1697 GCA_049323575.1 Gemmatimonadota bacterium | reverse complement strand
CCGTGACCGCCGGCGCCACCCAGGCCTTGTTTACGGCCATCGCCGCCCTGGTGCATGCGGGCGACGAGGTGATCGTGTTCGAGCCGGTGTATGACTCCTACGTGCCGGCCATCGAGCTGCAGGGCGGCAAGGCCGTCCATGCGCGCCTGCGCTTCCCCGACTACCGGCCCGACTGGGAGCGGGTGCGCGCCCTCATCACGCCGCGCACGCGCATGATCATGATCAACACCCCCCACAACCCCACGGGCAGCGTATGGCCGGCCGAGGACCTGCGCGCCCTGGAGGAGCTGGTGCGCGGCACGGGCATCGTGATCGTGTCGGACGAGGTCTACGAGCACATCGTGTTCGACGGCGCGCGCCACGAGAGCGTCGCCCGCTACCCGGGCCTGGCGGAGCGCGCTTTCGTCGTCTCTTCCTTCGGCAAGACCTATCACGTCACCGGATGGAAGGTGGGCTACGTGGCTGCGCCGCGCGAGCTCATGGCGGAGTTCCGCAAGGTGCACCAGTTCAACGTGTTCACCGTCAACACGCCGGTGCAGCTGGCGCTGGCCGACTACATGCAGGACGCCTCCCGCTACCTGGAACTGGCCGCCTTCTACCAGGCCAAGCGCGACTTCTTCCGCCGCCACCTGGAAGACTCGCGCTTCCAGCTGCTGCCCTGTGCCGGCACCTATTTCCAGTCGGTGCGCTACGACGCCATCACCGACGAGCCCGATCGCGCCTTCGCCGAGCGCCTGACGCGCGACACCAGGGTGGCGGCCATCCCCGTCTCCGTGTTCTATGCCAATGGCGAAGACAACAAGGTGCTGCGCTTCTGCTTCGCCAAGAACGAGGATACCCTGGCCGCCGCCTGCGAGCGGCTGCGCGCCGTGTAGGGGGCAGCCGCCACCCGCCTGGTGGCCGGGATGCCGTTCTGGAACTAAACTGGTATTCGGGATCAAGCTCGACGGGGCTCCGCCACCTGCGCAAACCGAAGGAGAGGCAGACATGGCCTTGTTTGTGATCGAACGCAATTTCGCCGAACAGCTGCAATTCACCGACGCCGCGGCGCGCCTAGTCACCGAAATCAACAGCGACGTGGGCGTGCACTGGCTGTTCTCGTTCCTGTCGGCCGACAAGAAGAAGACCTACTGTCTTTACGAGGCGCCCAACGCCGAGGCGATCCGTGAAGCGGCGCGTCGGGCCCACCTTCCCGCCGATGTCATCGTCGAAGTGACGGAGCTGCGTCCGGACGCGTTGCCTTGAGGGAACCGATGGGCCCGGACGTCGAGCGCCGATTCATCGGACGCCAGTCCGAACTCGACACACTCCATGCCGCGCTGGAATGCGCCGTGACGGGGCAGCCCCGCGTCGTCCTGCTCACCGGGGAGCCGGGCATCGGCAAGACGCGCACCGCGCAGGAGCTCGCGAGCCACGCCGAGCGGCGCGGTGTGCTTGCGCTGTGGGGGCGCTGCCCGGAAGAGCCCGGGGCGCCTCCCTACTGGCCGTGGCTGCAGCTGATCCGGCGCTATATCGCGCTGCACGACGAGCAGGTGCTGGGCCAGACCATCGGTCCGGCCGCGGTGCACATCGCGGCGCTCGATCCGGAGTCGGCGCGTCCCGCGCCTGCCGAGGCGGACGCGGTGCAGGCCCGCTTCCGCCTGTTCGATGCCATCGCGGGTTTCTGGCAGCGCGCCAGCGGGCGCCAGCCGCTGTTG
>JBMOPM010000293.1:0-1704 GCA_049323575.1 Gemmatimonadota bacterium | reverse complement strand
CCAGCCGGTGCGGTTCGGCGAGACTCTCACGAGCTAGGTCCAATCGACATTCAGGGATTCACGACCGGCTGGATGCGTGATTCATAGGTCTCTGCTCTGTGCGGAGACAATGATGGGTGTGA
This sequence comes from Gemmatimonadota bacterium, assembly GCA_049323575.1. GTDB lineage: Bacteria > Gemmatimonadota > Gemmatimonadetes > Gemmatimonadales > GWC2-71-9 > JBMOPM01. The sequence continues at coordinate 1,582 of JBMOPM010000293.1, read as the reverse complement.
AGCGGTACGAGCTGACGGACGCTCAGTGGCGGCGGATTGAGCCGTTACTGCCGGGCAAACCGGGGGATCCGGGGCGGACAGCTTCAAACAACCGGCTGTTTGTGGACGGGGTGCTTTGGGTGCTGCGCTCGGGTGCGCACTGGCGCGACATGCCGGAGCGCTACGGGAAGTGGAAGACAGCTCATAAACGCTTCAGCCGCTGGGCGGCAGCCGGAGTGTGGGAGCGGGTCTTCGAGGACCTGACCAAGGATAGGGACAACCAATACCTGATGCTGGATTCCACCTTGGTGCGAGCACACCAGCAGGCGACGACCGGCCGAGGCTCAGGGTCAAAAAAAAGAGCCGCGACCCGGCTGTGGGGCGTTCCCGAGGAGGACTGACCACCAAGGTCCACATGGCCTGCGACGGTCAAGGCCGCCCCATCCGCTTCGTCATCGCCGCGGGCCAAAGTCACGACATCCTGGCTGTACCGGCCCTGCTTCAGGGCCAGGCTCCGGCCGCCGTACTGGCCGACCGTGCCTACGACGCCAACAGCCTGAGGAACCACTTGGAGAAGATCGGAGCCGAGGCGGTCATCCCCTCGACCCGCTCACGTCGCGCTCCGATCCCGTACAATCCGGCACTCTACCGACTGCGCAACCGCATCGAGCGTTGCTTCAACAAGCTGAAGCACTTCCGACGCTTCGCGACCCGCTACGACCGGCTCACCATCCACTACGCCGCCTTTGTGCACCTCGCCGCGGCGATGATCTGGATGCGGTGAATGTCGATTCCACCTAGGTCGTGGACTCATAAGCCCTGAGCCAGAGTCGAGTTGAGGCGAGGAGCACGGCGGCGAGGAAGTTGCGAGCGAGCTTGTCGAAGCGCGTGGCGATGCGGCGGAAGTGCTTGAGCTTGCAGAAGAAGCGCTCGACGAGGTTGCGCTGGCGGTAGATCGCCGGATCGACAGAGCGCTTCACGAGCCGTCGCGAGCAGCTGGGGATGGAAGGCTCGGCGCCGGAGCCTGCGATGCGCTCGATGACGGCGTTGAAATCGTAGCCGCGGTCGGCGACGACGGTGGCGGGCACGGGCAGCCCTTCAAGGAGCTGGGGTACGGCGCCCATGTCCGAGGCCTGGCCGGCCGAGAGCACGATGCGCACCGGCAGGCCGTCCTGGTCCACCACGGCGTGGATCTTGGTGCTCAGTCCTCCACGAGAACGGCCGATGGCGTGATCCGGGCCCCCTTTTTTCCGCCGGCGGCGTGCTGGTGGGCCCGGATGATGGAGCTATCGATCAACTGCATCGACTGCGGCGACTTCGCCGCCAGCGTCTCGAAGATGGAGAGCCACACCCCGGCCTTGGCCCACCTGTTGTAGCGGTTGTAGACCGTCGTGTAGGGGCCGTAGCGCTCCGGAAGGTCGCGCCAGGGCGAGCCCGTCCGTAGCACGTAGAAGATGCCGTTGATCACCCGCCGGTCATCGACCCGCGCCACGCCTCGCGGCTTGTTCGGCAGCAGCGGCTCGATCAGCCGCCACTCTGCCTCGCTCAGATCGTACCTCGCCATCCAAGGGCTCCTTTCGGAATCCTTGAATCAAGCGTCGCC
>JBMOPM010000292.1:0-1716 GCA_049323575.1 Gemmatimonadota bacterium | reverse complement strand
TGGCGGTCGCGGCCCCGGGGGATGCCATCACGGGAGATTGATACGCAGCGGGGTCCGGGATGTCACAAGGAGCAGGCTGGCTGGTCCGGCTGGCGGCCCCTCCGGAGGTGACGGAGCGGTAACTCCGTCACCTCAGACCCCGAGACCGACGCACTGCGGCACTCGCCCCTAGAAGGCGCTCAACCCGGTGATCTCTTCCCCGAGGATGAGCGAGTGCATGTCGTGGGTGCCCTCGTAGGTGTAGACCGACTCGAGGTTGGCCAGATGACGCATCGAGTGATGCTCCACGAGGATGCCGTTGGCACCGAGCAGCCGGCGGGCCTCGCGGGCGCACTCGGTGGCCATGTTCACGTTGTTGCGCTTGCAGAGCGAGACCTGGGCGGGCGTCATCGAGCCGGCATCCTTGAGTCGCCCGAGCTGCAGGGCGATGAACTGCGCCTTGGTGATCTCGGTGAGCATGTCGGCCAGGCGCACCTGCTGGATCTGGGTCTGGGCGATGGGGCGGCCGAACATCACGCGGCTCTTCGCATAGCGGAGCGCCTCGTCATAGCACGCCATCGCAGCCCCGATGGCCCCCCACGCGATGCCGTAGCGCGCCTGCGTGAGACACATGAGCGGGCTCTTGAGGCCGGCCGACCTGGGCAGGACGGCGTCCTTGGGCAGGTGCACGTCCTCCAGGTGGATCTCGCTCGTGTCGGACGCCCGGAGCGAGAGCTTCCCCTTCTGGTCCTTCGCCGTGTAGCCCTTGGTGTCGGTCGGCACGATGAAGCCGCGGATCGACCGGGGATCGTCGATGGCGCCCGTCTTGGCCCAGATGATGGCCACCGTGGCCTGCGAGCCGTTGGTGATCCACATCTTCACGCCATTGAGCACCCAGCCGTCGCCGGTCTCGCGCGCGGTGGTAATCATCCCGGCAGGATTGGAACCGTAGTCCGGCTCGGTGAGGCCGAAGCAGCCGATCTCCTGCCCCTTGGCCAGGAGCGGCAGCCAGTGCCGCTTCTGCTCCTCGGAGCCGAACGCGTAGATGGGGTACATCACCAGCGCGCCCTGCACCGATGCGAACGAGCGGATCCCGCTGTCGCCCCGCTCGAGTTCCTGCATGATGAGGCCGTAGGCGACGTTGTTGAGCCCGGCGCATCCGTACTCCTCCGGCAGGTTGGCGCCGAACATTCCCAGCTCGGCCATGCCGGGAACCAGCTCCTTCGGGAAGCGGCCCTCGATGTAGCACTCCCCGATGATCGGCATCAGGTTCTCGTCCACCCAGGCGCGGACCGTGTCGCGGACGGCGCGCTCCTCCTCGGACAGCAGGGAGTCCAGGTTGAGAAAGTCGACGCCCGCAAATTGCGACGTGGTGATCGTAGTCATGGCACCCTCGTACGGTGTCCGTCGGCCGGTGTCCGTTGGCCGCGGTAACAGGTGTCCGTCATTATCGATCAGTGTCCACCGATAGCAGTCAACGGTCCACGGTGCACGGTCGACGGCCAGCGGTCCACGGTTTGCACCTATCCCGCCTTCCGGTGGCGGGCGAGCCGGATGTGGCGGCGGGCGCGGGGTTCGATGCCCACCTCGATCGCCTTCCGGCGGAACGCGGGACCATGATCGACCGGCAGGTGATTCTCGGCCTGCCACTGGTGCACCATCTCGTGGAGCACGGTGTGTTCCACCTCGTCCCACGTGTGGGTGCGGAGGTGATGCCGGCTCAGCGCCATCTCGACC
>JBMOPM010000291.1:15665-21642 GCA_049323575.1 Gemmatimonadota bacterium | reverse complement strand
TGCCACGGAACAGCCCGACGGCGTGGAAGAGGAGCGCCGCCTCTGCTACGTGGGACTCACGCGCGCGAGGGACAAGCTCTACCTCACGTGGGCCCGCGCGCGCCGGCGCGGGGGCGAGCTCCGTCCCGGCGTGCCGTCGCGCTTCCTCCGTGCGATCCCGCCTGCGGTGCTGGACGAGAAGAGAACGACGTCGCTCTGGACGCCGGACTGGAGTGGCGTGCCGGGCGGCCGTACGCAGGGCCGGTGGGGCGGCCGCACCGGCACGGTGTCGGAGGGGTGGTCCGCTCGGTCGCGCGCGGTGTCCGCGGCCACGAGCTCGGCGCCGGAAGAGGCCTCGCAGCTCACGCCGCGCTACGTGAAGGGCGAACGCGTGCGCCATCGGCGCTTCGGCAGCGGCACCATCCAGGGGTTGAGCGGCGTCGGGCGCGACCTCAAGGTGTCGGTGGCCTTCGACGACGAGGAAGTGGGCATCAAGCAACTGCTCGTGGCCTATGCCGGTCTCGAGCGCGACGTGGAGAGTGCATGAGCACGGGGATCGGACGGGACGAACTGCTGCACGTGGCCAGCCTGGCGGCGCTCAAGGTGCCGGACGACGAACTCCCGGCGCTGGTTGAGCAGATGCAGCGGATCGTGGGCTTCGTCGCGCAACTCGACGAAGTGCCGGCCAGCGCGTCGGCGCCGCCGTTCGTGGCCGGACCGGCCGAGACGCCGCTGCGCCCGGACGTGGTGGCGCCGGAGCCGCTGACCATCCCGCCATCGGCCATGGCCACCGGCTTCGTCGACGGCTACTTCACGGTGCCGCGCCACACGGCGATGGAGGACCGGTGACCCCGTTCGACGTGGCCCGGGTCACCGGGCGACGGCTCGCTGCCGCGGCGCACCTCAACGCGGTGCTCGACTGGTCGCAGGCCGCGCTCGACGCCGAGGCCGAGCGGTCGGCCGCCGCCGGCCCGGACGCGCCGCTTGCCGCGATGCCCATCGCGGTCAAGGACAACATCGTCACCATCGAGCAGCCGACCACGTGCGCGTCCCGCATTCTGCAGGGCTATCGCTCGCCGTTCGACGCCACCGCGATCCGCAAGCTGCGCGCGGCGGGGGCGCTGGTGGCGTGCAAGACCAACCTCGACGAGTTCGCGATGGGCTCCTCCACGGAGAACTCGGCGTTCGGCCGGGTGCTCCATCCGCTGGATCCGGCCCGCGTGCCCGGCGGATCCTCGGGCGGCTCGGCCGCGCTGGTGGCGGCCGATGTGGTGCCCGCGGCACTGGGCTCGGAGACGGGCGGATCGGTGCGACAACCTGCCGCCTTCTGCGGCGTCGTGGGGGTGAAGCCGAGTTACGGGCGCGTGAGCCGGTACGGACTCGTGGCCTTCGGCTCGTCGCTGGATTGCATCAGCGTCTTCGGCAAGACGGTGACCGACGCGGCGCGCGTGCTCAGCGTCATCAGCGGCCACGATCCGCTCGACGCCACGACGGTCGACGTGCCACCACCCGGCGTGCCGGTCGCGCCGGCCGATCTCGCGGGGGTCACCATCGGGCTGCCGCGAGAGTACTTCCCGGCGGACCTGGACCCCGGTGTGCGCGCGGGGCTCGATCGCACCATCGCCGCGGTCAGGGCGCTGGGCGCCACATTCAAGGACGTCGACCTGCCGCATTCGAAGTACGCCGTGCCGACGTACTACATCATCGCCCCTGCGGAGGCCGCGTCGAACCTGGCGCGCTTCGACGGCGTGCGCTACGGCCCGCGCCGCGAGGTCGACGGCGGCGACGTCGGCGACCTCTACCGCGAGACCCGCGGCCACGGCTTCGGCCCCGAGGTGCGCCGGCGCATCCTCATCGGCACGTACGTGCTGAGCGCCGGCTACTACGACGCCTACTACCGGAAGGCGCAGCAGGTCCGGGCGCTCATCGCCGAGGACTTCCGCAGGGCCTTCGCCGGCGGTGTGGACCTCCTGCTCACCCCGACGACGCCCACGCCCGCGTTCAAGGCGGGCGAGAAGACCCAGGATCCCGTGTCGATGTATCTGGCCGATATCTTCGTCTGCGCCATCAGCCTGGCCGGTCTGCCGGCCATGAGCCTCCCCGTGGGCCGGAGCGAGGGGCTGCCGATCGGGGCGCAGATCATCGCGCCCGCCTTCGCGGAGGAGCGCATGCTGAGGGCCGCGATGGCGCTCGAACGCGTGCTCGATCCCGTGGCGGAGGTGCGGTGATGACGTGGGAGACGGTGATCGGGCTCGAGGTGCACGTGCAGCTCGCCACCCGGTCGAAGATGTTCACCGCGAGCGCCAACGCGTTCGGCGAGGCGCCCAACACGCTGGTGGACCCCGTGACCCTGGGCCTGCCGGGCGCGCTGCCGGTGCCCAACGCCGAAGCGATCCGGCTCGGTGTGCGCGCGGCGCTGGTGCTCGAGTGCACGGTGCACCGCACGAGCGTCTTCGCCCGCAAGCACTACTTCTACCCGGACCTGCCCAAGGGCTACCAGATCTCGCAGTTCGACCAGCCGCTGGCCACCCGCGGCGTGGTGCGGTGCGAGTCGCCCGAGCGGGGAAGCATCACCGTCGGCATCACCAGGCTCCATCTCGAGGAGGATGCCGGCAAGTCGATGCACGACCTGTTCCCCGGCCGCACCGCCATCGACCTGAATCGCGCCGGCGTTCCGCTCATCGAGATCGTGAGCGAGCCCGACATCCGGAGCCCGGCCGAGGCGCGCGCCTACCTCACCACCCTGCGGCAGCTCCTGGTCTATGCCGGCGTGAGCGATTGCAGCATGGAGAAGGGCACGCTCCGCGTCGATGCCAACATCTCCGTCCGCCGCCCGGGTGAACCGCTGGGCGTCAAGTGCGAGGTAAAGAACCTGAACAGCTTCGCCAACGTCGAGCGCGCGCTGGAGGCCGAGCGGCGGCGTCAGATCGCCACGCTGGAGGCGGGCGGCCGGATCACGCAGTCCACGCTGCTCTTCAACGCGGCCACCGGCGACGTGCGCCACCTCCGGTCGAAGGAAGAGAGCCACGACTACCGCTACTTCCCCGAGCCGGACCTGCCGCCGCTCGTGCTGTCGGAGTCCTTCATCGCCGAGCAGCGCGCGGCGTTGCCGGAGCTGCCGCAGGCCCGCCGCGAACGGTTCCAGACCGCGTACGGGCTGCCGGCCTACCACGCCGGCGTGCTGACGGCGGAGCGCGCCGTGGCCGATTACTTCGAGGCGATCGTGGCGGCCGGCGCCGAACCCAAGGCGGCCGCCGACTGGGTGCTGGAGAGCGCCCTCACCGACTACAACGAGACGGGAACGTTCCCGGTGTCTCCCGGCCAGGTCGCGGCGCTGATCGCGCTGGTGGCGGAGGAGACCGTGAGCAAGCAGGCGGCGAAGAAGATCTACCCGGCACTCGCGGGCAGCGCGGAGACGCCCGCCGCCGTGGCCCAGCGCCTCGGGCTCGTACAGGTGCGCGATACTGGCGCGCTCGAGCAGTGGGTGGACGAAGTCCTGGCCGAAAACCCGAAAGAAGTCGAGCGCTTCCGGGGCGGCGAGACCAAGCTGGCCGGCTTCTTCGTCGGTCAGGTGATGAGGAAGAGCCAGGGCAAGGCGGATCCCAAGGGCGTGCAGCCGGTGCTGATGAAGAAGCTGAAGGGGTGACCCCTACATCCGCGACCTCGACAACGGCACGTCACTCCCCGCCTGCGCCTTCACCAGCCGGGCGTGCACGTCGTTCGCCTCATCCGCGCGGCCCTGCGCCGCAGGGCTTTGCTCCAGTCCCGCCAGTGACCACATGTTCTCCGGAAAGCGCTTGAGGTCTTCGAGATAGAGCCGTTCCGCCTCCTGCGGCCGGCCTGCCTCGATCAGGAGTGCGCCCATCATGTGCCGCACCGGCTGATGCCAGTACGGCGGCTCGATGTAGTTCATGCCGTCTTCGAGCTGCCGGGCCATCTCGAGGTGCCGGGCGGCATCGTCCAGGTGTCCTTCCCGACGCGCGATCTCCGCTGCCAGCACGTGCTCGCCGACCCGCAGCGACGCGCGGAGATTGCCTTGGGCCACTCCGGGGACCGCCGCCCGGACCGTGGCGAGCGCGGCTCTGGCCGGTTCCATCCGGTCCTTGCCCAGGTACGCCATGCCGCGGGCGTAGGCCACCATGCCGCTCGCCAGCTGGAGGTCTGCGGGCGGGTCAGGCAGCGCCAGGATGTCGTCCCAGCGACCGAACGTCTGCATGATCAGGTAGGGTGACGCCACGACCAGTTCCAGCGATCGGGCGAGGCGGGCGACCTCCGGCGGAGTGTGGGCCGCCGCGGCGCGCGCGGCCTCGACCGCCTGCTCGCTGCGGCCGGCCATGGTCGCGGCGAAGGCCAGGAAGTGATAGTTGTGCGGGTAGTACGCCGCGGGATACACCCCGTCCGGGTGCTCCGCGGCAATGTAATGCTCGTCGGTGTGCACGGCGTGCGTGTTGGCCTCGATCGCATCGTTGTACCTGCCCACCCGCAGGTAGATGTGGGCCGGCATGTGCACCATGTGTCCCACGCCCGGCATCAGGGCCGCCAATCGTTCGGCGCAGGGCACCGCCTTGGACGGCGCCACTGCCTCCACGGCGTGGATGTAGTAGTGACATGCGCCGGGATGGTTCGGATTGCGGGCCAGGACGGTGTCCAGGACGGCAACGAGCTGCGTGGTGCCGGGGCAGGGTGAACCGTCCTTCTTCCAGTAGTTCCAGGGCCGCAGATCCATCAGCGCTTCGGCCGCGAGCGTAAGCGTCATCATCGTTCGGATAGGCCCGCGCCACCGCGACCGCGGCCGCCGCGTAGGCCGAGTCGAGCGCGGCCCGATCGGCCGGCGGGACGGGGGCGTATCGCTTGGCGAGCGCCCGGATCATGGCCTGCTCCAGCGGGCTCACGGAGGGCGCGAGCGCGACCGCCTTCTGGATCGCCTCCCAGGCGCGCACGCCCGAGGCCGAATCCATCCCGGCGTTCACATGCGGGCCCGAGGCGTAGGCCGTGCCCCAATGGCACATCGCGCAGGACGGATCCAGGCGGGCTCCCTCGCTGAACGCGCGGATGGCCTCGCCGTGGTTGAAGCCATAGATCAACCGCAGGCCCTGGTCGAAATACTGCTGCGCGACCGGGACTTTCGTCGTGATCGCGCGGTGGTGACTGCCGAGATCGGTGAAGAGCGGTACGGTGTCCGCTGGCGCGGTGGTGAGGGTGCCCATGACCAGCAGCGTGATCGACGGCATGGCCGGCCTCCGGATTCCTCGATGAGCCTCAAGATGGGGCTCGGTCAGGGATTCGGCCACAGGGCCTTGGCGGGCCGGGGCCGCCGCCGCCCGGGATGACAAGGCCTTGTCGGTCAACTATTTTCTCGGTTTCCCCCAGCCGGGAGATCTGGGTCTGCCGTTCAGCATGACAGGGTTCGGGGCCGCCGAGGGCCCGGCAGCGGGCGGGCGGCTCCGCGTGGAGATCCGGACGGTCAATCACCGGCACTTCAACCTTGCGGCGCGGTTGCCGGCCGATCTGGCCGCCCTCGAAGGGGAACTCCGGGAGCGGCTGCGCCAGGAATTCGACCGGGGTCATGTGGCAGTGCAGGCGCGGTGGACCGAGGAGCCGCCGGCGAGCCAGCCGGGCTTCGAGGTGGATGTCGACCGGGCCCGGCTGGTCAAGGACCGGCTGGTCGCGCTCCAGGCCGCGGTCGGGCTCGGCGGCGAGGTGACGATCGACCTCGTGGCTCGTCAGCCCGGCGTGATCATCGCCGGGGCGGACGAGCCGGCACCGATCCCGTGGAGCGAGGTGGAGCCGATCGTCGCCGCGGCCGCCCGCGAATGCCGCGCCATGCGGGCATGCGAGGGCGAGGTGCTCGCAGCCGAACTGCACCGCCGGCTGGATCTGCTGGAGCAGGCGGCCCGGGCCGTGAGTGCCCGGGCGCCGGAGCGGCTGGAGAAGGAGCGGGACCGCCTGCGAATCAACGTGGCGCACCTGCTCGACGGTCGCCCGGTAGACGAGGCCC
>JBMOPM010000291.1:0-15655 GCA_049323575.1 Gemmatimonadota bacterium | reverse complement strand
GGTGCAGGAGCTGGCGTTCATGGCGGACAAGCTGGACATCACCGAAGAGCTGGTCCGCCTGGCGAGCCACATCGCCGCGTGCCGCGATGCGCTGGCCACGGACCAACCGGTGGGCAAACGGCTCGGGTTTCTGGCGCAGGAACTGGGGCGGGAGGTGAACACCATCGGGTCGAAGGCGAACGATGCCGCGATCACGCACGAGGTGATCGCCATGAAGGGCGAACTCGAGAAGTTCCGCGAGCAGCTCGAGAACCTCGAGTGAGCGGCTTCCTGCTGGTCCTGTCGTCGCCGTCGGGAGGCGGAAAGACCACCATCGCCCGCCGCCTGCTCGCGACCCGCTCGGACCTGGGCTACTCGGTCTCCGCGACCACACGGCCGCCCCGGCCCGGCGAGGAAGCCGGCAAAGCGTATTACTTCCTGTCACGCGAGGAATTCGAGCGGCGGATCGCCAACGGCGAGTTTCTGGAGTGGGCCACCTACGCGGGCGAGCTGTACGGGACGCTCTGGTCCGAGGTGGACCGGATCGTCGCTTCGGGCCGCCACGCGGTGCTGGACATCGAGCTGCAGGGCGCGCGGCAGCTGCGCGAGCAATACGAGAATTCGGTGTTCGTCTTCGTGCTGCCGCCGTCGGTGGATGCCCTGGTCGAACGGCTTACGGCGCGCAACACCGACGGGCCCGAGCAGTTGCGCACCCGGCTCCGCCAGGCCGCGACCGAGATCGCGGCGGCCGGCGAATACGATTACGTCGTCGTCAACGACAACCTCGATCGCGCGGTGGCCGAGGTGAACGCGATCATCGAGGCGGAAGCCAAGCGGAGCATCCGGCATCCGGAGCTGGATGCGCGGCTGGCCCGCCTCAGCGCGGAAGTTGCGGCGGCGGCCGAGGCAGTGGGCCGTCCCGCGGGCAGTTCAACGAGAGGGTGAGGGAGAGCGTTCGATGCGGATTTTCACGCCGAAGGAAGTCGCCGAGAAGGCGGGCACCAAGTACCGGGGCATCCTGGTCGCCGCCAAGTTCGCGCGATTGCTCAATGAGTTCCCCAAGGACCGTCTGCCCGAGCAGCGGTCGGAGAAGCTGACCACCGTCGCCCTCGACAAGCTGGTGTCGGGGGAGCTCAAGTATCGCGAGCTGCGCCGCCGCCGTTCCGAGGCCTGACGAACCGTGTGGGCGGGCCGCCGCGTCGTTCTCGGCGTCTCAGGCGGCATCGCCTGTTACAAGAGCTGCACCCTGGCTCGCCGGCTCACCGAGGCCGGCGCGCTCGTCGATGTAGTCCTGACGCGGGCAGCGACCGAGTTCGTCGGGCCCGTCACGTTTGAGGCGCTCACGGGGCGCCCGGTCCTGACGTCGTTGTGGGAGCGAGACCGGGCGCTCGCGCACATCCGCCTGGCGAAGGATGCGGATCTGATCGTTGTGGCACCTGCGACCGCCCAGCTCATCGCCCGGGCGGCCCAGGGCCTGGCCGATGACCTGCTCACCGCCATGCTGCTCGCCCGCACCGCGCCGGTGCTGCTCGCGCCGGCGATGAACGACGACATGTATGCCCATCCCGCCACCCAGGCCAATCTCGGCGCGCTCGTCGCTCGCGGGTATACGGTGGTGGGCCCCGAGGCCGGTCCGCTTGCGGAGGGTCCGTCCGACCGACCGGGCCGGATGAGCGAGCCCGAGACGATCGCCGCCTGGGCGGCGCGGCTTCTGGCGGCGCACGGTGCGTTGGCCGGCCGCCATGTGGTGGTGACGGCCGGCCCCACCCGCGAACCGATCGACCCGGTCCGGATGGTGACCAACCGCTCCAGCGGCAAGATGGGCTTCGCCCTGGCCGAGGCGGCGTGGAGCCGCGGCGCGGAGGTCACGCTCGTCAGCGGGCCGGTCGCGCTGCCTCCGCCGGTCGGCGTGCATCTGAGGCGAGTGGAAACGACGGCGGAGATGGCCGATGCCGTGGCCGAGCTGCTCCCCACGGCCGACGTGCTGATCATGGCCGCCGCCCCGGCCGATTACCGGCCCGTCGATCCTGCCGACCGCAAGCGGCCGCGCCACGACGGCGAGTTCATCCTCCGCCTGGCGCCGACCGATGACATCCTCCTCGCCACCCGCGGGGCCCGGAGGCCAGGGAGCCTGGTCGTGGGCTTTGCGCTCGAAACCGGTGATGCCGTGGCGAAGGGCCGGGCGAAGCTCGAGCGCAAGGCGCTCGACCTCATCGTGGTGAACGACATGCACGACGAAGGCGCCGGGTTCGAGGTGGATACCAATGCGGTGACGATCCTGGCCCGGGACGGAGCGGAGATACGGGTGCCCCTGGCCGCGAAGCGCGCGGTGGCGGACGTGATCCTCGACGCCGTGGAGGCGCGCCTTGGCTGACGACGTGCGCCGCCGGTACCTGGCGCAGCAGATGGAACTCGGCGGCGCGGAGGTGGTGCTGCCGGCAGGCGCTGCGCGGTTCGCGCGGGCGACGACGGACCGGGCGGCATCCCTCGATCCGGCGGCCCGGCGACCCGATCGCGCGTCATCGTCGACGCCAGAGGACAGGCCGGTGTCCACGGCAGGCATCCCCGACCCGGCGAAGTATCTCAAGGGCCTTCCACCCATCCCCGGACCCGGGTTGGTGATCGAGCCGCCCGTGCCGGACCTGATGGCGGGCGGCCCCGCGCTGGATTCGCTCGACGCGGTCGCCGAGGCCATCGCCGGGTGCCGCAAGTGTCCGTTGTGCGAGGGCCGCACCCGCACGGTGCCTGGCGAGGGGGTGCCGACCGCCACGCTCATGTGCGTAGGCGAGGGGCCGGGCCAGACCGAGGACGAGACCGGCCGTCCGTTCGTCGGGGCGGCGGGCCAGCTGCTGGACGAGATCCTCGCGGCGATCGGCATGTCGCGGCAGACCAACACGTTCATCGCCAACATCGTGAAGTGCCGGCCGCCGCAGAACCGCAAGCCCCTGCCGGATGAAATGGCGGCCTGCCTGCCATATCTCCATCGGCAGATTGCGCTGGTGCGGCCGCGGGTGATCCTGGCGCTGGGCAGCACGGCCGCGGAAGGATTGCTGGGTTCGCGCAAGGCACTTGGCGAACTCAGGAATCGGGTACATACATACGGCGGCATTCCGCTGGTCGTGACCTACCACCCGGCGGCCCTCCTCCGCAATCCGGCCTGGAAGAAGCCCACGTGGGATGACGTCCGTATCGCCCGACAGCTTCTCGACCGCTGAGCCATTCGCGGGCCGCGGGGCGCCGTGGAGCAACGAGGCCGAGCAGGCGGTGCTCGGCGCCATGCTGCTCGACGACGACGCGGCGCTGCGCGCGGCCGAGCTGCTCGATGACGCGGCCTTCTACCGGGAGGCGCATCGGCGGCTCTTCCGCGCCATGCTGGCGCTGGTGGAGCAGCGCACGGTCATCGATCCCGTCACGCTGCGCGACGAGCTCCTGCGCCGGGGCGAACTGGCCGACGTGGGCGGCGTGGAGTATCTGGCCGAGCTGGTGGACGCGGTCCCCACCGCGGCCAACCTCGAGTTCCATGCGAAGATCGTTCGCGAGAAGGCGATCCTCCGCCGGCTGATCGAGGCCTCGACCGCCATCATCACCCAGGCCTACGAGGGCCGGAGCACGGCGCGGGAGCTGCTGGACAGCGCGGAGGCGCGGATCTTCCAGATCTCCCAGCAACGGCGGGACGAGGGCTTCACCCGCATCAAGACGATGATGTGGCCGACGATGGAGCGCATCGAAACGCTCCAGAAGAGCGGCAAATCGATTACCGGTGTGCCGAGCGGCTTCATAGACTTGGACGAGCTGACGTCAGGCTTTCAGCCGTCCGAGCTCATCATCGTCGCGGCCCGTCCGTCGATGGGCAAGACGGCCTTCTGTCTCAACATCGCCGCGCACGCGGCCCGCGAGAACTTCGGCGTCGCCATCTTCTCGCTGGAGATGTCGAAGGAATCGCTGGTGCAGCGTCTGCTGACGGCCGAGGCCTGGGTGGATGCCCAGCGGCTCCGGCGCGGCATGCTGCGGGATGACGACTACACCAAGCTGGCGCGCGCTGCGGGCGTGCTCCAGAGCCTGCCGATCTGGATCGACGACACGCCGGCGCTCACGCTGCTCGAAATGCGCTCGAAGGCGCGTCGGCTCAAGGCGGAGGCCGAGCTGGGGCTCATCATCGTGGACTATCTCCAGCTCATGCGGAGCCCGGAGTACGCGGACAACCGGGTGCAGGAGATCTCCGACATCTCCCGCTCCCTCAAGGGTCTCGCGCGCGAGCTCGAGGTGCCGGTCATCGCCCTGTCGCAGCTCTCGCGCGCGTCGGAGCAGCGGGGCGGGGAACGCAAGCCCATCCTCTCCGACCTGCGGGACTCGGGCGCCATCGAGCAGGACGCCGACGTGGTGATCTTCATCCACCGGCCCGAATACTACGATCGCGAGGACGAGTCGAAGCGCGGCCTCGCCGAGATCATGCTGGCCAAGCACCGCAACGGCCCGACCGGCGACGTCAACCTCCGGTTCTACCGCGAGTACACCCGCTTCGACAACCTCGATCAGCGCGACCCCCCGGAGTAGCGCGATGGCGCGTGGTCGCTCCGTCTACCGCTGCACCGAGTGCGGCCACGAGCACCCGAAATGGGTGGGTCGCTGCGAGGGGTGCGGTGCATGGAACAGCGTGGCGGAGGAACTCGCCGTCCCGGCGCGCCGGACGGACGCATCGGCCAGACGGGCCCGGGCGGCGCCGCTCCGGGAGATCTCCGAGGCCAGCCTGGTCCGGCTCGAGACCGGTCTCAAGGAATTCGACTTCGTCCTCGGCGGTGGCATCGTGCCGGGTTCGATGGTGCTGATCGGCGGTGAGCCCGGCATCGGCAAATCCACACTGCTGCTCCAGGCTGCGGCGCGGCTGGAAGCGCGCGGGCGGCGGGTGCTGTATGCGAGCGGCGAGGAGTCGCCCGACCAGGTACGCCTCCGCGCCGACCGGCTGGAGGAGGACGCCGGCGCCGTGCACGTGCTGGGCGAGACGCGGCTCGAGGCCATCCTCGGCGAGTCCGCGCGGCTCGGCGCCGAGGTGCTCGTGGTCGACTCCATCCAGACGGTCTACAGCGACCTGCTCGAGAGCGCGCCCGGGAACGTCGGCCAGGTGCGGGAATGCGCCGCGCAGCTCATGCGCTTCGGCAAGGAGTCGGGGACGGCGGTGGTCGTGGTGGGTCACGTGACCAAGGGCGGCGGGATCGCGGGGCCCAAGACGCTGGAGCACATCGTCGACACGGTGCTCTATTTCGAGGGCGAATCGTCGCTCGACTATCGCCTGCTGCGCGCCACCAAGAACCGGTTCGGGTCGGTGGACGAGCTCGGCGTGTTCGCCATGACGGAGCATGGCCTCGCGCCGGTCGCCAATCCGTCGGCGGTGTTTCTCGCCGCGCGTTCGGCCGGCATCACCGGCAGCGCGGTCACGGCCCTCATGGAGGGGACCCGCCCGGTGCTGGTGGAGGTGCAGGCGCTGGTGTCCCGCTCGGGCTACGGCACACCCCAGCGGGTGGCCACGGGCCTGGATCCCAGGCGTCTCGCGGTGCTGCTTGCCGTGCTCGAGCGGCGGGGCGGGGCCTCCTTCGCCGACCTCGACGTGTTCGTCCAGGTCTCGGCGGGGCTGCGGCTTACCGAGGCGGGCGCCGATCTCGCCGTCGCGGCCGCGCTCCTGTCGAGTCTCCAGAACCGCCCCGCCCCGGCCGACGTGATCTTCCTTGGTGAGGTGGGCCTGGGGGGCGAGGTGCGCCCGGTGGCAGGGATGGACCGCCGGTTGGCCGAGGCATCGCGGTTGGGCTTCCACCGCGTCTTCGGGTCGGCCCGTACGGCGCAGGAGCCGCCGGGGATCACCCTCGTCGGGCTGGACCACATCGATCAGCTGGTGCGCGCCCTTGCCGCGTGACGTCGGGGCCGTGATCGTCGCGGGGGGCCGCGGCGCCCGGATGGGCGGCAACACGCCCAAGCAGTACGAGCCGATCGGCGGCGTGCCCCTGGTGCTTCGTGCGCTGCGCCCGTTCGCGTCGCATCCCGAAGTGGGGCACGTGGTACTGGTGCTGCCCCCGGTGGATGCCGCGACACCGCCGGACTGGCTGCGCGGCCTGATCGGCGGGATGCTGACTGTGGTGGCGGGCGGGCCCGAGCGCAGCGATTCGGTAGCGGCGGGCCTTGCCGCGCTGCCACCGACCTGCGAGGTGGTCCTGGTGCACGATGCCGCGCGCCCGTTCGTCGAGCGCGCAACGATCGATGCCGTCATCGGGGCCGCGCGCGAGGGTGTGGGCGCGGTCGCTGCCGTTCCGCTCACGGACACGCTCAAGGAGACTGGCGATTCGGGGACGGTCGTGCGGACCATCCCGCGAGACCGCCTCTGGCGGGCGCAGACGCCGCAAGGGTTCCCCCGGACCATGCTGGAGGAGGCCTACGCCCGGGCCCGGCAGACGGGCGTGCGGGCCACCGACGACGCCGCGCTGGTGGAGCGGCTGGGCCGCACCGTCCGCGTCGTTCCGGATTCGCCGCGCAACTTCAAGGTCACCACGCCCGACGACCTGGCCCTCGCGCGACTGATCGCGAGCCAGGAATGACCACGCTCCCGTTCACCACCGACCGCGACATCGACGCCGCCATCCCCCGCGTCGCGGCGCATCTCGGTGCGGGCGGGCTGCTCGCCTATCCCACGGAGACGGTATACGGCCTGGGGTCCGCACCGCGCGAGGAGGCGCTTGCCCGCCTGGCCGCGCTCAAGGGGCGGCCCCCGCGGAAGCCGTTCCTGTTGCTGGTGGCCAGCCGCCGGATGGCCGAGCAATGGGGGCTCGTCTTCACCGCCGCGGCGCGGGCCATGGCCGACGCCTTCTGGCCCGGTCCGCTCACCCTGGTGCTCAAGGGAGGCGAGGGCAAGCTGCCCGACCAGCTCCGCGGGCCGGAGGGCGGAATCGCCGTGCGCCACACCGGTCACGGCGCGATCCGGCGCCTCGTGGCTGCGCTGGACTATCCGCTGACCTCCACGTCCGCCAACCGACCGGGGGGCCCGCCAGCTCCCGGCGCCGATCGCATCGTGAAGCTGTTCGGCGACGCGGTCGGGCGCGGGGAGTTGCTGGTCCTCGACGGCGGGGTGCTCGGCAACGTGCCGCCGTCGACGCTGGTGGACTGCACGACGAACGTGCCCGCCCTGCTTCGTGAGGGAGCCATTCCGCGATCGGAGCTGCGGCGCGGTGTCGGCCGGCTGGCGCCATGACGCGGTCGCTCGCCGCGCCGCTCTGGTCGCCGGGGCGGACGCGGTTAGCTTGCGGCTTGCGACCTGCGACTCATGACCGCGACTCGTGACCATCGAGCATGCACGTCCTCTTCGTCTGCACCGGCAACACCTGCCGCTCACCCCTCGCCGAGGCCCTCCTGCGCCAGCGGCTGGCGGAGCGCGGCATTGCGGGCATCGATGTGGCGTCGGCCGGGACGGGCGCGTGGGACGGCGCCCCGGCCTCCGAAGGCTCGTACCTCGTGGCCTTGGAGCACGGGCTGGATCTCTCGGGCCACCGCGCCCGCATGCTGACGCGGGACCTTGTGCGGCAGGCCGACCTGATTCTGGCCATGTCCTGGAGCCACCGGGACCGCGTGGCGGTGCTGGGCGGTGCCGACCGCGTGCATCTCCTCACCGAGTACGCCGGCCGGCCCGGCGCCGAGGTGATGGATCCCTTCGGCCGAAGCATCGACGACTACCGCACGACGTTCGACCAGCTGGACGCGCTCATCGAGGCCGCCATCCCCCGCCTGCAGGCGGAGCACTCCGGTGATCAGCGGTAGGAGTCGCCTCATCGTCCTGCTGGGCAATCCGGTGGGACACTCTCTGTCGCCCGCGATGCAGAACGCGGCGTTCCGGGTGCTCGGCTTGGACGCGGTGTACGCGCCGCTCTGCTGCGCCGCGGAGGACGTCCCGGCGGCGATGGATCTCCTCGTGCGGGCGGGCGGGGGCGGCAACGTCACGGTGCCGCACAAGAGCGTCGCCGCGGCGCATCTCGCGGAATCCTCCACGCGCGTCATGGCGCTGGGCGCCTGCAACACCTTCTGGCCAGGCGACCTCGGCCCGGCCGGCGACAACACCGATGTCGACGGTGTGCTCGAGGCGCTGCACAGCGTGGATGCGCCGGGGTCCGCCTGGCTCGTGGTGGGCACCGGCGGGTCCGCGCGCGCCGTGGTGGCGGCCGCCGCGGAGCGGGGGGCTGCGCTCGCCGTGCGCTCGCGTGATCCCGAACGGCAACGAGCGTTCGCCGCGTTCGCCGCCTCGCTGGGGGTGCCCCGCGCCGATCCCGCGGCGTGCGAGGTGGTGATCAACGCCACCCCGCTGGGCCTGGGGCCGCGGGATCCGCTGCCCCTCGCGCCCGAGGAGGCGCCCGCGGCCGTCGCGGCGCTGGATCTGGTCTACGCCCGGGGCGAAACCCCGTGGGTGCGCGCCATGCGCGCCCGCGGCTGCCGGGCGGCGGATGGGCGCGGCGTGCTGGTGGCGCAGGGCGCGTCCTCCCTCGAACGGTGGTTTCCGGGAGTGCGCGCGCCGGTTGAAGTGATGCGAGCCGCCGTGAACGATGCCCTTCGCTGAACCGGACCTCCGCGGCGCTCTCCGCACGGTCGAGCGGTTCTTCCTGCCGCCGGAATGCCTCCTCTGCGGCGAGGCCGTACCGGTGCGCGACGGTGATGCCCTCGTCTGCTCGCTCTGTCGCTCCCGCTGGAGCCCGCTCCCGTTTCCCCAGTGCGCGCGTTGCGGCCAGCCGTTGGCCGCCGGCCTCGACTGCCGGGGGTGCACCGACTGGCCCGAGGCATTCCGGCGCGTCCGGAGCGCCGTGTGGCTGGACGAGACGGCGCGGCTCGCCGTGCATCAGCTCAAGTATGAAGGCTGGTGGCGCGTGGTCGAGGCCATGGCGCTGGCCATGCGGGGTCTCGAACCGTTGACCGGCGATGTATTCTTGGTGCCCGTACCCCTCGGGGCCCGCCGCGCGCGGCGCCGGGGCTACAACCAGAGTGAGCGGCTCGCCACGGCGCTGGCTTGCCTGGCTGGTGTCCGGGTGGTGCCGGCGCTCGCCCGGACGCGCGAAACGCCCACGCAGACCCGCCTGGCGCCCGACGAGCGCCGCGCCAACGTGGCGGGCGCGTTCGCGGCACGGGGGTTGCCCGGCGGGACGCCGGTGCTGGTGGACGATGTGTTCACCACGGGCGCCACCCTGGTGGCCGCGGCCGAGGCGCTCATGGCCCGGGGCGCCCGTCAGGTCGACGCCGTGACGTTCGCGCGCGCGAGGCCGCCGGTCGCGTGAGGAGACAGCATGGCGGCACGGTACGACGGTGCCGTTGCTCACCGTCACCACAACGAGGCTGACTTCCAAGGAGAGCCGCACACATGGCAGTGAAAGTCGGGATCAACGGGTTCGGCCGCATCGGCCGCAATGTGCTCCGCGCGGCCAAGCTGCTGAAGGCGGACCTCGACTTCGTCGCGGTGAACGACCTGACCGACACGAAGACCCTCGCGCACCTTCTCAAGTACGACTCGGTGCACGGCCGCTACCAGGGCACCGTCGAAGCCGAGGCGGACGCGATCGTGGTGGACGGCGACCGGATGAAAGTCCTCTCCGAGACCGACCCGGCCAGGCTGCCCTGGCGGGAACTCGGCGTCGACATCGTGCTCGAATCGACCGGCCGCTTTACCAACCGGGAGGCGGCCGCGAAGCACCTCGAGGCGGGTGCCAGGCGCGTCGTGATCTCGGCGCCGGCCAAGGGCGAGGACATCACCATCGTCTACGGGGTCAACCACGAGAAATACGACCCCGCGAAGCACACGATCATCTCGAATGCGTCGTGCACGACGAACTGCCTCGTGCCCGTGATCAGCGTGATGCGGGAGCACTTCGGCTTCAAGCGCGGCTTCATGACGACGGTGCACGCGTATACCAATGACCAGCAGATCCTCGACCTGCCGCACAAGGATCTGCGTCGCGCCCGCGCGGCCGCGCTGTCCATCATCCCGACCTCGACGGGCGCCGCGAGGGCCACGGCGCTGGTGCTGCCCGAGCTCAAGGGCAAGATCGACGGCATCGCGCTGCGCGTCCCCACGGCCGACGTGTCGCTGGTCGATCTGACCTGCGAGACGGAACGCGCCGTGACGATCGAGGAGGTGAACGACGCCTTCCGCGCCGCGGCCCGGGGTCGGCTGAAGGGCATCCTCGCGGTCAGCGACGAGCCGCTGGTGTCGGTCGACTACACCACGACGACCGAATCCAGCACGGTGGATCTCCTCTCCACCAACGTGATTGACGGCAACTTCGTCCACGTCTCGTCGTGGTATGACAACGAGATGGGCTACTCCGCGCGCTGCGTGGATCTCATCGCGTACATCGGATCCGCCAGGTGAAACGCTCCCTCGCCGCGCTCGAGCCCGCCGCGCTCGACGGACGGCGGGCGCTGGTGCGGGTCGATTTCAATTGCCCCGTGAAGGACGGGGTCGTCACCGACGACACCCGCATCCGCGCGGCGCTGCCCACCATCACCTATCTGCGTGACCATGGCGCGCGGGTGGTGCTGCTGTCGCATCTCGGGCGGCCCAAGGGCGGTCCGGACCCCCGATACAGCCTGAGGCCCGTAATGCGGGCGCTGGAGAAGCTGCTGGGCGCCCCGGTGACCTTCATCGACGACCCCACCGCGCCGGGCGCCGCGGCCGAGACGCGGCACCTCCCGCGGGGCGGCGTGGCCATGGTCGAGAACACCAGATTTTTCCCCGGCGAGGAGACCAACGACGCCGAGCTCGCCCGTCAGTTCGCCGCCCTGGGCGACTTCTACGTCAACGACGCGTTCGGCTCGGCACATCGGGCGCATGCGAGCACCGAAGGCGTGGCGCACCTGCTCAAGCCCGCCGTCTCCGGCTTCCTCATGGAGCGGGAGCTCAAGTATCTGGGGGAGGCGCTCGACCGGCCCAGACGGCCGTTCGTCGCCGTGCTGGGCGGGGCCAAGGTTTCCGGCAAGATCGACCTGATCGAGAATCTCCTGCCCAAGGCGGATCAGATCCTCATCGGCGGGGCCATGGCCTGTACCTTCTTCCGCGCGATGGGCCTGGAGACCGGCACCTCGCTCGTGGAGGAGGACCGTATGGAGATGGCCAGGGCGCTGCTCGCCAAGGCGGGCGACAAGCTGGTTCTCCCCACCGGGGCAGTCGTGGCGCAGAAGCTCGAGCACGGCGTTCCGACCCGGAGCGTCCCGCGCGACGGGATCGAGCCCGGCTGGGCCATGTACGACATCAGCGCGGACGCGGCCGCGGACTTCGCCCGGCGCATCGAGACCGCCGGCACCGTGGTGTGGAACGGGCCGATGGGCGTGTTCGAGACGCCTCCATTCGACCAGGGCACGCTGGCCGTGGCCCAGGCCATGGCGCGGGCCACACGCAACGGCACGGTGACGGTGGTGGGCGGTGGTGATTCGGCGGCGGCGGTGGCGCAGGCGGGTCTCGCAGATGCGATGACCCACGTCTCCACCGGCGGCGGTGCCTCGCTCGAGTTCCTCGAGGGCAGGATCCTGCCCGGCGTCGCGGCGCTGGACGAGGCCTAGCTCCGCGTGAGACCGATCTTCGCCGCCAACTGGAAGATGCATCACGGGCCGGTTGCGGCCCGGGAGTTCGTCACCCGCTTTCTCGAGCTGGCCGACCCGGACGACGCGCGCGACATCTGGCTCTTCCCGCCCGCCGTGTCGATCCCGGCGGTGGTCGATGGACTGCGGAAGCGGCCCGACGTGCTGGTCGGGGTGCAGAACGTCCACTGGGAGGCCAGGGGCGCCTTCACCGGCGAGATCTCGGCGCCGATGGCGCGCGAGGCCGGCGCGGCGGGTGCGCTCATCGGTCACTCGGAGCGCCGCCACATCTTCGGCGAGACCGATGTGGAGACGCGGAAGAAGGTCGAGGCCGTGCTGGCGGCCGGCATGGTGCCGTTTCTCTGCGTGGGTGAAACGCTGGACGAGCGGGAGCGCGGCGACACCGAGGCCGTGGTGCTGCGCCAACTCAATGCGGCGCTGGACGGGCTGCCGCGGGAGGCGCTCGAGCGGGTCGTGGTCGCCTACGAACCGGTGTGGGCCATCGGCACGGGCCGGAGCGCCACGCCGGCCGACGCCGCGCAAGTCCATCGCCTGATCAAGCGGTTCTTCGACAGCCAGGGACGAACCTCCCCCGTGCCCGTGCTCTATGGCGGCAGCGTGAACCTCAAGAACGTGCTGGCGCTGATGGCGGAGCCGGAGGTGGATGGCGTGCTGGTGGGAGGCGCGAGCCTCGAGCCGGATACCTGGGCGGAGCTGGTCGGGTTCTAGATGCCAGGGGCCGGGTGCGAAAGCGGGGCCATGCTGCGCGAGCGCAGCGAATGGAAGGATTGGGGCATCTAGCCCCCGGCATCCGCCCCGACTAGATTGCTCAGGCTAACTCCAACGGGCGTACCATGTTCTTCGGACTGCTCCTCACGTTGTTGCTCCTCGATTGCGCCGTGCTGGCCACGGCCGTGCTGCTCCAGGCGGGGCAAGGCGGTGGCCTGGCTTCGCTGGGTGGGAGCGGCACCGAGACGGTCGTGGGTGGCCGCCAGGCCACGACGATCCTGACCAAGGCCACGTGGTGGTCGGGCGGCATCTTCATGGTGCTGTCGCTGCTGCTGTCAGTGGTGTCAGCCCGCCGGACGGCGGCGCCGAGTGAAGTGGAGCAGCGTCTCCGCCAGTCGACCACCGTGCCCGTCGCGCCCGCGCCGCTGCAGGGCGTCACCACCGAGCCTCAGACGGGCGCGCCCGCCACGCAGCAGGCCGCGCCGGCGCCGGCGCCAACGCAGCAGCAGGCGCCCGCTCCCAAGCCGTGATCGTCCCGACGGTCGGCGCACGCGGGGTGCTCGGATGACCGGTCGCCCCGCGTTTGTGTTGCTGGAGGACGGCGCCTGGTTCGCCGGGACGACCCCGCGGCCGTTCGAGCCGGCGTTCGGCGAGGTGGTGTTCACCACCAACCTGAGTGGCTACCAGGAGACGTTCACGGATCCGAGCTACCTGGGCCAGATCGTCGTGATGACCGCGCCGATGATCGGGAATTACGGCGTGAACGACGATGACATGGAATCGGCTCGTCCCCAGGTGAGCGGCGTCGTGGTGCGCGAGCTGGCGCGCCGTCCGTCCAACTGGCGCGCCACCCGGAGCCTGGAGGACTGGCTCGGCGAGTTCGCCGTGCCGATGATCGAAGGCGTGGATACCCGCCGCCTGACGCGGCATATCCGCGCGCGCGGGGCCATGCGCGGCGTCGTCGCCGAGGGCAGCGCCCCGAGCGACGACATCAAGCGGCTGCTCGCGGCGAGCGCGCGGATGGAGGGCCTGGACCTCGCGTCACGGGCCACCACGAGAACGCCGTGGTCCACGGGGGAAGGCCCCCACGTCGTGGCGTACGACTACGGCATCAAGCAGAACATCGTGAACATGCTGGTGGCCCAGGGATGCCGTGTGACGGTCGTTCCCGCTGCCACGCCGCCGGCAGAAGTCCTTGCACTCAAACCCGATGGCATCTTCCTGTCCAACGGTCCCGGCGATCCGGCCGCGGTGGACTACGCGATCGAAGGCATCCGCGAGCTCGCGTCTCATCGCGTGCCGACGTTCGGCATCTGCCTCGGCTGCCAGTTGATCGGCCTCGCCTTCGGCGGGGAGACGGTGAAGCTGCCATATGGCCATCGCGGCGGCAATCATCCCGTGCGCGACCTCGGCACCGGCCGGGTGCTCATCACCACGCAGAACCACGGCTTCGCCGTGCGCATCGAGGGCGGGGAAGTGGCTGGCGCGCCGGAGCTTGAGGTGACGCACCTCAACCTCAACGACGGTACCCTTGAGGGGTTGCGCCACCGCAGCCTGCCCATTTTCGCCGTGCAGTACCACCCTGAGGCCTCTCCCGGCCCCCACGATGCCTACCCGCACTTCGCCGAGTTCCTGGATTCGGTGCGGAGCCGGGCGGGGAAAAATCTCTCAAACTCTTGACAGACAACAGGTAAGCTCGTAGTATCGGCCTATCCAGGTCGCCACGGAGCGACCGTCGGTATGTCCCGAGTCGGGGGATGAATGACCAAGGCCGATCTCGTCGAACAGGTAACCGCCTCCATCGCCCGCACCGCCGGGCCGATGATCTCGAAGAAGGACTGTGCCCGCGTGGTGGACGCGTTCCTCGAGGCGGTGAAGGATGCGCTTAAGCAGCAGCACAACATCGAGGTACGCGGCTTCGGCACCTTCAAGATCCGGCGGCGGAAGACCCGCATGGCCCGCAATCCCCGGACAGGCGATCCGGTGGAGGTGGCGGCCCGGCCGGTGCCGGTCTTCAAGCCGAGCAAGGAGCTGAGGGCGCTGGTCGCGGATGAACCGGAACCGGTCGAGCCGGCGTCGAACCCCTGATCGTTTTCCACATCGGATGGTACCCGAGGGGCGGGGCGCGTACCCGCCCCTTCGCATGTCCTTCGGCCGGACATTCTCTCTTCGGGCGATGCCGCTAATTTGCCAGGTGTGGTGAAATGACAGCGCCAACCTCAAGTGGTTTCGAGGTCACGGTCCGGTTTCTCGCCCGGTACGCCGAGCTGGTCGGACGGGAAGCGGTTTCCGTCCGGGTCTCGGCGCCGGCCACCGTGGCGGACGTGGTGGCCGCCGCCCGGGGGGCATTGCCCCAGGCGGCCTCGCTGCCGTCGCGGCCACTGTGCGCCCTGAACTACGCGCACGCCCTTCTGGACACCCCGGTCGCGCCGGGCGACGAGGTGGCACTGCTTCCTCCGGTCGCCGGGGGCTGACCATGGCATTCCTCACTGCCCAGCCGATCGACGTGCTCGCCCTCATGCGTGATGCTTCAGCCGAGAACCTCGGCGCAATGGCAGTGTTCGTGGGCGCGGTGCGGAACCACCACGAGGGACGCGCGGTCACGGCGCTGAGCTATTCCGCCTACGAACCCATGGCCGAGGCCGAGTGCGCGAGGATCGTGGCCGAAGCCGCCGCGCGATGGCCCGTCGGCGTCCGGTTGCGGCACCGGATCGGCGACCTCGCCATCGGTGACGCGGCCGTGGCGATCATCGTGGCCTCGGCCCACCGCAACGAAGCGTTCGAGGCGTGTCGCTACGTGATCGAAGAGGTCAAGCGGCGCGTGCCGATCTGGAAGCGTGAACACTACGCCGATGGTACCGTGGCCTGGGTCGATCCCACGGCGCCGGGCGGCGTCGTTCCGGGGGAACCGGGTCCGGCCGCTCGGCCGGGGTGAGGGTCCTGTCCGCCGCGTATTGCAACGCGTGGATCTGCACGCCGTGCGGCAAGTGGCTGTCGCCCTTCAACTTGCCATCGTGGTCGGGGACTTGCTGCTTCCACCTCGCGACATGAACGCATCCCGATTGGCTGTCCCGGTCCCGAGGCGTCGCGACTGCCGTGGCTTCACGCTGCTGGAACTCCTGGCCGTGATGGCCATCATTGGCGTTCTCTCGGCGATTGCCGTTCCGCGCATTCGCACGGCGATCGACCAGGCGCGTGTAGCCAAGGCGATCGGCGACATCAAGAACATGCAGACCGACCTCCAGGCCATCGAGGCGAGCGGTCAGCCGCTGCCGGCCACGTTGGCGGGGATCGGTCGCGCGGGGCTGCTGGATCCGTGGGGCAACCCGTACGTGTATGTCGTGTTCCCGCCGGGGCC
>JBMOPM010000290.1:0-1737 GCA_049323575.1 Gemmatimonadota bacterium | reverse complement strand
TCCCGCTGGCGATGAGATCACCCGGGCGCAGGTTGCATCCGTTGCTCGCGTGGTGCGTGAGCATCTGGGCCAGCGTCCAGTAGAGGTCGCTGAAGTTCGCCCGGCTCAGGCGCACGGCGGGCATACCGAGCTCGCGCATGCGGTGCGACCGCAGCAGCACCTCGAGCGTGAGGTGGAACCCGCCAGGGGCCGCGTCGTCGGTCGGACGCAGGTAGGGCAGGGGGGCGGGATCGTCCGCGCCGCGAGCGGGGCCCGGGATGCGGAACGGCGCCAGCGCCTCGAGCGTCACCACCCAGGGTGACACCGTCGTGGCGAAGTTCTTCGCGAGGAACGGCCCGAGCGGCTGGTACTCCCACGCCTGGATGTCGCGCGCCGACCAGTCGTTGACGAGGCAGAGGCCGAAGAGATGCCGCTCCGCCTGCGCGATGGGGATGGGCTCGCCCAGCGCGTTGCCGATCCCCACATACGCCCCCACCTCGCATTCATAGTCGAGCGAGCGGCTCGGGCCGAACGTCGGGGCCGGCGCATCGGGCGCGCGGGTCTGACCCGCGGGGCGCCGCACCGGCGTGCCGCTCACCACGATCGAGCTGGCCCGGCCGTGGTAGCCGATCGGCACGTGCTTGTAGTTGGGGAGCAGCGGATTGTCGGGGCGGAACATGCTGCCCACGTTGGTCGCGTGGTGAATGGACGCGTAGAAGTCGGTGTAGTCGCCGATCGCCGCCGGCAGCAGCAGCTCCGCTTCCGCCTGCGGGACGAGAATCGCCTCCGCGAGTCCCACGAACAACCGGTGTACCTCGGAGCCGGAGCGCAGCAGTCGGCTCAACGCGAGGCGCAGCGCCGACAAGGCGCCCGGTCCCAGCCCCATGAGCTGGTTGAGGCCGGGCGCCCGAAGCGCCGCCTGCACCGCGGGCGAGAGCTCACCCAGCAGATCGAGCGTAAGGCACGACTGGAGGTCCACGATCTGGTCGCCGATCGCCACGCCGATCCGGGGCTGCTCCAAGAGGTCCCGTTGCCGGAACACACCCAGCGGCAGGTTCTGGATGGGAAAGTCGGTGGCCGGGTCGTTGGCCGAAGCCACCCACGAGGTGAGCGCCGGATCGTGGGTTTCGTTGAGCGGCATCATGCGGCAGTGAGATGCCCGAGTTCGTCCACCGGCTCGCGGAACGAGCACGACCCGAAGCTCGTCGCCAGCACGTCCCGCAGCGCGCGCAGCTCGTCCGTGGCGACGGCGAAGCCGCGCCAGCGCATCCGCTCCTGCTCGAACCCGAACGCAGTGGGGTCGGTGTCCCTGAGCGCGCGCTCGGCCACCTCCGCCCCGTGACCGGCGAGCAGCAGCGCCGCGGCGCTGAACACGTTGAGATAACCGTACATCATGGCCCTGGGCGCATCCGGCTCGTAGGTCAGCGGATACTCCCCCCGGATGAGATGATGCAGGCCCGCCGTGGCCTTGAACGGCACCCGCGCCGCGAGACACGCCGCCATGAAGTGCACGATGCGGGACGGAGGCGGAATCTGCTCCGGCGTGACCCCGCCGGTGCGGACCTTCGCCCGTGCCCGCGACGCGCCGATCAGCGCGACGAGCGGCGCCGGATCGGGATCGAGCGGCACCTCGACATAGAGCGTGAACTCGCCGGCCACCGTGTCCGCCAGCCGGTGCACCTGCTCGGCGGAGCTGGCCTTGCCCTCCACCGTATCGATCGTGGCGCGCCCGGCGAAGCGACCGTTGAAGTCGGCGAC
>JBMOPM010000289.1:19163-21774 GCA_049323575.1 Gemmatimonadota bacterium | reverse complement strand
CCTGTTACTTTCCCGCTCCCCCAAGCGGGCGATTAGCTCAGCTGGTTAGAGCGCGCGCCTCACATGCGCGAGGTCGGGGGTTCAAGTCCCTCATCGCCCATCGCGTGAAGCCAGGCACCTCTTCGACCATCGCGCCGGAGAGGTGCTGTTTTTGTCGCTCTACGCAAGCCGGTCGCCCTCTTTCCGGTCCGCGGAACCTCTTCATGGCGGTGGCAGGCGCAGCGCCTGGCGGGCCCGGAGCAAGGCGACGATCTCGTCGACGGGGATGGCCGCCACCGTGTTGCCGTTGGCCGATTCGGTGGTTGCCATCGTGAGCGAGTTGTAGACGGCTTCCTCGGTGGCCTCCACCACGCCGTGGAACAGCGCCGACATTTCCTGGTTCCCCAGGTCGACCTGCGCCAGCCGGCGCGCGTCCCGACCCCGCCGCACCGCGGGGGCTGTCGAAAACGCGATCACGTAGTCGCCGGAGCCATTCTCCGCCACGGCGCCCGTGCGGCCGATGCCGATGATCGCCCGCGCCGCGAGACGCCGGAGGTTGCGGTCGCTGAGCGGCGCGTCGGTCGCGACCACGATCATGATCGACCCGTCGGCGCCCGTGGGCGCCGCGCCGCGCGTGATTCCGCCGCGCGCCAGCAGTCGTCCTACGGGCACGCCCATCATCGTCAGGTCGGCCGCGGCGCCGAAGTTGGACTGCACCAGCACGCCGACGGTCCACGTGCTGTCCCCGGCCCGGACCACGCGTGACGAGGTGCCGATGCCGCCCTTCCACTCGAACGCGATGGTGCCGGTGCCCGCACCGACCGCCCCCTCCGCCACCGGTCCCGAGGCGGCATTCGTGAGGGCCGCGCGAACATCCTCGGGGGAGATCGGCCGGGAACGTATCGCGTTCAGCGCATACCCGTCGTTCGTCTCCCCCACCACTGGGTTGATCGAGCGCACGGACTCCATCCCGGGCTGAGCCAGCAGCCATTCGGCGAAGGCATCCGCCACCTTCCATACGCAGAGCGTACAGGTCAGGACGATCGGCGTCTCCAGTTCCCCCAGCTCCGCGACCTGGGTGACGCCCAGGAGCTTCCCGAAGCCGTTGCCGACGTGAATCGCGGCCGGCACGCGCTCGAAGAAGACGTTGCCGGCATGCGGCAGGATGGCGGTGACGCCGGTGCGCACCGAGTCGCCCAGACGCACGGTGGCGTGACCCACTCGGACGCCGGCCACGTCGGTGATGGCATTCCATCGACCCGGGCTCAGCACGCCGGGGGCGATGCCCAGGTCGCGCGCGCGCCGCGGTGCCGGTACCTGCGCCGTGACAGGCTCGACCAGAACGGTGCAGGCGAGCACGAGCGCGACATGACGCCAGAAGGGGCGGAGGGATGACATGCAGTCTCTCACAGGAAATGCCGGAGGTGTCGCCGGGCGCGGTCAGCGCACGTCGGGGCTGCCGGTATCGGTGCCCCCGCCGCGGAGGCTGTCGCGGGCCAGCTTGGCCAGGCGGGTGTAGTTGGCCCGGATCTGGTCGAGCTGGTGCTCCTCCAGTTCCTCCAGGTCCAGCAGCACGTTGTGGGCGCCGGTTGTGGCTCGCAGCAGCTCGTCCAGCTTGATCTGCACCGCTTCCGCGTCCCGGTTCTGAGTGCTCTGAATAAGGAAGACCATCAGGAAGGTCACGATGGTGGTGCCGGTGTTGATCGCCAATTGCCACGAGTCACTGTAATGGAACAGCGGGCCGGTGACGATCCAGATGACGATCATCCCCACGGCGATGGCGAAAAAGACGGGCCGACCGGCCAGTCGTGAAGTCGCCCTGGTGAAGCGGGTGAACCACGACGCAGGCTTGTAGGGATGCATGGGAAGGATCCTGCCACAGGCAGCGGCAACGTGGGATGGTGAGAATCAGTCCCGAGCGCGGTGGCCCGGCTCGGCCAGGACGCGGGCGATGTCCGGCGCCAGATCCGCCGGTGCGACCGTCGGGGCGTACCTCCGGAGCACGCGCCCGGTTCGGTCGACCAGGAACTTGGTGAAGTTCCATTTGATGGCCGTGGTGCCCAGCAGCCCTGGCTGTTCCTGCTTGAGGAGCTGGTACAACGGATGGGCCCCGGGGCCGTTCACCTCGATCTTGCCGAACAGCGGGAACGTGACATCGTATCGGCTGGTGCAGAACGCCTGAATCTCGGCCTCCGTGCCTGGTTCCTGATGCCCGAACTGGTCGCAGGGGAAGCCCAGCACGCTGAAGCCCAGGTCCCGGTATTGGCGGTGCAGGGCTTCGAGCCCCTCGTACTGCGGGGTGAAGCCGCAGCGGCTTGCCACGTTGACGATGAGCAGGACCTGGCCGCGGTACGGGGCCAGGGTCTCGTTCCGGCCGTCGATGGTCCGCACCGGAATGTCGTAGATGCTCATGCTGGCCGGGCGGAGCCGGCGCGTGCGGCCGCCGCCGCCGCCCGCCACACCGCGAGCTGCCCCAGATGATAGCTCAGGTGCGCCGCCATGATGTATCGCACGAAGCTGCCGGCCGTCGGGAACGCGGCTCTCGCGGGCTCGAACGGGTTGGGTTCCTCGAGCCTCGCCTCCGGGGCGTGGGGCGCTTGTCCCGCGAGATCGCGGTAGATCGCCTCGAGGG
>JBMOPM010000289.1:0-19153 GCA_049323575.1 Gemmatimonadota bacterium | reverse complement strand
GGCCGCGGCCAGGTCCGACATGCGGGGATAGTCTGCTGCCCTGCTGGCCGGAACGGTGCCCGGGGCGAAGATCGGCCGCCAGGCCGCGGGGGCGATGGGCGACAGCCCGCACAGCCGCCGGGCGTAGTCGCCCGTGATCACGAGGTGACCGACCAGCCAGCCGGCCGTCTTGGTCCCGGGCGCCGGTTCCCAGGCGAGGTCGTCATCGCCCAGGGCAGCGAGCCACGGCTGGCTGAGGTGGAGAAGGTAGGAACACTGCGCAGCTTCCGCGTGCATGAGACCGCTCCTCGTTGTCGGATGCGATGGGTTCAGGCGCAGTCGGACGGCTCATTGCCGAGCGTGCGGCGCATCACGGAGCCGCGGCCCCCACCGGCGTCCCTGCGCGAAAGACACCCACCGCACCCTTGGTGGCATCGGCGAAGGCGTGGGTGACGAAGGGATACAGGCCTTCCTCGGCCAGTTTCAGCTCGAAAACCGCCCCGCCGCCGACCGGGACGTTCCACGTCTGCATGCCGTCGAACGGCCGTCCGGAACCGTCGGCGTACACCCGATCGAAGATCGCGCCGACGACATGGAACGAGCTGATGCGGTTCGGCCCCGCGTTCACCACGAACAGCCTGATGGGCTTGGCCACGGCAACGGCGATCGGCGTCGTCGCGTAGCGTGAGCCGACGCCGTTGAATACTACGTAATCGGGTGCGGCATCCAGCACCTTCTTCCAATCGAGGCTGCGCACGGAATCCGGTCCGTGGGGTGCGCTCAGGTAGAACTCGCTCTGGACCAGCACGTATTCCTGCGCCGGCGGCCGCGGCGTCCTCGGATCGACGATGAGCGCGCCGTACATCCCGTTGGCGATATGGCTCGCCACCGGCGCGGTCCCGCAGTGGTACATGAACGCACCCGGCACCCGGGCGACGAACCGGAACTGGATGCTGTCGCCCGGCATCACGTTCCGGTATGCTCGGTCCGGCGCGATTTCCGCGGCGTGAAAGTCCATCGAGTGGGGCATGGGAGCCCCGTTGACCAGGGTGAAGTCGACGGTATCGCCCACGGTCACGCGGATGGCCGGCCCCGGCACGATCGAATCGAACGTCCATGCCTCGTACACCACTCCCGGCGCGACTTCGTGGCGGACATGGGCCGTGGCCATGCGAATCCGGTGATGGCGGGTCGACGAGGGCAACGGTGCCTCGGCGGCCCGGTCGGGTCGGGTCATGGCGGGGCCGATCGGCGCTTCACCATGAGACATCGGCGCGGGCGACTGCTGTACCTGAGCCGGGGCCGACGTCGAAGCCGGCCGGGATCGATCGGCGGTCGACGGGCCGCCCTGACAGGCCGCGAGGCACACGAGGAGCGAGCAGAAGCCACTGCGACGCATGGAGACCTCAGGGCTGGGAAAGGAGTCGAGAAGGGACGGGGAAGGCGAGTGGTCGAGCGACGTACCGGCGAGGACCGGGGCACGCGTCAGGCGGCGCCATCCTCGTCGCACCGCCGGCAATGCAACACCGTGCCCAGGCGGCCCTCACGTCCTTCCGGGGTCACGACCCACGGCCGTACCTGCCACGGCGGATCGTGCCGCACATGCTGCGTGTGGCCGCATTCCAGGTCGGCCACCCAATGCGCTTCTTCATCCTGGTGGAACCCGACGATCCGTCGTTCCATGAACCCGGCCTGCACTGGTCAAGGGGCGCCGCGCAGCCCGCTCATCGCCGCGCCGGTCGCCCTCGCGTAGCGAGACAGTCGCCTTGCACTCGAGCGCGCCGTGCATGATCGCGCCGCCGCCGGGTGCCGTGGCCGCCCGACGCCGGTGCACGTCTTCGCGGCGTACGGCTTCAGTACTGCGCTGTGAGGGCGTGGGCCGGTCGTCGCAGACGTTGGGATCGAGTTGGGTGAAGAGGTGGAGCGAGAACTCACGTCGCGAAGCCCGATGATCCCGTCGGGGCACCAGACGTACGCCACGCGGGCGCCGAGCGCCAGGGCTTCCGGGGTCCGGGTCTGCCTGGCCAGGGGCTCCAGCCGCGTGCGATCTGCCGGATCAGCGAGCACGGCGATGAACAGCCGTGACGGGTTGGCCGCGACGTCGGCGAGCGGGTTTTCGTCGACCATGGCTGCAACCTCTGCACCGGCGAGCACGGTGACCCGGGCGGGCACGCCTGTGCGCGTCGCGAGCGCCTCCTCGATCCGGGCCGCGGCGACGGCCGGGGGGCGTACGCGGCGCGGTGAACACGACGTTGCCGCTGTTGAGCAGCGTGCGTACGTCGCCGTAGCCCAGATCTTCGACGAGCGCGCGGAGGTCGGCCATGGCTACCCGTTTCGCGCGGCCGACGTTGATGCCACGGATCAGTGCTACGAGTCGGCCCGCCATCGGTCTCCTTTCGCGTCGATTCGCCGTGCCGCTCTGGCGTGGCGCACCGGCTGGTCGAGCATGGAGGCAGCGCCCGCCGCGGCGAACCCGTCTGGCAGCTCTCGAGCCGGCGTGCGTCAGGGCCGGGGGGCCACGTCAGCCCGCACGATGGTCTGTCGAATACGAACACTGTACCACAAAGTCGGACGCCGCCCTGTGCAACCGCCCGATCGGAACCGTTCGAGACCGCTGGCAATGGGCGAGACCAGGATGGCGTGCGGGCTCGCCGCTACGACACGGCATCGCCGGTGGCGTCGGGCATTGAGGCCGGCGGGCCGGCCAATGCCGCCAGCATCGCGGCCGTGTCGACATAGGCTGCGAAGCGGACGATCCGGTTCGCCTGGACCGTCCACACGTGCACCAACGGGAGATCGATCGGCGCCTGCGTCGCCCGCACTCGTCCGCGGAGGCGGCCCACGACCGCGACGTCGTCCCCCGCGGCGATGAACGTCTCCGGCATCGGCACGGCCTCGGTATACTCGGCCAGGAGGCGAAAGAATCGTTGCGCCGCCGCGTGGCCGCGAAACGTTCCGCCCCACGGCAGCTCAGCGGTCTGGGCGATCTCCACGTCGGGCGCGAGCCGTGCGAACACCGCCGCGAAGTCGCGCGCGGCGTACGCCTCGTAGCCTCGCCGCACCAGGTCGACGTTTTCGTCGGACATCGGTCCTCCCGTCAGGCTCAACATACTGCGGCCCGCCCGGGATCGCATGAAGTCCGACCCTGCAGTCAGGCCTCTCCGCATCGCTGCTGCACCGGATTGCCCTCGATCGTGGCCGAGTCGGCCCGGCGGGAGAGGAGCGATACGTCGCACTCGAGCGGGCCCAGCGGAGGCCCGGCCGCGTTCGGGGCTCGCTCGATGCGATCGCGGGGATCGGGACCACGTCCGTTCGTGTCGCAGGAAACGCCGATGCTCGGCCGCGGGACGCCGGCCGCGCGGCCGCAGACTCGAACCGTCACTGGGACCGGGGCGCTGGCCAGCAGGCGCACGCGCGGCTGGCCAGTGCGGGTAAGGGTCATTCCCTCAACGACGCATCACGTGACGCGAGTCCTCACGTACGTGGGGTGTGGGAGCAGGTGGGCCCCCCGTAATCAATCTGGCATGGGGCGCGGGGCGACTCGTAACCAATTCATCGGCGAGCGGACCATCGTCATCTGCCCATGCATTCTCCTCATTGCGCTCGCCGTCGCCACATCCGGCTTGCTCACCGATCCCTGTCGCGAAGCCGCGTGCCGCGGGCGGCTTCTGGCCTCCCCCGGCGGGTCGATGGTCGCGGCGTGGGGCCCCCCCCGCGATCAAGCTGGCACGGGACGCCGGGCGGCCGGTAACCAATCCATCGGCGCGCGGACCATCTTCATGCGCTCGTGAACTCCAGTACCTCTTCCTGGCTCACCGTCGCCACGCCCGGCTTGCCCACCTCGATCCCCGCCGCGATCGTCGCCAACTGCGCCGCCTCCATCAGCGTGGCACCCGCTGCCAGCGCGGCACCGACCCACGCCGTCACCGTATCGCCCGCGCCGGAGACGTCGAATACCTCGCGCGCCATGCTCGGGATGCGCGCGTCGCCCGTGGGCGTCACCAGGAGCATGCCCTCGGGCCCGAGCGTGAGCAGCAGGTTCTCGACACCCAGCCGCCCGAGCAGCGCGGGCAGCGCCCCATGGTCGTCCACGTTGAGCGTGGCGCCAAGCGCGGCTTCGAGCTCACGGCGATTGGGCTTGAACACGGTGGCGCCAGCATACGCGAAGAAATTCCGGAACTTCGGGTCCACCACGACGGGGATGCCGCGCCGACGCGCCTCGGCGATGGCCGCGGAGATCACGGCCGGGGGCAGGGCACCCTTGTTGTAGTCCTCGAGGAGCAGCACGTCGGCGTCGGCCACGGCTCTGGTCGCCAGCGCCACCAGCCCCTCCAGCACGTCGCCCTGCACCTCGGCGGCCACTTCCTCGTCGATCCGCACCACCTGCTGGCCCCGCGCGATGACGCGTGTCTTGGAGGTGGTGGGTCGTTCACGCGTCACGAACAGGAACTCGTCGCTCAGGCCCGCTTCCGCCATGGATTCGCGGATGGTGCGCGCCGGGCCGTCGTCGCCGACCACGCCCACCAGCCGGCACCGGGCGCCCAGGGCAGCGACGTTGGCGGCGACGTTGGCCGCGCCGCCCAGCGTCGCCCGGTGGCGCGCCACGTTGACGACGGGCACGGGAGCTTCGGGAGAGAGTCGATCGGTATCGCCGATGAGATAGCGGTCCAGCATCACGTCGCCGACCACGGCGACGGTGAGCCGGGGCATCCGCTCGAAGAGCGCCATGAGGCGCTCGCGGGGGATCCGGGGGATGGGCATCGGCGCGGAATATAGCGGGGCCCTGTTGCGCTGGCGCCCGCTCGGCACCCCTGGCACCCCGCTATCTTCCCCCGCGTGAACGCACTACGAGTAGAGGCCACCCGCGGCCCGCGGGTCGAATGCGCGCACTCGGTCTCGGTGGCCGTCGTCGACCCCGCCGGTCGACTCGTGGCGGAAGCCGGGGACCCTCGCCTGGTCACCTTCTGGCGCTCCGCCGCCAAGGCCTTTCAGGCGATGCCGCTCGTGGAGGATGGTGCCGCCGACCGCTTCGAGTTCGGCTCGGAGGAACTGGCGCTGGCCTGCGCGTCGCACTCGAGCGAGCCGATGCACCTGGCCGTCGCCGATCGCATGCTGGCCCGCCTCGGGCTCGGCGAGGAGGCGCTCGCCTGCGGACCCCACGTCCCGCTCGGTCCCGCGGTCGCTCAGTACGTGGCCCGCGAAGGCATCCCCCTCACGCCCCGCTGGAGCAACTGCTCGGGCAAGCACGCCGCGATGCTCGCCACCTGTCTGCACCGCGGCTGGCCACCCGCCGGCTACGAACGGCCGGACCACCCGCTGCAGCGGCGGATTCTGGAGACCGTTACCCGCTGGACCGACACGGCAATCACGCAGCTCGACCTCGCCACCGACGGCTGCAACACGGTGTGCTACGGCCTTCCGCTTATCGGCATGGCCACCGCGTGGGCGCGCTTCGGCGTGGCCACCGACCCCGCGGCGCGCCGGCTCCGCGAGGCCATGATGGCACATCCCGAGCTGGTGGCGGGGACCGGCCGCTCCTGCACCGACCTCATGCGCGCCTGGCCCGGCGAGCTGGTCGTGAAGATCGGTGCGGACGGCATCTACTGCGCCGCGATCCCGTCGCTCGGGCTCGGCGTTGCGCTCAAGGTGAAAAGCGGGGACATGCGGGCGGCGCCCGTGGCGCTGATCGCCGTGCTGCGGCAACTGCTCGAGCACGCGGGCGCCAGCGACGTGCCCACGGCCTTGCGGGAAGGCCTGACTGCCCATGCCCGGCCGGCGATCAGGAACACCCGCGCCGTGGTCACCGGCGAGATCCGCGCGGCGGGCGGGCTGCGTTTTCGGGGCCACCTCCCATGACAAGAACGGTTCCCGTCCCTGACGATGCTGGAGGTATGCTGATGGCCAGGCCGGACACGCTCGACCCTCCGACGCTCGCGCTGGTGCGCTTCGCTGCCGCGATCGCCCTGGGCGAGGAACCCGAGGTGCGCGAGCGCGCCACCGAACTGGGGCCCGCCGGCACCCCGCCGGAATGGGTGGATGAGCTGCTGCTGCAGTCGATCCTCATGGTGGGCTATCCGCGGGCACTGCAGGCGATGGCGATCTGGCGCAGCCTGAGCGGTCGGCCGGCGCCGGCGGACGATCCGGATGCGCGGTACGACAACGTGGCGGAGTGGACCCGTCGAGGCGAGGAGACCTGTGCGGTCGTGTACGGCGAGAACTACCGCAGGCTGCGCGAGAACATCCGCGCGCTGCATCCCGCCATCGATGGCTGGATGATCACCGAGGGGTATGGCCGCATCCTGTCGCGCCCCGGGCTCGACCTGCTCCGCCGCGAGCTGTGCACCGTGGTGCAGACGGCGGTGCTGGAGACGCCGCGGCAACTGCACTCGCACCTGCGCGGCGCGCTCAACGCCGGCGCGAGCTTCGCCGAGATCGACGCCGCGCTCGCCATCGTCAATCGGCTCCTCGCTTTCTATCAATGGAAGAAGGTGAAGGAGCTCTGGGCCAGCGTGCGCGACAGCTGGAGTCGAACGACCTGATGTTCATCGATCGTGCGGTGATCCGGGTGACGGCGGGCACGGGCGGATCCGGCGCGTCCTCGTTCGCCCGCTTCAAGTACCAGCCCAAGGGCGGGCCCGATGGCGGGGACGGCGGCCACGGCGGCAGCGTGTTCGTTCGGGGAGACGCGAACCTTGCCACGCTGCTGGACTATCGCTATCGCACGCACTGGAAGGCGGAACGGGGCGAGCACGGCAAGGGAAAAACCCAGACCGGCCGGTCGGCGGAGGACATCTACCTCCCCGTGCCGCCAGGGACCGAGATCCGGGACGCCGCTACGGGAGTGTTGATCGGCGAGGTGCTGAAGCCGGGCGACACGGTCCTGGTGGCGAAGGGCGGGCGCGGCGGACGCGGCAACGCGCGGTTCGCGACGGCCACGCACCAGGCGCCGCGCGAATGGGAGCCGGGCGAGGAGGGCGAAGAGCGCGAGATCGAGCTGGTGCTCAAGCTCATCGCCGATGTGGGACTGGTGGGCGAGCCGAATGCCGGCAAGAGCACGCTGCTGAGTGTGATCTCCGCCGCCCGGCCCAGGATCGCCGCCTATCCCTTCACCACGCTCGAGCCCCATCTCGGCGTGGTGGGCCTGAGCGGACACCGCTCCTACGTGGTGGCGGATATCCCGGGCATCATCGAGGGCGCGCACGCGGGCAAGGGATTGGGGCTGCAGTTCCTGCAGCACGTCGAGCGGACGCGCGTGCTGGCGTTCCTGGTGTCGCTGGAGAGCCCCACGCCGCAGCTCGTGTACGACCGGCTCCGCGCGGAGATCCGCGCCTACAGCCCGGCGCTGGCGGACAAGCCCCACGTCGTCGTGTTGACCAAGCGGGATCTTTACGCCGAGGACGCACCGTTGCCCGAGATCCTCGCACCGGGCGCGTGGGGCACGCTGACCATCTCGAGCGCGAGCGGGGCGGGCATCGACGAACTGAAGGAGTTCTTGTGGAAGTGTGTCGCCCAAGCGAAGGCGCTGGACCCGATGCCGGAGGAGGAGGCGACTCCGCGCAGGTACTGACCCCGGGCGTGATCGCCGCGGTCACCAACCTCCGGACCGCGGCGGATCCCGGTGAGCGCGCCGCATGGGTGGCGCTCGCTTCCACGCCCGGCATCGGCTGGCCCCGCCTCGGCGCTCTGCTGGCGGCGACAGGCTCGGCCCGCGGCGCCCTCGAGGCGCCGTTCGCGTTTTTATGCTCCATCCCGGGCATCTCCCGCGCCTGTGCCTCCCTGCTTACCGCCGTCACCATCGATACCGGCTACGCCATCCTCGCCGCCACCGCCAAGCTCGGCGGCGCGGCGCTGATCCCCGGCGACGAGGCCTGGCCCGCCGCTCTCGCCGACATCCCCGACCCGCCCGCCGTTCTCTTCGCCTTGGGTCGCGTCGAGCTGGTGCGTCGCCCCGCCGTGGCCATCGTCGGCAGCCGGAGCCACAGCGCCTACGGCGGCGAGGTGACGGAACTCCTCGCCGAAGCCTCGGCCAAGGCCGGCATCGTCGTGGTGAGCGGCATGGCCCGGGGCCTCGACGCGGTGGCCCATGGCGCAGCGCTCGACGCCGGTGGCGCCAGCATCGGTGTGCTCGGTAACGGGCTCGGCATCATCTACCCCGCGGCCAATCGCCGCCTCTATGAGCGCATGGTCGACACCGGGCTCCTGCTCACCGAGTTCCCACCCGGCGAGCGCCCGCAGGCCTGGACCTTCCCCCGTCGCAACCGCCTCATCAGCGGGCTCGCGCGGGCCACGGTGGTGGTGGAAGCAGCGGTCGGCTCCGGCGCGCTCATCACGGCGGACCAGGCGCTGGAGCAGGGCAGGGACGTGCTGGCCGTCCCGGGACCCATCACAAGCCCGGTGTCCGAGGGCACCAATCGCCTCATCCGCGACGGCGCCACGCCGCTGCTGGAGGTGAGAGATCTCCTGGAACTGTTCGGTATCCGCACCCCCAGCGTGCCCGCGGACAAGCAGGGCGAATTCCACCTCGTGCCGCCGGTCGAGCTGCCGCCCGACCTCGGGGACCAGGCCCGCGCGGCGCTCGAGGTCCTGGCGCTGGGCCCGAGGCTGGTGGATGACGTTGCTGTGGCGCTGGAGGTCCCCGCGGCAACGGCGCTCCAGGAGCTGAGCATGCTGGAGTTGCTCGGCCTGGTGGTCCGGGAGGCGGGCGGGTGGTATCGCCGCGCGCCGGGCTCACCCCCTTAAGCTTCTTCCGTGCATGTCTACATCCACGTCCCCTTCTGCGCCCGCCGGTGCACCTACTGCGACTTCGCCATCGCGGTGCGCCGGGAAGTTCCATCCGCCGCGTTTGCCGATGCCGTGCTTGCCGAATGGCGCCGCTGGCAGGATGATCCCGCGTGGGCCCACTCTCCGGGCCAGCTCTCCACGGTCTATTTCGGTGGGGGCACGCCGTCCAGGCTGGCGCCGAGTACCATCG
The DNA here is from genome assembly GCA_049323575.1 of Gemmatimonadota bacterium. Lineage (GTDB taxonomy): Bacteria > Gemmatimonadota > Gemmatimonadetes > Gemmatimonadales > GWC2-71-9 > JBMOPM01. Next base: position 10,203 of record JBMOPM010000289.1, on the reverse strand, counting down.
AGCGCATGCTGGCCGGACTCGATGCGCTCCGACCCATCAGCCCCGGCGCCGAGATCACCCTGGAGGCCAATCCGGAGGACGTCACGGCGCCTGCGGCCCGCGCCTGGGCCGCCGCCGGCGTCAACCGCGTCTCGCTGGGAGCGCAGTCGTTCGACCCGGGCGTCCTCGCCTGGATGCACCGCACGCATTCGGCGGAGGACATCTTCCGCGCCGTCACCGTGGTCCGCGATGCCGGCATTCCCGAGCTCTCCCTCGACCTCATCTTCGGACTGCCCGACTCGCTCGCGCGCGACTGGCAGGCCGATCTCGACCGGGCGCTGGCCCTGGAGCCCGAGCACCTCTCGCTGTACGGGCTCACCGTCGAGGCGCACACGCCGCTGGCCCGCCAGGTGGTCCGGGGCGAGACCAGCCCGGCCGACGAGGACCGCTACGCTGCGGAATTCCTCGCCGCCCACGCCGCGCTGGTGACCCGGGGCTACGAGCACTATGAGGTGTCGAACGCGGCCCGGCCGGGCCACCGCGCCCGACACAACAGCGCCTACTGGCGCCGCGCCCTGTTCATCGGCCTCGGTCCCTCGGCGCACAGCGGGTTCGCTGCGGAGCGCCGCTGGAATATCCGGGAATGGAGCGCCTGGGACGCCGCCGTCCGCGCGGGCCGGCCCACCGAGGCCGGGCGGGAGACGCTGGACCCTCTCGCCATCCGGCTGGAGTCGCTCTACCTCGGCCTCCGGACCACCGAGGGCGTGCCCGAGACCGACGTGGACCCCGCCACAGTGGCGCGCTGGGAGCGGGAAGGCTGGGCCACCCGGGAGGGGGGCCGGATCCGGCTCACCGCCGAGGGATGGCTCAGAATGGGCGCTCTGGTGCGCGATGCCGCATGATGCGCTTGCCCCATGATGCGCTTACTGCATCGCCACGGCCGGGCACGGCTTGACCGCCTATCCGCCGTCCCACCTTTCCGCGTAAATTCTGGCGCATGGCGCCAGGCGACCAGATGACCGACCGCGAGCTTCGCGTGCTCGAAGCCGTCATCCAGACGTACATCGAAACCGCCGAGCCGGCGGGTAGTCAGGCCATTGCCCGTCGCTGCGGGCTGGGGGTCTCTTCCGCCACGATCCGCAACACGATGAGCGAGCTGGAGGAGCGGGGTTACCTGTTCCATCCGCACACGTCGGCGGGCCGCATCCCCACAGACCGCGGCTACCGCGCGTACGTGGACAACCTGCACCAGCGCGCGCCCCTCAGCCCGATCCAGCGTGAGCAACTCGAAGCGGAAATGCAGGGGCCCAAGAGCACCATCGAGGAGATCCTGCGCCGGGCGGCGCAAGTGCTCGGCGTGCTCACGCAGGAGCTGGGCGTGGCCGCCGCGCCAGCGCTGGACGAGACCGTACTCGAGCGGATCGAGCTGGTACAGGTCGCCTCGGACCGGCTGCTGATGGTGTTCAATCTCCAGAGCGGAGTGGTCCGCACCATCTTCGTGCAGATCCCGAGCAGCATCGCGCCGGCCGCGGTGCAGGGCGTGACCCGCATCCTCAACGAGCGCCTCGCCGGTCTGGCCCTCCGGGAGATCCGCCGCACCCTGGCGGACCGTCTCCGCGACGTCGGCGCGCCGGCCGGGAGCCGGGAGCTGATCAACATCTTCCTTGCCGAGGGCGAGGACATGTTCGCCCTGCCGGACGAAGGCAGCACCGTGGTGCTGAGCGGCGCCACCGCGCTGGCCGAGCAGCCCGAGTTCACGAGGACGGGACGCATGCGCACGCTGCTCGAACTCACCGAGCGGCGGGACCTGCTGGTCGAGGCGCTCAAGGCGCGCCGTGGCCAGGGTCTGATGGTGACGATCGGCGCGGAGCACGACGATCCCCGCCTGGCCGACTTTACGCTGGTGACCGCGCCCTATCGCGTGGGTGAGCTGACCGGCGTGATCGGCGTGCTGGGACCGACCCGCATGCCGTACGACAAGATCATCGGCCTGGTGGACCACACCAGCCGGCTGGTGGAAGGGTTGATGGAGTGAGCGACTATTACGCGCTGCTCGGGGTGGAGCGCACCGCCACCGAGGCGGACATCAAGAAGGCGTACCGCCGGGCCGCGATGGAATGGCATCCCGACCGCAACAAGTCCCCGGATGCCGAAGAGAAGTTCAAGCAGATCACCGAGGCGTACGAGGTCCTGAAGGATCCCCAGAAGCGCGCCGCATACGACCGCTACGGCGAGGCCGCCTTCGCCCGCGGCGGCGCGGGCGCCAACTACGGCTTCCATCACGTGGACCTCGCCGAGGCGCTCAACATCTTCATGCGGGACTTCGGCGGTCTGGGCGGGTTCGAGTCCCTCTTCGGTGGCGGCGGCCGTTCGCCGTCCGAGGTGCGGCGCGGGCAGGACATCCGCGTCACCGTGCGGCTCACGCTGAACGAGGTGGCGACCGGAACCAAGCGCACCATCAAGCTCAAGAGTCTCGAGCCGTGCGCACACTGCGGAGGCAGTGGGGCCAGGCCGGGCACCCACCCGTCCGTCTGCAGCACCTGTGGCGGCAGCGGCGAGGTGCGCCGCACCGCACGCAGCGTGTTCGGGCAGTTCGTGTCGGTGGGGCCGTGCCCTACCTGTGGCGGTGAGGGCCGCGTCATCACCGAACCGTGCGAGGTCTGCCGCGGCGAGGGCCGGGTGCGCGGCGAGCGCTCCGTCACGGTGGAGATCCCGCCCGGTATTTCGGCGAATAATTACCTCACCCTGCGCGGTCAGGGCGCGGCCGGCACCCGCAATGGTCCCCCGGGCGATCTGCTGGTGATGATCGAGGTGAAGGACGACGAGCACTTCGAGCGCCAAGGCGACAATCTCATCTACGACTTGGCGCTCTCGTTCTCGCAGGCCGCCCTCGGCACCTCGGTCGAGATTCCTACGCCGTTCGGCGAAGAGAAGGTGTCCATTCCGCCGGGGGTGCAGTCCGGCACGGTGCTTCGCCTCAAGGGCAAGGGCCTCCCGCGGCTCGGGCAGGCCGGCGCCGGCGACCTCCACATCCGCGTCAGCGTGTGGACCCCGGAGAAGCTGACGCCGGAGCAGGAACGGATCTTCCGCGAGCTGGCCAAGGTGGAAGGCCAGCCGCCCAAGCGCGCGGCCGGCTTCTGGTCCCGGCTCAAGGAGGCGCTCGGCGCATGAGCTGGTGGGCCGTCGACTTCAGCACCACCCGCGAGCAACGTGACGCCCTTGCCGCCTGGCTGGTCGGCCGGTCGGGGCAGGCGATCGAGGAGCGGGACGATGGCACCCTGGTGTCCTTCGCGCCGGACCACGCGGCCGCCATGGCCCTGATCGCCGAGGCGCAACAGACCTGCGGCTATGCCGTCACCGGTGCCGCGCGCGAACTCCCCGAGATCGACTGGTCCACGCGGTGGCGCGATGGCATCGAGCCGCGTCACGTCGGCCGTCTCACCGTCGTTCCCTCCTGGGTCGACGCGACACCCTTCGCCGGACAGGTGATCGTCACCATCGATCCGGAGACCGCATTCGGGTCGGGCGAACACGGCTCCACGCGGGCCGCGCTCGCGTTGCTCGAGCGCTTGCTCGAGCCGGAGGACGTGGTGGTGGACTTCGGCAGCGGCAGCGGCATCCTGGCCATCGCCGCCGCCCGGTTGGGTGCCGCGCGAGCCACCGGCATCGAGATCGACGCGGAGGCCAACGCCGTCGCCGCACGCAACGCGGAGACCAACGGCGTCAGCGATCGCTGCACGTTCCTCGACGGCGACGCCGGCAGTCTCGGGCCGCTGCTCGGACCCGCCGATCTGGTCGTCTCCAACATCCTCCGCACCGTGAACACGGAGCTTCTCGGCGCCATCACCCGGACGCTCCGGCCCGGCGGCATCGCGATCTTCTCGGGCATGGAAGACGCCGAGGAGGCGCTGTTCCGATCCGCGCTGGCGCTGGCCGGCTTCGACGTGGTGCGGGACACGCACGACGCGGGCTGGTGGGCCGTCGCGGCCCGGGTGTGATCACGCTGGTCGCGCCCGCCGGCGCGCTGCGCCCCGGCGCTCTCGTCGCGCTGGCGGAGTCGGAGGCGCATCATCTGCGGGTGCGCCGCGCGGAGGCCTCGGAGACCGTGCGCCTGATCGACGGCGCCGGCACCGTGGCACTGGGGACGCTGCGGCCGGGTCGGCCGTCGGCGGTAGAGATCGCGTCCGCGGAACAGATACCGCGGCCCGCGCCGCTGGTGCTGGCCGTGGGAGCGGGCGACCGCGAGCGCTTCGCCTGGGTGGCGGAGAAGGCCACCGAGCTTGGCGTCACGGAGCTCGTGGCGCTGGAAACGGAGCGGACCCGCGGGGTCGCCACGCGGGTGCGGGCCGAGCATCTTCCGCGACTCGAGCGCCGACAGCTCGGGGCCCTCAAGCAGTGCGGCAGCGCATGGGCGCCGGTGCTGCGGGGACCGATGTCGCTGGCAGACGTCGCGAGCCTCGGCCCTGAGGCTCCGGCACACCGGTGGCTCGCCGATGCGACCGGCGCGGCGCCGCCTGCCGCGCTGGACGCCGGCCCGGTGGTCGTGGTCATCGGCCCCGAAGGCGGCTTCGCCGTCGAGGAGCGGGACGTGTTGCTGAGCCACGGCTTTCGCCCCGTCGCGTTGGGCCCCCACGTCCTCCGGTTCGAAACGGCGGCCGTGGCCGCCGCGGCGATCGTCCAGGCCGCCCGCGCCCGGGGCCGGATCCCGGGCAACGGCGCGGCCCGACCGTCATCCTGAGTACCACCGATCCGAGCGTTGCTCAGCGCTCGCGCGATTTCCCTGGAGCACCCGATGCCCACGATCTTCACCCGCATCATCAACGGCGAGATTCCGGCCCGCATCGTCAAGCGCACCGATGACATGGTCGCCTTTCACGACATCGACCCCAAGGCTCCGGTGCACGTGCTGATTGTCCCGGTCCGCGAGGTCGAGGCGGTGCGTGACTGCAAGGGACCGGAGGGTGAGCGCCTCCTCGGGCGATTGCTCGCGTTTGCGGCCGAGGTGGCGACGGATCTGGGCCTGGATGAGCGCGGCTACCGGATCGTCGCCAACACGGGGAAGGACGGGGGGCAGAGCGTACCGCACCTGCATCTGCACGTCCTGGGCGGGCGGCCCATGGGGTGGCCGCCGGGATAGGCGTTGCCACGGCTGCGGCGAAGAGGCCGCATCAGGGGCCACCCGGCAGATGGGTGGCCCCGCTCTGTGTATGGCTACTCGAGGGCGCCGTGGTGGGTGCGTGCTGCCGGTGACGCGGCGCTTTGAGCGCCGCGACGGCCCGCACCAGACCGTTTCGAGGCGGCCAGAGCCGGACGATCTGGCACCGACGCCGTTGCGGCGGCAGCGTCGGTGAGCGGAACGGTCGAGGCCATCGGTCGACACTCGCGAAGCGGCTCCACCGACACGGTCACGCGGCTGCCGCAGGCCCAGGCCAGATCGGCCAGCGTCCGCAGGGTTGCATTCCGCGAGCCGCCGAGCACCTGCGTGATGTGGGCCCGGCTCGTGCCGAGCTTCCGTGCGAGATCCGCCTTGGTCATGCCCGCGGCCTTCATCGCCCTGGCGATGGCCTCCATCGCCCAGACGATCAAGTGTTCCTGCTCGTAACGCCGCCGCGCTTCCGGGGACGTCGCGTGCCCCGCGATCCATCCGTCGTTCTTCATGCGATGACCCGCACGAGCACCGCCCCGCCCGACACCTTTCGACATGGTCGATCTCCCGCCACAGGGCTTGTCCTCGGTGCGGCGTGGCCAGCATCGCGTATCCGCCCGCGCCCCGCTCGGCCAGGCGGTTGTTAATATCTAACTTAACATCCGTGGACTCGGCTGTCCGACGCCGCACACTGTCACCGCCAGGGGGCGTCGCGTTCTGCACCTGTGAGTCGGGCGGTGCGCCCTCCTCCTGGGGACCGGGCTCACCCGCCGGTTGCCCCAACTCCTGCACGCACCTAACTTTTCACTCTTACGCCACTTGCCCTGTCGGGCCTGAGAGGGGTGATTTCACTAGATGTCGGAAGTCATCATTCACGATGACGAGAGCTTCGAGCGGGCGCTGAAGCGCTTCAAGAAGAAGTGCGAGAAGGCCGGGATCCTGTCGGACCTTCGCAAGCATCGCCACTATGAGAAGCCGAGCGAGAAGCGGAAGCGCAAGCTGAACGCGGCCATCCGGAAGAACCGCCGCGGACCCCGTTATTCCCGTGTCTGATCTCGCCACGACGCTGCAGGAGCAGCTGCACGCCAGCCGGAAGGCGCAGGACAAGGCGCGCACGCTGCTCCTCGGCACTCTGATCGCCAGCCTGAAAAACAAGCAGCTCGAACTGCGCCGCGACCTCACCGATGAGGACGTGGTCGACGTGCTGCGCAAGGCCGTCAAGACCCGCCGGGAAGCCATCGAGCAGTTCAACACCGCGGGCCGTACCGACCTGGTCGACAAGGAGAGCGAGGAGGTGCGGATGATCGAGGCGTTCCTGCCGCCCGCCGCGGACCCCGAGGAGATCCGGGTCGCGGTGCGGGAAGTGATCGCCGCCGGCGCGGGCGACGTGGGCGGCGTGATGGGGACGGTGATGCCGCGCTTCAAGGGCCGGGCCGACGGCAAGGTGATCAACCGGATCGTGCGAGAGGAGCTCGCGGCGCGGTGATGCGCCTGATGTCCGAGCGTTTTGCATACGGGGTGCCGACGCCTGCGGGGGCCGGCACCCCGTCGCCGTTACCGGGGCCGGAGATCGACGACGCGCTCGAGACGATCGAGTTCGGCGCCGCTCTCGAGCTGGTGGCGGGTTATGCGGCCGGACCCCTGGGCGCGAGGCGCATCCGCGAACGGCGCCCCGCTGCCGACCTGGGCTGGATCGAGCGCGAGCTCGCGATGGCCGGCGAGGTGGCCGAGCTGTTCCGCACCGGCGATGGCATGGCGGCGTTTCCGGTCCCCGACGTGACCGCAGCGCTCGCCCGGCTCGGTGTGGAGGGCAGTGTCCTGGGGGGGCGGGACCTCGCCCGGCTCCGCGCGACGATGGCGGCCGCCCGGCAGACCGCGCAGGACCTGCGTCGCGTGGCTGACCGCGCCCCGCTCGCCGCCACGCTGGAAGTCCCGCTGCCCGACCGCCGGCTCGAAAAGCGGCTGGAGGAGTCGGTGGACGACGAGGGCCAGCTCCTCGACACCGCCAGCCCGCGGCTGGCCGCCGCGCGTCGCGAGGTGCAGGCCGCGCGGCAGCGGCTCATCAAGCGCCTCGAATCGGTGCTGCGCTCGCTCGACCCCCAGTCGACCTCGCCCGAAGCCACCGTCACCGTCCGCAACGGGCGCTACGTCATTCCGGTCCGGCGCGACTCGCGCACCCGACCCGGTGGCATCATCCACGACGAATCGGGCAGTCACGGCACGCTCTTCGTCGAGCCGAGCGAAGCGATCGAGCTGGGGAACGCGCTGCGTGAGGCGGAGGTGGAGGAGGAACGGGAGACGCTGCGCGTCTTGCGCGAGCTCACCGATCTGCTTCGGCCCGAACAGCCCGTGCTGCGTGACGCCTTCGAGATGTGCGTCCAGGTGGACGACCTCGTGGCCCGCGGCCGCTACGCCGCGGCCCATGACGGCTATCGTCCGGCGGTCGATCTGGCGCCGGCGCCGTTCGTCATCCGCCACGGGCGCCACCCGTTGCTGCTTGCGGCGGGCCAGCCGGCGGTCGTGGTCCCGTTCGACCTCGTGCTCGATCCCGCCGAGCGCACGCTGCTCATCTCCGGGCCCAACACCGGGGGCAAGACGGTGCTGCTCAAGGCCGCCGCACTGGCGAGCGCGCTGGCGCAGAGCGGCATCATTCCGCCGGTGGGGCCGGAGACCCGGCTGCCGGTCTTCCGCCGCTTCTTCGCCGATATCGGCGACCGCCAGTCCATCGCAGCGAGTCTCTCGACGTTCAGCGCGCACGTGGCGATGCTGCGGCGGGTGCTGGACGGCGCGGACCACACCACGCTGGTGCTGCTGGATGAGGTGGGGAGCGGTACCGACCCGGCGGAGGGCACGGCCCTGGCCGAGGCGGTGCTGCTCACCCTCACCCGCCGCGGTGCCATGACGCTGGCCACGACGCACCTGGGCGCGCTCAAGAACCTGGCGAGCCACGAGGCCGGCATCGTCAACGGCTCGCTTCAGTTCGACGCGGCGACGCTCGCGCCTACCTACCGCTTCGTGAAGGGCGTCCCCGGTCGGTCGTATGGCCTGGCGATCGCGCGGCGGCTGGGCGTAGCGGAAGACGTCCTGCGCGAGGCAGAACGGCGCGTGCCCGATGCGGAGCGGAGCCTCGACGCGCTCCTCGCCACCGTGGAGCAGCGGGAGCGCGAGCTGTGGGAGAAGCTGGCCGCCGCCGAGGCGCGCGCGGTCGACCTCGACGCGCTGGGCGCCCGGCTCGAACTGCAGCGGGCAGCCCTGGAGGCCCGCGAGGCCGAGGTCAGCCGGCGCGAAAAGGACGCCGAACGCGCGGCGCGCAAGCAGGCGCGCGAGTTTCTCATGGACGCGCGCCAGCGCGTGGAGGACGCGCTGGCCATGGCCCGGGTGGCGGTGGACGAGGCCCGGGCGCGGGAAGCGCGGCGCGTGCTGGAGGAAGGCATCGCGGCGGAGCGGGAACGGCTGGACGCGCTGGAGACGGCGGAGCGGAAGGAGCCGCCGGCCGGAGCGGACGGCGCCGTCCACGCCGGGGCGACGGTGCGCGTGGCCGCCGCCGGGACCGGCCGCGTGCTGGAACTGCGCCCCGACGGCAAGGCCGTCGTCGCGCTCGGCGCGATGAAGATCACGGTGAAGACGGCGGATCTCACGCCGATCCGAGGAGAGCCGGCCCGGAAGGAGCCTGCCGCCGCTCCCACGTTCGCTGCCGCGTCCGCACCCTTGGAAATCGACCTCCGCGGGCTCACCGGCGCCGAGGCCGAGCAGGCCACGCTGGCGGCGCTGGATGCGGCGGTGCTGGCGGAGAATCCCTGTCTGCGCATCATTCACGGCATGGGGACGGGCGTCGTGCGGGACCGGGTGCGCCGCGTGCTGGCCGCGGATCGGCGGGTGGCGAAGTACGACTTCGCGCCCCGCAACCAGGGCGGCACCGGGGTGACCATCGTGGAGTTCACGGGCTGAGCATGATCCCCGATGAGGTGATCGAGCAGATTCGCGATGCGGCCGACCCCGTGTCCATCATCGGCGAGACGGTCGCGCTCAAGCGCACCGGGTCGGACTGGCGCGGGCCCTGTCCCTTCCACGGCGGCACCCACCGGAACTTCGCCGTCATCCCGAAGAAAGGACTGTACTACTGCTACGTCTGCCACGCGGCGGGTGACGTCTTCACCTATCTGATGAAGCGGTTCGGCATGGACTACCCCACTGCCGTGCGCGACGTGGCGCGGCGGGTGGGGATCGTGATTCCCGAGCGCGCGGAACGCGCCGGCCCCGATCCCAACGAGTCGCTCTACGGCGCGGCCGCCGCCGCGCAGCACTGGTTCACCCGCCAGTTGCTGGAGGCGCCCTCCGGCGAACCGGCGCGACAGTACCTCCAGGGGCGCGGTTTCACGCTGGAACAGCTTGCCCCGCTCGGGTTGGGTTATGCGCCCCCGGGAAACGAGTTCCGTCTCGCGATGAAGGAACTGGGGGTCACCGAGGACGTGCTGGTGGCCGCCGGCCTGTTGGTGTGGCGGGACGACGGCGCGGTGCATCCGCGCTTCCGCGATCGCGTGCTGTTCCCGATCCACGACCTGCGGGGCCGTGTCGTGGCGTTCGGCGGGCGGCTCATGCGCGACGGCGAGCCCAAGTACCTCAACTCGCCCGAGACGCCGATCTTTCACAAGGGCAGCCAGCTCTACAACCTCCATCAGGCGAAACAGGCCATCCGCAAGGAGAGCGTTGCGATCGTGGTGGAAGGCTACTTCGACGTGCTCCGCCTGGTCCTCGCCGGCATCGAGCACGTCGTGGCACCATTGGGTACGGCCTTCACGCCGGAGCAGGCCCGGCTGCTGCGCCGCTTCGCCACGGAGGCCCTGCTGCTCTACGACAGTGACCGGGCTGGTCTCAAGGCGACGTTCCGCGCCGCCGACGAGCTCCTCCGCCACGATCTGAAGGTCCGCGTCGCCACGCTGCCGCCGGGCGAAGACCCCGACAGCCTGGTGCGGGCCGGCGGCGCCCAGGCGCTGGCGCCCTTCATCGCTGACGCGATCGACGTGCTCGAGCGCAAACTCCAGATCCTCGAGCAGCGCGGCATGCTGACCGGGATCGAA
>JBMOPM010000288.1:0-21990 GCA_049323575.1 Gemmatimonadota bacterium | reverse complement strand
ACGCCTGGGAACAGCTCGACGCGTGGCGCGGCGCCATCTTCTCGCCCCGAATCAAGGCCGTGCTGACCCTCTTCTTCGACGACCCGCACTTCCGCCGGCGCTTCGAGCGCTGTCCCGCGAGCATCGGCGGCCACCACGCGCTGGCGGGCGGGCTGTTGCAGCACACTGCCGAGGTGGCGGCGATCGCCCGGGCCATCGCGCGTGTGATGTGCGCCGACCAGGACCTCGTCCTGGCCGGCGCGTTGCTGCACGATATCGGCAAGGTTGACGCGTACGCCTTCGATCGCGGGTTCGAGCACACCGACCTGGGACGCCTGCTCGGCCACGTCGCGCTGGGCGCCCTGCGGCTCGAACGGGTGGTACGCGGTGCGGCGTCCCTGCCATGCACCGAGGACGAGCTTGCGCTGCTGCACCACTTCATCCTCTCGCATCACGGTCAACTGGAATTCGGCGCTGCCGTCCGCCCCCTCACGCTTGAGGCCGAGATCCTTCACTTCGCGGACGACGCCAGCGCCAAGGCGCGCAGTTTCCGCGAGGCCTTGGCGGATGCCGCGCTGTTCGCTGGAGCGTCGAGGGTGAGCGCGCGCCCGCTGTGGCAGTTGGACGGCCGGCGGGTGATGCGATGGGAGCTGCGGCCGGACGCGGCGCGCGACGACCGGCGCGCGACGGCCAGCGGGAAAAACGAAGCGGCCACCCAGCCCAGAGACTGAGTGGCCGCTCCACGTGCAAGCTACCTGAGGTCGAGGCGTTGCCGCCGTCGTTCTTCTCCCGCCTGCCACCGTGTGGCTGATCCGCCGTTCGGTAGGGCTTCCGGCAGGGCCTCAGCTTCCATCCCCAGGCCGAGTGGCCACTCCACCTGGTTCGCTTGCACGAGCGCTGCGAGTCAGATCGGGTCGCGGACCGACCACTCGCACTGCACTCCGAGGCGCTGGATCGGAGTGGGTGAAGCACGCGACTGGCTTCACCTGCTCGACCGGAGTGATCACCAGGATCACCGGATGCCTGAGCCCTTGGTTGCGTCGGCATCCTCCCCTGATATCCCGATCGAACTCACCTCTGGATCGGCCACCGCGAACCGCAAGGGTCTCGATGCCGTGTCCCGAGGCGCAGGAACAAAACTACGCCTCTCGACAAATCGCGCAAGTGCCTGATTTTATTCGGGTTACACCACTTACCCGTGGAGAGATTGTGGAGGCTCAAACGGGTGACTGCCGGTGAGTTAGCCGGGCTTTCAACAGCACTGTGGACATGTGAATCCACACGCGTCCACCGTTTCCTCTACGATTCCAGCCCCACTTCGATGTACCGATAGGCGCCTTCGGCGGCTTCGCCGTCCTGACTGGTGAGCGTAAAGAGGCACCCTGCGCTGCTCGCGGCGAACCAGCCGCCCACCAGCAGGCCGTGGCGGTCGAGCCCCGGGATGATGTGCGGCATCCAGCGGCGCAGATAGCGCACCTCGGGCGCCCGCCGGCCCAAGAGCGCGAGCAGCGAGCCGGTACCGCCGGTAAAGCGGAGGAAGTGCGCGATGGCGTGGGAGCGCTGCGCGAACTCCACGGCCCGCACGCCCGGTTCGTCGATCACCACCGAGCCGTCCATCGTGTCGAGCGGCAGGGCCTCCAGTCGGGGGCCGAAGAAGACGTAGCGCCGCTGATCGGCGATCTTGCGCTCGATGACTGCGATGGCCGCGTCGCTGGTCATGTAGGCGGCGTGGATCTGATCGTCGTCGGGCAGGAGCCCCACGGCGGCAGTCCACTCGAGCGCGGCGAGCGCGTTCTCCATCGGGCAGCCGACGGCATCGTCGAAGGCGATGAGGCGCGGCGCCTCCCCTGCGCGCAGCAGGAAATGCGACAGCGCCTCGGCGCGGTCGAGGAACGTGCGGACCACGAGGGTCTGCGGCTGGGTCATGGCTGAAAGGTACACTGCTCAACGTTTCCCCGCGATTTCGGGGGCGCCAGCGCCTATCTTTACCCTCATGGCCCCGACCGTCTTCTGGCGCGTTCTTCGCTCCCCGCTCGGGCCCCTCACCGTGGTCGAATGTGACGACGGCCCGCTGGTGATCGAGTTTGCCGGCCGGCCCGGTGCCGAGTCCTGGGCCGAGCGGGTCCGCGCACGCGTGCCCGGGGTGACGATCGAGCTGGGCGGGTGCGATGGCGTCGTCCACTGGCTGGAGCACTACTTCGACGGCCGGATGGCGCAGCCCGCATACCCCGAGCACCTCGCACGGTGGCTGGCGCCATCGGCGGCGCAGGAGGCGGTCTGGCGGGCGCTGTGCGAGATCCCGCCCGGCGAAACCCGTTCCTATGAGGACATCGCCCACCGCACCGGGCTCAACCCGCGCGTGGTGGGGCAGCTCAACGGCGCCAACCACCTGGCCGTCCTGATTCCCTGTCATCGCGTGGTGGGCAAGAACGGCGCGCTGGTCGGCTACGGCGGCGGCCTCGATCGCAAGCGGTGGCTGCTGGATCACGAACTGCGGGCCGTGGGGCTGGGGATCCGGTAACCGCGTCCCGCGGGCAGGCCGATCGGGGCCTGGTGCGGATCGGCCCGGGATACGAGGAAGGGGACCGGGTGCCGGCAGTTGGCAGGCGATCCTCATGACGCATCAAGCGCCCATGGCTGCCCCTGCCGCGTATTGACAAAATTTGCCCCGATTCCAAGGTTAGGAACCATGGGTTCGCGGAGTACAATCGGCTCATCGTAAGGCAGAGGCAGGGCGGTCGGCCGGAGCGGTTTCGTCCGGGCGGCTTTTTTTGTTGCCGGCCATTCGGGCCGGGTTTTTACGGAGCTGGGGCTCCCTTTTTGCGAGGTTGTGGCAATGCCGAAGGGCACCGTGAAATGGTTCAATGATGCGAAGGGCTTCGGGTTCATCGCACAAGACGGTGGCAAGGACGTGTTCGTCCACCACACGGCGATCGTCGCCGAAGGGTTCCGCTCGCTCTCGGAGGGCGACAACGTCGAGTTCGAGATCGTCGAGGGACCGAAGGGCCTGCAGGCGGCCAACGTCAAGAAGGTGTGACCCCTGTAGCGGCGCGGCGGCGCCGCTGCTCCCCGCACACGGCGTCCGGGCAACCGGGCGCCATCGTGTTTTGGTGGCTTGCGGGTCAGTCCATCAGCCGCACGAGAAAGCCACCCTCGCCGTCATCCAGCGCGTAGTCGCGCACCACCTCCCTCGAGTCCTTGAGCCGCCGCAGCAGGGTCCGTACGCGCGTCCGCAGGGGCGCGCCACCGCCGCCCCGTCCCCGCCCGGTGATGAGCCGCACGACCGCGCCCGGTCGCGCCCGGGCCTGCGCGCGCAGGAACCGCTCCGCATTGGTCACCCCTTGCAGGACCGACTGGCCGTGGAGATCGAAGGTGACGGCGGGCGGCAGCATGGTCCACATACCGTTCAACGGTCGGCCGAAAACGGTCCACGGTCAACGGTCAGCGCGCAGGGGGATTGCCTTCCGTCCGGCGCGTCCGTAACCTACGCGCGTTGCGAATCCCCGTGCGTCCTTCCGCCTTTACCTCGCTCGTCCTCCTCGCCGCGCTCTTGAGCGGCTGCTCGAGGCGGGAGCCCATCGTCATCGGACTCGCCGGTCCGTTTGACGACCCGATCGGCGCGCCGATGCTCCGTGCCGCCCGGCTCGCCGTCAACGAGATCAACGCGAGCGGCGGCATCAACGGCCGGCCCATCCAGCTGCTCGAGCGCAACGACCATGGCCACGCGGATTCGGCCGTGGTGGCCGCGACCGAGCTCTATCGTTCGCGCGCGGTGGCGGTCATCGGACACCTCTACTCGGGCCAGACGCTCGCCGCGGCCCCGGTGTACAACGGCGGCGCGAACCCGATCGTCGAGCTGTCGCCCTCGTCGTCCGCCCCGGAGGTCTCGGCAGCAGGGCCCTACACCTTCCGGCTCTGCCCCAGCGACGACGCGCACGGCGCGGCGCTCGCCCGCTGGGTGCGCCAGCGCCTCGCCGTTTCCCAGGGCAGCGTGCTCTACCTGAATGACGACTACGGCCGCGGGATCCGCCAGACCTTCGAGCGCGAGTTCGAGCGGCTGGGCGGTCGCATCATCTACAGCGATCCCTACCTGCCCGACCCGGTCGACGTGGATGCCTACCTCGACCGCATGCGCGCCGACGGCCGGTCCGAGTTCCTGCTTGTGGCGGGCAACGGGCCGGAAGCGCGTGTCATCGTGCTGGGCCTCAGGGCCCGGGGGCTCGACATCCCGGTGCTCGGCGGCGACGGTCTCGAGGGCGTCGAGGAGGCCGGCGCGGCGGCGGAGGGCGTGTTCTATACGGCGGCCTACGTCCCGGGTGATTCGTCGGCGGCCAACCGCCGGTTCGTGGAGGCGTACCAGCGGGCCCTGGGCGGGGTGGGGCTGCCCAACCAGCCAGCGGCCGCGACCTACGACGCCGTCTATCTGCTGCGTGACGTGATCGCGCGGGCTGGCGCCAATCGCAAGGCGATCCGCGCCGCGCTGGCGGATGTGGGCGTGCGCACCCGTCCGTTCGAGGGGGTCACCGGGACCCTCCGCTTCGACACGAATGGCGACGCGCCGGATGGGCTCGTCACCATTGGCATCGTGCGAAACGGCCGGCTCCGCCGGGCCTCCGGGGGCTGAGTGCTGCTGAGCCTGCGCGATCGACTGATCGCCGGGATGACGCTCATGCTGGCGCTCGTCCTGTCGATGGCGGCGGTCGGCGCCGGCGCGATTCGCTCGCTGCAGCGCGAGGTGGACACCCAGCTCGGCCTCGTCACGCGGAGCGCAGGCCTCGCCAGCGCCCTCATCAGCCATGTGAGCAACGAACTGCGGGCCGCGGAGGAGTACCTCGTCGCCTCGAACGACGCGGTGCGGCGGTCCTTCGTCGCCGAAGGCGACGCGGCCGACGTGGTCCACCGTCGCTACCAGGAGCTGGCCGCGCTCACCACCGAGGAGCGCGTGGCGCTCAACCGGATCGCCTCGAGCCTCGCACGGCTCGAGGTGGCCTACTCCACGGCCCATGCGCTGCACGACCTCCGGCGCACCGCCGAGGCGCAAGCGCGTGCTGCCAAAGCCCGGGTCGTTGCCGATTCGGCGCTGGCGGAGGTCCGGCGCCTGAGCCAGGCGCAGGGGAACCGCGCGATCGCGCGTATCGGGACCCTCCGGCGGGAGGCCGCGCAACGGGAGCGGATCGTCTGGGCGCTCTTCGGCATGGCGCTGGCGCTGGGGATCGCGATCGGTGTCGTCACCATCCGCTCGGTGCGGCGGCCGCTGCGGACGCTCATCGCGACAGCCGAGCGCTTCGGCAGCGGCGACCTGCGCACCCAGCCGATGGGCAACATGCCGACCGAGCTGTTGCGGTTGAGCCGTGCGCTCGACGACATGGCGAGCCGCCTGCGCGGTCTGGTCGGCGCGGTGAGCCGGGAGACCGACCTTCTCCGGGCGACGGCGGGCGAGACCTCGGCGGCGAGCGACGAGCTGGCCGCGAGCGCGGCCCAGATCTCGGGCGCGATGACCAAGGTGGCCAGCGGCGCCGAGCGTCAGCTCATCGGCATGCGAGAGGCCGACAAGCTGCTGGAGGACCTGACGGCGATGGCGAGCCGCAACGCCATCCTGGCCCAGCGCGTGGTCGAGGCCGGCAACGGCATCGGGCGGATCGCGGCGGCGCACCAGGGCGAGCTGGATGCGGCCCGCGCGATGCTCGAGCAGGTGCGCGGCCTGATCGGCACCGCGGCAGCCCACGTGCGTGAGCTGGCGGCCGTATCGGTGACCGTGAACGACTTCGTGGAGCGGATGAAGGAGATCTCGTCGCAGACCAACCTGCTTGCCCTCAACGCCGCCATCGAGGCCGCGCACGCGGGCGAGCACGGGCGGGGCTTTGCCGTCGTGGCCGACGAGGTGCGTTACCTGGCCGACTCGAGCGCAGCCGATGCCGAAGCGGTGATGAAGACCGTCGAGCGTGTGCGGCGTCAGGTACGCGAAGCGCTCGACGCGATCGAGCGCGGCGTGGACCGGATGGAGGACCTGGGTCTGGTGACGGTCGCGACGGGCCGGGCCCTGGAAGAGATCGCGGTGGCGGGAGAGGAAATCCGCGGCGCGGCGAGTGCCGTCGCGGAACAGGTGCACGCGCAGCGCAGGATCGTGGAGGATCTCACCCGCACCACGGCCGAAGTGAGCGAGGCCGCGGCGGAACATGCGGCCGCGAGCCAGGAGGTGACGAGCTCAGCGGAAGAGCAGACGGCGGCGGCGAGACAGGTAGCCGCGTCCGCGGCGGAGCTCGTCTCCGGCGCAACGCGGCTGAGCGGCCTGATCAGCGATATCCAGACCTAGCGCTTCTTCCCCTTCGCGCTGGCCTTTTTCACCGCCTTGGCCGGCTTGACGTTCTTCACTGCCTTGACGCTGCGCGGGACCGTCTTCGCTGGCCTCGGGGCCGGCTTCGGTGCGGACTTCGCGACAGCCTTCTCGCGCTCCTTCTCCTGTTCCTTCTCCTTGCGGGCCTTCTGCCGCTCGGCGGCGCGATCAGCGCGACGCTGCACCTCGCTCTGGATTTCGGCCATGACGCGGTCGCCCTCGTCGGAGCCCACGAGCCCGCGACGCACGGCGTATTTCACGAGCTCGTCCGCGTCCTGAACGTTGAAGTCGCGGAGGCCCGCCGCCGCGCGGATGAGGTTGAGCAACGCATCCGCCACCGGGCTGCGCAGGACGTTCGCGATGCCCGGCAGGGTCTCGAGCAGCGCCGAGATCTGGTTCCCACCGAGTTCGGCCGCCAACCTGCCTCCTTCGCTCAAGTGACCGCCCACAGGGCAGTTAGGAGAGGACCGCCCGCCCAGGCGCCAATTGCCCGCCAACGTATCATGGCGCGGTAGGGGCGTCAAGCAGATGGCGGGGCTCGGGGGGTAGCGCCGGAAGCGACGGGCGTGGCGGCCCGGACGGGAGCGGGAGACCTGGCGGACCTTTAGTAGTTGCTACTACGACTATCCAGCCGTCTACGAACCGTTCTTCGCCCCGCGGCCTCTGGCGCGGGAGGTTGTCCCAAACCGGCAACGTTGCATCCTTCGCGGACCGCCCTACATTCATGAAAGGGCCCCGGGGGCACAATGGTCCCGGGGACGGAAGGAGTTGTACCGTGGGACGACGTACCGTGAAGGAGTATCGGGCGGCGGAAGCGCTGGCCTTGATCGCTGCTGATCGGGACCACAGGCCGCTGGCCTGCCCCTCATGTGGTGCCGCCCGCATCGAGCGCACTCCCCCGCACAACCCTGCCGATCCTGCCACCCAGCTCGGACGTATTACGCTGCGTTGCCTCGCCTGCGGTCGGGTCGCTGTGTATCTCGCGCAGCCCGAGACGGTCGAGACGACGACGGCGCCGACGCCGAGACCTCACTGAGCGGATCGCGGTAGGCCGGAGCGGGAACGAGCACCGCATCACGGGGCACACCTTGGGGTGTGCCCCTATGCGTTTGAGCGCGCCCGCGCTATCGTGTGGCCCCTATGCAGCGACCCTCCGGCCGCGCGGCAACGGTGGCGGTGTTCTTCGCCGTCCTTTTCGACGTCGTCGGCTTCGGCATCGTGCTGCCGCTCCTGCCGAGCTACGCGGCGCGCTTCCAGCCCAACGCGGCCGCCATCGGCCTGCTGGTGGCGAGTGACTCGCTCATGGTGCTGCTCGCGGCCCCGCTCTGGGGCCGTCTGAGCGATCGCATCGGCCGGCGGCCGGTCCTGCTCGTCAGCCTGCTGGGCAATGCCGTTTCCTATCTGCTTTTCGCCTTCGCCGGCAGCTTCGGGACGATCCTGCTCTCACGGGTGATCGCGGGTGCATCCGGCGCCACGGTCAACATCGCCCAGGCCTATCTCGCCGACATCACGCCGCCCGAGCGGCGCTCCCAGGCGATGGGCATCCTCGGTGCGGCATTCGGCCTGGGCTTCATCATCGGCCCGGCGCTCGGCGGTCTGACCAGTCGCGCAGGCGAGATGGTGCCGGGCCTGGTCGCGGCGGGCGTGGCGCTGGCGAACAGCGTCTTTGCGGCGCTCGTTCTCCGGGAGACGCGCACGGGGAGGCGCAGCGAAGCCCCGGCCCCGCGGACCCCGTCGTGGACCGGCCTGGTCCGCCCGTTCGGCGTGATGTTCCTGTCGACGCTGGCGTTCACCGTGATGTACGTGGTCTTCCCGCTCTACTGCGAACGGACCCTGGGCCTCGATCGGAGCCACGTCTCCTACCTGTACGTGTTCATCGGGACGGTGGGCGCCGTGGTCCAGGCCGGGCTCATCGGGCGGCTGGCGCGCGCTTTCGGCGACGAGCGGCTGATGCTCGCGGGGTCGCTGCTGCTGGCCCTCGGGTTCGGGCTGGTGCCGGCCAGCGCGGGAAGCGGCCTGGCGGGCCTGCTCGGCTGCCTCTTCCTCGTCTCGGTGGGATTCGGGCTGACGGGTCCGAGCCTGGCATCGCACGTCTCGCGCGCCACGCATGCGAACGAGCAGGGCCGGGCGCTGGGGGCGTTGCAGAGCGTGGGGGCGGTGGCGCGGATCGTGGGCCCGCCGGCCGCGGGCCAAGTCTACCACCTGGGCGGCGCGGCCGCCTTCCTCGCCGCCGCCGCGGTCGCCGCGCTCGCGGCGGGCCTCAGCGCGCTGGTCAGCGCGCCCCGGTCACTGGGGACGCGTGAAGAAACGGTTCCAGCGGATTGACGTGAAGAACGGCAGCGGCTTCCAGCTGTTGGCGTCGTAACTGTAGTAGACCACGAGCGGGCGGCCGCGGACGTTCTTGCGCGGCAGGAACCCCCAGTAGCGCCCGTCGTACGAGCCGTCGCGGTTGTCCCCCATCATGAAGAAGGAATCCGGCGGCACGACGATCGGCCCCCAGTCCTGCAGATCGGGCTGGTAGGTCTCGGGGTGCGGGCCCACGTAGTGCGGCAGTTGCCACTGCCGCATCTTCGAACGCATCACCGGATCTTCCTGCCGGGTCGGATCGGAGTGGATCGCGTAGGGCTCGTCCACCGGCCGGCCGTTGCGGTAGAGCTGGCCGCGCACCATCGAGAGCGTGTCGCCCGGCATGCCGATGAGGCGCTTGACCACCTTGAGGCCGGGCTCTTCCACGGAGTCGAAGACCAGGATGTCGCCCCGCTGGGGCTCGCGGACGGCCGGCAGCCGCTTGCCGGTCAGCGGCACTTCCGCGCCATAGAGCGCCTTGTTGACGAAGAGGAAGTCGCCCACGAGGAGCGTGTTCTCCATGCTCCCGGACGGAATGCGGAACGCCTCGATCAGGAAGGTCCGGAGGAAGAACCAGACCACCAGTGCCACGACGATGGACTTGGTCCATTCCCAGAGCCAGCGGAAGAATCCACCGGATTTCGGATCGGTCATGCGGTCTCCATCGAACAATCACGCGCCACGCGCAGCGAGCTCGGGCTCATGGTCTCCCGGCGCAAGTTCCCGACTCGCAGACTACGGGCGGTGCCATGCGCGGCCCGCTGCTCGCCGCCGTGCATCAGTTCACCCAATCTGCCACGAACAGGTTCGTCTCGCCCGGCGCCTTCGCGTTACGGTTCGACGCGAACACCAGTTTCCGGCCGTCCGGGCTGAACATGGGGAACCCGTCGAACGAGGGATCCGTCGTGACCTTCTCGAGCCCGGAGCCATCCAGGTTCACGAGGTACAGATCGAAGTTCCCGCTCCTCGGGTTCTCCCAATTGGACGAGAAGATGATGCGTTTCCCATCCGGGTGGAAGAACGGGGCGAAGTTGGCACCGCCCAGGCGGGTGATCTGCCGGGGGTTGCTGCCATCGGCGTTGGCGATCCAGAGCTCGACCCGCGAGGGGCGGACCAGCCGCTGTTCGAGCAGCGTCCTGTAGTCGGCCGTGTCGGCGGCGGTGACCGGATAACCCGCCCGCCAGACGATCAGTTTGCCGTCCGGCGAGAAGAAGGCCCCGCCGTCGTACCCCACGCGGTGGGTCAGGCGCTTCAGGTTCGTGCCGTCCACGTTCATGGTGTACAGCTCGAGGTCGCCATCCATCGTGCTGGTGAAGATGATGGTTTTCCCGTCGGGCGAGAGCGTGGCTTCGGCGTTGTAGGTGCCGTTGTGCGTGAGCTGGCGCAGGTCGGAACCGTCGGGCCTGGCGGTGAAGATCTCGAGCCGGTTGAGCGGCCAGACGTAGCCCCTGGAGCGGTCGGGCGGGGGCGGGCACTCCTTCTCGTACGCCTGGGTGGAGCTGAAGAGAATCCGCGTGTCGTTGGCGTAGAAATACCCGCAGGTGGTGCGGCCCTCGCCGCTGGATACCCGGCGCATTCCGGACCCGTCGGCGTTCATCACGTATTGCTGATCGCAGCCGGCGTCCACCCGCTCCTGCCGCTGGAAGATGAGCTGCTTCCCGGACTTCGACCAATACGCTTCGGCGTTGTTGCCACCGAAGGTGAGCTGGCGGATCCGGCCGAAGTGCTTCTCGCCCGGCAGAGGATCGAGCCAGACGGTGGAAGGCGGCGTCCCCTCCCGGGAAGGCACCGGGTTTCTCGGGTACTGCGCCACCAGCGGGGCGGCCACGGCGAGCGCCGCCGTGGCCAGAACGATCGGACGAATGGCAGCCTCCTCAGCGAGCATGCGCGCGGAAGAACCTAGTCGGGCGAGCCCGCGTCCCGGCACTCCGGGATTTCACGGAGGCGGCTCATTCCTTCAGCGCCGCGAGCACCTCGGCCGCATGGCCCTTGGGTTTCACCTTCTCGAAGACCCGGCGCACCTCCCCCGACTCGTCGATGATGAAGGTGGTCCGCAGGATCCCCTGGTACTTCCGCCCGTACATCGATTTCTCGCCCCATGCGCCGTAGGCCTCGGCCACCTTATGGTCCTCGTCGGCCAGGAGAGGAAAAGGGAGATCGTGCCTGGCCTTGAACTTCTGATGGGATTGCACGCCGTCGGGCGAGATGCCGAGCACGACGGCGCCGGCCTGCTGGATGGCGCGCCAGTTGTCGCGCAGCTCGCAGGCCTCGGTGGTGCAGCCGGGCGTGTCGTCCTTGGGATAGAAGTACAGGACGACCTTCTTGCCCTTGAAGTCGGAGAGCGAGACGGTCTCGCCGGCATCGCTCTTGAGCGTGAAGGCAGGGGCCTTGGTGCCAGGGGTGAGCATGGTCAGGTACCGTGTGGCAGGTGGATACAGACCGGGGACATCGGTAACGGAATGGGCCGCGGTCAAGGGGCGATGGCGGGCGCGCCGGGCCACGCGGGGACGCGCGTCACCGGGGCGTCGGTGCCGGCCCTGAGCCACCGATCGAGCAGGTTCCACGTCACGACGCCATCCTCCGACGCGGGCTCCAGGAGATAGGCGGCCAGCACCCCGAGCCGTTGCGCGGTCCGCACGACGAACCAGCCGGGTGCGGCCTCGATGGTGGCCGGACGCCAGGCGCCCTCGGCCGACACGGTGCGATGCCCCTCGAACAGCGGGAAGACGCGGACCGAATCGACCCGGAAGCGTTCGCCCGGGACGGTGACGGGCGCCGTGAGCCGCTCCACCGTGATGCCATGGCCGCGCAGCAGCGCCACCACCTCGGGGAGGCCGGGCGGGATCAGATAGGCAGCCGGCATCGCCTCCCGCCGAGCGGGCACGAAGCGGTCGAACACGGGCATCCGGATGGTGCGGTAGATCCCGGAGCGTTTGCGACGGGCATAACCGCCGTTGCCTTCGCCGGCCGGCGAGGTGATCTCGGCGATGACGTCCTGCATCGAAGGCGGACCCAGCACCGAGCGCACGGCGACCGAGTCGGGCAGAGCCCAGCCTTCGCGGGCGATGCGGCGGATCGTCTCCCGCTGTTCGGCCGCGAAGGAGAGCACCTCGCGCACGAAGTTGTAGGTGGCGGACACGCGGGTCCGGAAATCGGCGTTGCTGTAGGCCTCGCTCAGGATCGCCATACCGCCGCGCAGGCCGAACCAGTTGACGCCGAAGCGCGGGCGCGGATCGTATGTCTCCCAACCCTGGGCGAGCGAATCCGGCTCCTGGTTGCGGAAGTTACCGTACCAGAAGGTCTCCTGCCCGTGCCGCTCCCGCATGCGCTCGCGCACGCGCGGCAGGAACACGTCCCGCACGAACGCGACGGCCGGACTCACGTTGGGGTTGAGCCCCGGGGCGTAGGTCAGCACGTAGCCGTGGTAGCTGCCGTTGGTCGTGTGCAGGTCCACGAAGAGGTCGGGCTCCCACTCGGCGATGAACGCCTGGGAGCCGCTGGTCTCGGGCGCTTCGCGCTTGACATAGTCCCGGTTGAGATCGAGCCGCTGTCCGTTGGCCCGCTCGCCCACCAGGGCAGGGCCGTTCTGGCCGGGGCGGTTCCGCTCGCCGGGGGCCAGGTGCTCGTTGCCGTCCGCGTTGTAGATCGGCACCGCGACGATGATGACGCTGTCGAGCAAGGGGCGGAGAGGGCCGAGCGTGAGGTCCCGCAGAAGCATCTGCAGGGCTTCCTTCCCTTCCACCTCGCCGGCGTGGATGTTGCCCTGGACGTAGATGATCGGCTTGCCCGTCCGGTGGGCCTCGATGGGCGTGGTGACCATTGGACGCGACGCGATCACGTACCACACGTCGCGCCCCTCGACGCTCGTCGCCAGCGTGCCCACGCGGATGCCGGCGCCGCGTGCCTGGAGCGCGCCGAGGAAGGCGCCGACGTCGGCGTAGCTGGAGGTGGCGGTGTAGTCGGACCGTCCGGCGGTGGTCTGTTGCGCGCGGGCTGCCGTCGCGCACGCCACGAGCGCCAGCAGGGGCACGGCGTGCCGCGCCCCTGTGCGGAACCGGCTTCGCGAACCGGTCACGGCTGACCCTCGATCGGCGCCCGCTTCGGGGTGCGATCGACTACCTTGGGGGCCACCGTCTGGCCATCCATCAGGCGCTCGACGCCGCCCACGACCACCTGCTCGCCGGCATCGACGCCGCTCGTGACCTCGACGAACCCGGGTATGCGCACGCCGAGCGCTACCTGGCGGCGAGTCACCTTGTTGCCGGTGACCACCCACACGAAGGTGGCTCCCTGGAGAGGCAGCACCGCGTCCTCGGGCACGAGGACGGCGCGGGGCCGGACGTCGGTGGCCAGCCGCGCCTCGATGAACATGCCGGCCTGGAGGCGGCGGTTGCCGTTGGGCGTGACGGCGCGCACGGTGATGGTCCGACCCGGCAACTGCACCACGGGATCCACGAAATCCACCACGCCGATGAAGTCCTCGGAGGGAAGCGCCGCGACGCGGAACACCACGCGCTGCCCGACTTTTAGGCGGTCGGCGTGACGCTCCGGCACCTGGAAGACGGCCCGCTGCGGGTTGACCGTCTGCAGGAGCACCAGCGGCGTGCTGGTGGTGACGTAGTCGCCCACGCTCACCCGTCGCTGACCCACGACGCCGCTGAAGGGAGCGCGGACGACGGTGCGCTCGAGCCGCACCTTCAGCAGATCGAGCTGTGCGCGGTTGCTTCGCGCGGTGGCCTCGGCGCGCTCGAGGTCGGCGGTGGAAGAGGCCTTCTGCTCGACGAGCTGGCGGGTGCGCGCCAGGGCCTGCTCGGAGAGGTCGCGCTCGGCCTCGAGGCGGGCCACCTGGGCTCGCAGCTCGGCGTCGTCGATCTTGAACAGCGGCGTACCCTTGGCCACCTCGGCGCCGTCGCGGAACAGAATGTCCACGATGCGACCCTCGATATCGGGCCGGAGCTCGACCGACTGCACAGCCTCGATCTGGCCGGTCGCGGCGATGGCATCCACCACGGTGTCCTCGCGGGCCACGGCCACTTCCACTGGGGCGGGCGGCGCCTGGGCGGCGTTCCCCTTGCCTCCGCCGGGTGGTCCGTCGGCGGAGCCTTTGTCGCAGCCGGCGGCCAGTGCGACGAAGGCCGCGGTCACCAGCGCACGGTTCATCGAATCCACGAACATGCGTCGTCCTGTGTCGAAAAGAGCCTGCGGAGGCCACGCGCCGCCGCGTGAGTCACCGGGATAACAGCCGTCGCCCGAGGATGGCCTCGAGGCCCGCGAAGGCGAGTCGCGCGTTGTAGGCCGAGGTGACGACATTCGCCTGCGCCTCGGTCAGCGCCACCTGCGCCTGGAGCAGATCGAGGATGGTGGTGGCCCCGGCGCGGTAGCGCACGTCCTGTACGCGGAAGTTCTCCTGCGCCACGACGAGCGCCTGTTGCGCCACTTCGTACGAGGCCCGGGCGGTGGTGAACGCGCTGTAGGCCGCGGTCACGTCGCGGTAGGCGGCGCGCTCCATGTCCTCGCGGATGGCGCGGGAGACGTCCCGGTTGACGCGCGCCTGGGTGACGGCGAGCTCGCGGGCGCCGTTGTCCCAGATCGGGATCTGCACGTCGAGCCGCAGCGAGTAGATGCTGCGCGCTTCCGGGAAGAACTTCACATCGAAGCGGCTGTTCGTCCCGCTGATGACCACGTTGGGAAGGAACTGCGCCCGGCGGCCCTTGAGGAACGCCTGCGCCGAGCGCTCGTTGGCGCGGGCCACCCGATACTGTGGCCCCTGGCTCAGGGCTTCGGAGATGGCGCCCGGCAACGTGATCGGCAGCGAATCGGGAAGCCCGGCGAGCGGCTCGGCGTCGACCGGCCCGGCGTAGCCCACGCGGCGACCCAGCTGCATGCGGGCCACCTCGAGCGCGGCGGTCTGCTGGAGCAGCGCCACCTGTGCCCGGGCCAGCTCGAGACGCAGCTGCAACGAGTCGGTCTGCACCGCGGCGCCGGACAGCACCCGGGCCCGGGCCACGGCGAGCTGATCCTGCGCACGGTCGTACCGCTCCTGGGCCACGCGGAGCAGCTCGCGGTTGGAGAGCACCGCGTAGAAGTCGGATTCCGTCAGGAGCGCCGTCGCAAATCGCTGCTGCAGCTCGCCGGCGTGCGCGCTCTCCAGGTCCGCCCGGGTACGGGCCAGTTCGAACAGGCCGCTCGGCCCGCCGAGCAGATTATAGCGCAACTGGATCTGGCCGTTGACCGCCCGATCCTGCGGCACGCCGGTGCCGATGTTGAAGAACGCGGAGGAAAACTTGCTCGCGTCGAACGCCGCCGTCAGGGTCGGCAGGACGAAGGTAGCGAGGGCCGCGCGCCGGCCCCATTCCGCGTTATCGATCTGCCCCAGCGCCTGGACGTAGCCCGGGTCGAACCGGGCCGCACGCTGCAGCGCCTCGGTGAGGGTGATGCGGGGCATCGATGTGGGCTGCGTGTCCGGCGCGGCGGCGGCGGTCTGCAATGCCGCCGCGAGGGCGAGAGCAGCGATCACTCCGCCTCCACAGCAGCCGGGGCGGAGGCGGGCACATGGCCGGCGGCGGGCCGCCGGTCCCGCGCGGTAAGGCGATCGAGCAGCGTATACACCACGGGTACCAGGAAGAGGGTAAGGATGGTGGAGAAGAACACGCCGCCGACGATGGCGTAGCCGAGCGGTCGGCGGCTGATGGAACCCGCGCCGAGGCCGAGCGCGATGGGCACCGCCCCCATGATCGTCGCGACCGACGTCATGACGATGGGCCGGAGCCGCACGCGACCCGACTCGAGCACGGCCGAGACGGTGTCGAGACCGCGCTCCTTGAGCTGGTTGGCGTACTCCACGAGCAGAATCGAGTTCTTCGTCACCAGACCGATCAGCAGGATCATGCCGATCTGGCTGTAGAGATTGATCGTGGAGCCCGCCACCCACAGCGTTGCCAGGGCGCCGGTGACCGCGAGCGGCACGGCGAGCAGCACGGTGAACGGATGCACCAGGGACTCGAACTGCGACGCCAGCACCATGAAGACCACGAGGAGCGCCAGGCCGAACGCGAAATAGAGCGAGCTGCCGCTTTCGCGCAGCTCCCGCGACTCACCGGCGAGCGCCGTGGTGGTGCCGGGCGGGAGGACCTCGCGGGCGATCCGGTCGAGCGAGTCGAGCGCCTCGCCGAGGGTGAATCCCGGGGCCAGGTTGGCGTTGAGCGTGGCCGAGCGCTGGCGATTGAAGTGCGCCAGCGACCGGGGCCCCACGCCTTCACTGGCCTGGACCACGGCGTCGAGCTGGACAAGGGCGCCGCTGCGGCCCCGCACGTAGAGCCCCGCCATGTCGCTTGGCGTCGCGCGCTCCTCCGGTTTGAGCTGCACGATCACGTCGTACAGCTTGTTGGCCTGGGTGAAGGTGCTCACCCGGCGGCCGCCCAGCAGCGTCTGCAGCGTGGAGGCGATGTCCCGCACGGGCACGCCCAGGTCCTCGGCGCGGTCGCGGTCAAAGGTGACCGTGAGTTCCGGCTTGTTCACCCGGAGATCCGTGTCCACGTTGATCAGGCCCGGGATCCGCCGGGCCCGCGCCATGAGCGAGTCCATGCCCCGCTTCAGCGCGTCGAAGTCCGAGTTGCGGACCACGAACTGCACCGGGTTGCCGAATCCGCCGAACGCCGGCGGATTGTTGGCGAAGGCGAAGATGCCGGGGATGCCGAAGTACTTCGGCTGCACCTCGCTGATGACGTCCTGCACCGAGCGTTTGCGGTTGCTCCAGTCCGCCAGCCGGGCGAAGATGATGCCCCGGTTCGGGCTCCCCAGGAAGCCGCCCACGATGCTGAAGTAGGTCTCGACGTCGCCGGTCTTGCCGAGGATGGCTTCGACCTGGCGCTGATATTCGTTGGTGTACTCGAGGGTCGAGCCCTCGGGCGCGATGATGATCGAGATGAACGAGCCGCGGTCCTCGGGCGGCACGAACTCGCGCTTGAGCGCGCGGAACAGCACCACGGCGAGCGCCAGCGACGCGGCCGCCGCCAGGACCACCAGTGTCCGCCGGTTCACCGCGGCGCGCAGCAGGCGGGAATAGCCGCTGGTCAGTCCCTCGAAGCCCCGCTCGAACATCCTGAACAGCGGCCCGTGCGTCCTCGGCACCCGGAGGATTCTGGCGCACAGCATCGGGGTGAGCGTGAGCGCCACGAAGCCGGAGAGCAGTACCGCGCCTGCCACCGCGATGCCGAATTCGTTGAACAGACGGCCGGTGGAGCCCTTGAGGAAGGCCAGCGGGGTGAACACCGCAACCAGCGAGATGGTGGTGGCGATCACCGCGAACGCGATCTCGCGCGTGGCGTTGACCGCCGCACGCTCGGGGTCCTCGCCGAGTTCTTCCTGGTGGCGGTAGGCGTTCTCCAGCACGATGATCGCGTCGTCCACCACGATCCCGATGGCCAGCGTCAGCGCGAGCAGCGTGAGGTTGTTGATGGAGAAGCCGAGGAAGTACATCACGGCGAAGGTGCCGATGATCGACACGGGAATCGCGAGGCCCGGGATGATCGTGGCCCGGACGTTCCGCAGAAAGACGAAGATGATCACCACGACGAGGCCCGCGGCGATGACCAGCGTCTCCTGCGCCTCCTTGATGGACCGCTTGACGAAGATGGACGCGTCGTAGCCGGGATCGATGGAGACGCCCGGCGGCAGCGCGGCCTGGATGGCCGGCAGCTCCGCGCGAATGGCATCCGCCACGTCAATCAGATTGGCCTTCGATTGGCGCACCACGCCAAGGGCGATGGCGGACGTACCGTTGAACCGCAGGCTGCTGCGATCGTCCTCGGGACCGAGCTCCACGCGCCCCAGGTCCCGGAGCTTCACGAGCTGCCCGTGCTCATTGCTCACCACCAGCCCGGCGAACTCGTCCGGCGTCTTGAGCTCGCCCAGCGACCGCACGGTGAATTCCCGCCGATTCGACTCGATGCGACCGGCCGGAATCTCCACGCTCCGCGTGCGGATGGCATTCTCGACATCCTGGACGGTGAGCCCGCGCGCCGCCAGCTCGCTCGCGGAGAGCCAGACCCGCATCGAGTAGCGCCGCTCGCCCGCGATGAACACGCTGCCGACACCGGGCAGACTCTGGAGGCGGGTCTTCACCACCCGGTCGGCGATGTCCGACAACTGGAGGAGGTTGTAGTTGGCGCCGGAGAGAGCCAGCCAGAAGAACGGCGACGCATCCGCTTCCTGCTTGGCGACGATCGGCTCCTCGATGTCCTGCGGCAGCCGGCCGCGCACCCGGGAGATCTTGTCCCGGACGTCCTGGGCCGCGTCTTCCACCTTGCGATCGAGCGTGAACTCGAGCGTGATGTTGCTGACCTGTTCCGCGCTCGAGCTGGTCAGGGTTCTGAGCCCCGGCACGGTGCTCAGCTCCTCCTCCAGGATGTCCGTCACCGCGGACTCGACAACCTGGGGGTTGGCGCCGGGCAGGATGGTGCTGACGGAAATCACCGGCGGGTCCACGTCGGGGAACTCGCGCACCGTCAACTGGCTGTAGCCGATGATGCCGAACAGGACGACCGCGGCGCTGAGCATGATCGTCAGCACCGGTCGGCGAATCGAGGTGTCGGACAGCTTCATGGAACCGCTTCCCGGAGGCGAGAGACCGCAGCCCTACGGAGTTACCCCGCAAAAGGTTGAGCGAGGACGTGGCGGGGGCGTTAGTTTCGGCCGGGTACCCACTTCGGGTCCCGAGCTAACTGACCGAGTGGTCAATAAATCCCGTTGCCATCGCGAATGCAACGGCTGAAACGGATGACATGGGCAAGAAACTCAGTTCCCGACAACAGGCGCAGCTCCTCTTCCTCGAAGGCATGGTGGCGAAAATGGCGCGCCTGTATGCGGGGATCGAACAGATGAGCGCCATGCAGATCGACGACGTGGGGATCCGCGGCCTGGCGCGCATGCTGGACGAGCTGAAGGTCAACGCCCAATCCATCGGCCTGACCGCCGTGGCCGATGTCGCGGGCGCGATGGGCGTCCTGATCCGGCGGGGCGGCAGCCAGCAGACCCGGGCCCGTGGGCTCCGCGAGCTCTACGCGACGCTCAAGATGAACTATGACGCGGCGATGAAGGCGGCGACCACGCCGGAGCTGGGCGGCGACTCGCCGGCGGGCACCGCTGGCGGAAGTGCCGGGAGCTAGGCGTGATCCTTGGCGGGACCCACGGGCTTTTCGAGGAAGAGATTGCCCAGCGTCAGCGCCACCATGGCCATGATGAAGACGCCGAGCAGCGTGGATACGAAGGCCAGCGCCCCGAGGATGAGGGACGCGCCCACTGAAGCGAACAAGACGCCGAAGATCTGCATGCTCTCTCCTGATACCCGCCCGTGGCGGAGCGATAGGTTAGCCACGGGCTGCCCGGTTGGCAACTGTCGGCGGGGCCACGGGCCTCGTGTGTCCAGCGATCACCCCTCACCGGAACGCACATGCACACCCACGTCCTCTCCGCGCTCCTGTTCACGCTCGCTCAACTGCCTCCCGGCTGGACCGGCCGCACCGACGGGAAGGGCTCGCTCGCGGACGTGAACGTCAGGGCCATGGGTTCGGGCTACCACGTCACCACGGGCCCGGCCGTGATTCTCTATCGCGCGGCCGACAAGGCCGACGGGCCGTTCCACACGCTGGCCACGTTCACCCTGAGCAGACAACCGACCCATCCCGAGGCCTACGGCCTGTTCGTCGGGGGTCGGGGGCTCGATGGCGCCGGGCAGAGGTACATCTACTTCCTCATTCGCGGCGACGGCTCGTTCCTCGTCAAGCGGCGGGAAGGCGATCGCACGACGAACGTTACCCCCCGCTGGGCGGTGAACCCGGCGGTGGCCAGGCCCGACGCCAAGGGCCGGACCACCAATACGCTGGAGATCGACGCCAGGAGCGACCCGGCCAGGGTGAACTTCGTCGTGAACGGCAAGGTGGTGCACTCCGCGTCCGCCAAGGACCTGGACCTCACGGGCATCGTGGGCCTCAGGGTGAACCACAACCTGGACGTGCACGTGGCGGGGTTCGCGCTGCACCAGTAGGGGTCAGGGCGTGATCATCACGTGCGCCCACGGCTTGCCGGGAAACATGAGCCACGGCATGCCGCCCTTGTGGCCCTGCTGTGCCATCCCCGTCATCGCCTCCGTGGCGTAGGGGATGTAGATCACGTATACGGCCTGGGCGCCCTTGACCTCATTGGTCTCGGGGTTCCAACTGCCCTCGGGTCCGAACAGCTCGTAGAGCGCCGTGGGCTGGGGCGGCATGGTCAACTTGCCCGCCGCGATCTCCGCGCCGCGCACGCTGTCGATGGTCTCGCGGCTGGCCTTCAGGGCCTTGAGTTCCCGGCCTCGCGCCATGAACGGGTCGAGTTCCTTCTGGTAGCAGGCGACGTGAAAGTTGTTTGCCGCCGGGTCGTCGGCCAGGCAGATGAGCCCGTTGCTGCCGGGACGCAGCGTGACCAGGCGGCCGGTGGCGTCGTATCCGCGTACCTCGGCCCCGGCCCGCAGCGGCTCGGGCGCCGGGAGCACGGCGACGGCGATCTGTTGCTCGGCAGTGGGCCGCGGGGAGGCCGGCGGACCGGCGGCAGCCTGGGCAGAGACCGATGACGCGCCCGCCACCAGGGCGGCGACGAGCGGCAGGGACCGCGAACGACAGCGCATGGAGCCGACCGGGGTTGGAGTCGGCTCTACAATACCACCGTGGCGCCAGGAGTGAGGAACGACCTGGCGCCGAGATCGTCCCCGCTACCGCGCTCCCCCGCGCCCGCGACCACCGACACCAACGCAGGATTCCCACGGCAGCAGGGGAAATCAGCGTCATCGGCTGGCGCTGCCCCGTAGCGCCAGCCATGTGCACAGTGCAGCCCAGCCGGTGCCCGCGAGCAGAGCGCCGAGCACGTCGGACGCGTAATGCACTCCGAGATAGACCCGCGAGACGCCGATGCCGATCACCAGCAGGGCCACCGCGAAGAAGCTGATGAGGCGCACCGCCGGTGAGCGGACCTCGCGGAGGAAGAGCACCGCGGCGAGCCCGAAGACGAGCGGAGCCAGCATGGCGTGGCCAGACGGGAAGGAAAACCATCCTGCCGCGTCCAGGTGCGGCACGACGTCGGGACGGTGTCGCCGGAAGAGCGCCTTGGCCAGCAGGTTCATCGCCCAGCCGCTCGAGCAGGCGTAGACATAGAGCCGGGCCGCGCGCGGTCGCCGGCGCCACCAGCGCAGGGCCCCGTAGACGGCCAGCGCGAAGGGAATCGCGAAGGCCCCGGCGCCCATCGTCGTGAGCACCTTCATCAGTTTGGTGAGGGCCGGGGTATGCCCGAGGTAGACCAGGTGCAGGATGCCAACGTCCAGCGGACCGGTCCCACGGCTCTGCACCTCGACCGCCAGCCAGCCGAAGGCGGCCAGCAGCACGGCCGCCGTGACGACCGAGACCGTGGTCAGCAGCCCCAGAGCCAGCGCGGGACTTCTCGTTTCCTCGAGGACGTGCCGGTACACCGCTTCCGGCGTGATCGGCACCCTGGTGTCAGGCATCGGTGAATATTAATCCGGCCATCGGCCGCCGGGCGCGGGGGGCGCGGGGGCCCGGCGCGGCTGGCGGGGAAGCGCCGTCGGTTGCGTTTCCGGACCCCGCCCGCGAAACTGGCGAAGGAGGGTCCCATGGCGAACGACCCGTCGCACCAGCCCGATCAACTCTTCCGCGACTTCCAGCAGGCCCTCGCGGGGCGCTACTCCCTCGAGCGGGAGATCGGCCGCGGGGGCATGGGAATCGTGTACCTCGCGCGCGACGTGCGCCTCGACCGGCCCGTGGCGCTCAAGCTCCTGCCGCCGGGCCTGGCGAGGTCCCCCGCGTTGCGCGAACGATTTCTCCGCGAGGCGCGGATGGCCGCGCGGCTGGGCCACCCCAACATCGTGCCGATCCACTCCGTCGAAGAGGCCGGTCGCTTCGTCTTCTTCGCCATGGCGTTCGTGGACGGCGAGACGCTGGGCGACCGGATCCGTCGCCAGGGGCGCCTCGCGCCGCGCGAGGCGGCGCGCATCCTTCGCGAGGTGGCCTGGGCCCTGGGCTACGCCCACGCGCAGCGAGTGATCCACCGCGACATCAAGCCGGAGAACATTCTCCTCGAACGCGGCACGGACCGGGTGCTGGTGGCCGACTTCGGCATCGCGAAGGCCGCCGATTGCGAGCCCGATGGCGCCGCGCCGCCCGGCGACGGCGGGGACACCTCGCCCGGCCTCGGCACCCCGCACTACATGAGTCCCGAGCAGGCGCTGGGCGCGCCGTTGGACGGCCGAAGCGATATCTACTCGCTGGGCGCGGTAGGCTTCCATG
>JBMOPM010000287.1:0-1792 GCA_049323575.1 Gemmatimonadota bacterium | reverse complement strand
GCTGCGCCTCGGCGTCACGGGAATCCACAACGTGGAGGGGAAGGCTTACCTGGACGCATTCCGGGAACTCGAGCGCCTGGGACAGCTCCGCCTCCGGGTGCTGTTCCATCCGCCGGTGGAACTGCTGCCGGAGCTGGTGGCGTCCGGGGTCCGGAGCGGGCAGGGAAGCGATCGGCTGCGGATCGGCGGGGTAAAGCTGTTCCTGGACGGCAGCCTCGGCAGCCGGACGGCGTGGATGCTCGAGCCCTATGAGCACTCCCGCGACCGGGGTATGCCGATCACCGACGAATCCGTGGCCCGGGACGCCGTGCGTCTCGCGGCCCACGCAGGGATCGCGTCCACCATCCATGCCATCGGGGATGCCGCGGTCCGGCGCGCGCTCGATTTGCTCACCGGCCTGCCCCGGGCGGCGGTCCCCCACCGCATCGAGCATTTCCAGTGCGTCCACCCCGACGACCTCGGCCGCGCCGCCTCACTCGGCGTCGTGCTGTCGATGCAGCCGGCGCACCTGCTCACGGATATCCCGCTGGTGGAACGCCATTGGGGTGCCCGGGGCGCCGGTGTCTACAATTTCCGCACACTGATCGAAACGGGGGCGACGCTCGCCTTCGGCAGCGATGCGCCGGTGGCGCCGCTGGACCCCCGGCCGGGCGTGTACGCCGCGCTCGACCGTCGGGCGGACGGTGGCCCTGCGGGAGGCTGGCGGCCAGCGGAGCGGCTCGACTTTGCGCAGGCGGTGTGGGCCTACACGCGTGGCTCGGCGGTCGCCGAGGGGATGAGTGGACGCCGAGGCACCATCGCGCCGGGTTTCGACGCCGACCTGGTGGCGTGGGACGTGGATCCCGCGCTGTTTCGCGGGGACGGCTCGGCGTTTCTGGCGGGCCACGCCGCGCTCACGGTGGTGGACGGGTCGGTCGTGATGCGGGCGTGAGCGGAGGGGGTTAGCTTCAGGCCCCGTTTCGCGGGCTGCGGTCGCCGGTCACCGGTCGCTGGTCGCCGGTGACGGCGGTCGCATCCGGAGGGCCATTCTTCATATGGTGTCGCTCGTTCACGATGACGCGCGACGGGCGACCAGCGACCGATTTCTTCAGAGGACCGTTCGTGGTTCAACCCGTTCGCCGTACCAAGATCGTCGCGACCCTGGGCCCTTCCTGGGCCGATCCCGCCGGCATGCGCCAGTTGCTCGATGCCGGGGTGAACGTCGTCCGTGTCAACGCGTCGCATGGCACGCCGGAGCAGCGCGAGGCCTGGATCGCCGCGCTGCGCCAGGTGATCGCCGAGCGGGGCCCGGACCGGGCGGCCGCGCTGCTGCTTGATCTTCCCGGCCCGCGGATTCGCGTGGGCAGGCTCCCGGCGCCCCTCATGCTCGAGACGGGTCAGCGCGTGATCTTCGCGCCCGAGGACGAGGCGTCGGGGGATGAGATTCCGGTCACGCACGCCGGCCTCGCGCAGGATGTGCGGCCGGGGGGCCGCATCCTGCTGGACGATGGTCTTTTGACCGTGGACGTCACGGCGACGCGCGGCAGCCGGGTGGAGGGCCGGGTGCGCTACGGCGGCCAGCTCAAGGCGAACAAGGGCATCAACCTGCCCGGCATCGAAGTCAGCGTGCCCGCGGTGACCGACCGCGACCGGGAGGAACTGGCCCGGGTGGGGTCGCTGGTGGACTTCGTGGGGATCTCGTTCGTGCGGCGGCCGGAGGACGTGGACGACGTGCGCCGCCTGGTGCCGCGTTCGGTGCAGCTCGTGGCCAAGATCGAGAAGGACACGGCGCTCAACCAGCTGGACCGCATCC
>JBMOPM010000286.1:0-1792 GCA_049323575.1 Gemmatimonadota bacterium | reverse complement strand
CGTGAGCCGTTCATCCATGGGCGGAGATTTCGGTTGTGGGGAATGGCGTAGTCACCGGATTTCAAACGGGTTAGGCAGATCGATCTCGTCCGAAATCTCCCGTCGGTCCAGGCGGCGGACGATCGCCGACCGCGGCCCATGGTTCAGCTCGGCCTCGATCGCCGCCAACGCCGCCGGGCTCCCCCGCGCCACTACGCGGACCGAGCCGTCGGGCAGGTTCTCGACGAACCCCTCGAGTCCGAAGCGCCGCGCCGCTCGCTCGGCGAACCAGCGGAACCCGACCCCTTGGACGCGGCCCGAAATGAGGAACTGGACGGTCACGCCCGAGCTTCCCCGCGCCGCCTCCGTCCTCGGATGAACTCCATGGCGATCGGCAGGACCGACAGGACGATGATGGCCAGGATGACGAGGGTGAAGTTGTTCCGCACCGCGGGGATGTTGCCGAAAAAGTAGCCCCCGAAAACGAACACCCCGACCCAGAGCACTCCGCCCACCACATTGTAGGTGAGGAACCGGCCGTAGTGCATCGTTCCCACGCCTGCCACGAAGGGGGCGAAGGTGCGCACGATGGGAACGAACCGGGCCAGGATGATGGTCTTCCGGCCGTGCCGCGCGTAGAACTCCTCGGTGCGCCGCAGGTGCTCGCGCTTGAGGAAACGGATGCTCCCGTCGAATGCCCGGGGCCCGATCTTCTTCCCCAGCCAGTAGTTCGCGGTGTCGCCCAGGATGGCGGCAAGCGACAGCAGGATGAACACCACCCATGGATCGAGCGCACCCAGAGCAGCGAAAGTCCCGGCGGCGAAGAGGAGCGAGTCGCCGGGCAGGAACGGCGTGACCACGAGCCCCGTCTCACAGAAGACGATGAGAAACAGGATGAGGTTGGTCCATCCCCCGTAGCTCGCGATGATCTCGCTCAGGTGCTTGTCGAGGTGCAGGAAGACATCGACGAACTGCTTGAGAAATTCCACGGAGACCCCTATTGGGTGAAGCCGTGCTCGCCGATGAGCGGCACGAAACGTACGTCGCGGACGTCCTGGCGGACGAACTGATCCCCCTGGCGCTCGACCATGGTCAGCACCTGACGCTGCCGATCGCCGATGGGGATGATGAGGCGTCCCCCGGGCGCGAGCTGATCGAGCAGCGGCGCCGGCACGTCGGGCGAGGCCGCCGCGACAAGGATCGCGTCGAACGGCGCGAGCGACCGCCAGCCCAGGGTGCCGTCGCCCAGCAGGATCGTCGTGTTCCGGAGGCCGGCCTGCGCCAGCGCCTTCCGCGCCGCGTCCGCCAGTTGGGGCACCCGTTCCACCCCGAACACGGCATCGGCCAGCATCGCGAGGAGCGCCGTCTGATAGCCCGAGCCGGCGCCCACCTCGAGCACGCGCTCCCGGCCCGTCAGCTTGAGGAGTTCGAGATACCTGGCCTGGATGTACGGCTGGGAGATGGTCTGTCCCAGGCCGATCGGCAGCGCCGTATCCTCATAGGCCCGATGGCGGACACTTTCCGGCACGAACAGGTGCCGCGGGACCAGGCTGATCGCGCGCAGCACGGCGAGATCCCGGATCCCCTTCTGCTGCAGCGTCTGCACGAGCTGAGCCCGGAACCCACCGTAGCCGTCGGGCTCGCCTATCCCTCCAGCTGCCATCCGCGCACGGTCTCCAGCAGTGAGTAGTTGGTCAGGTCCATGTGGAGAGGCGTGATGGCGATGTAGCCCGCCGCCACGGCCTCGTGATCGGTGCCTTCACCTCCGGTCCACGTGATCGTGCCGCCCCCGATCCAGAAGATCTCCCGCCCC
>JBMOPM010000285.1:0-1794 GCA_049323575.1 Gemmatimonadota bacterium | reverse complement strand
TCCCGGTAGCGGGCGTCGAACACCAGCAATACCGCCGCCATCGCTGCTCCGAACAGCCAGGCGAACCGCGCCCAGCCCAGCCAGCGGCTGTCGGCGGATGCCGGATTGCTGCGCTCGGCCAGAGACATGGGCCACGCCGGCGGCGCCTTGCCATCGATCCACGGCGCAATAGTGAGCGCTAACATAAACGCCGTGACGAACGCCAAAGCGGTGTAGCTTCCGGTTACCGCCCACTCCAGCACATCGCGGTTGGCAAGGAACATGCGCTTTACCTGTGCCACCAGCGCGCCGCCGGTCGCGTTGCCGGCCAGAAGCAGGAGCACGGCCCCGCGCCACCCGGGCCGCCGCCCGGTCAAAGCCGGGAGGAGCAGAAACGCGAACCCCACCAGCCCACCGCCGGCGATGCCGGCGATCCACGCGGGATCCTCGGTCACCGGACCCTGCAGCGGAAACTTGGGCTCCAGGTTGGAGCCGAACAGCCCCCAGTAGCCCCCCACGGTGCCTTCCAGCCGCCGCTTCCACGGCTGGTCGAACGCCTCGATCACGTTGTAGCGCACCTTGGCCTCGCCCGCCCAGCCCAGGAACTCGCGGATGAAGCGCGCCTCGTTCGCAAGGCTCGGCACCGCGCCGCGCCGCTGGCGCCCGGCGCTGGGCCAGCCGGTCTCGCCGATCAGGATCTCCTTGCCGGGGAAGGCCGCCCGCACCAGGCCGTACACATCGCGCACATGGGCAATCGCCTGCTCCACCGCCACCGGCTCGTCCTCCCAGTACGGCAGGATGTGGGCGGTGACGAAATCCACCGCCGGGGCGAGCTCCCGGTGCTCCAGCCAGAACTCCCAGACGTCCGCGTAGGTCACGGGCAGCCCGGTGGCGCCGTTCACCCGCCGGATATGGTTGGCGAGCGTCTCGGCCGGCAGCTCCTTGCGCAGCAGCACCTCGTTGCCGACGATCACCGCGCGCACCGTGTCGCGGTGCCGCTTCGCCACCTCGATGGCCGCCGCCAGCTCGCGCTCGTTCTCGATGCGGTCGCGCCCGATCCAGATGCCCAGCAGCACCTTCATCCCCAGCTTTTCCGCCACCGCCGGCACCGCGGCGAGCCCCTGGCTTACCGAGTAGGTGCGCACGCAGTCGAACTCCTTCGAGAGCGCGCGCAGGTCCTGCTCGATGCGCCGGGGCGGGACGAACGCATCCTGGTCGAACGGCGTCTCCCCCGCCAGCCGGAACGGCGCGTAGGACACACAGGCGATGCGCTTCGACGGCGCATCCGCCACGTTGACCGGCTGTCCCAGCTGCCACCAGTGCCAGGTGGAGAAGAGCGCGGCGAGGAAGAGGACGACGAGGGTGAGGGGGCGCATAGGGGACCGATGTAAGGAGGCCGTACGGCCAAGCGCTGCGCGCGCAAGACGCGGCATTGTAATAGCTGCGTCCGCCGCTAGTGTCCCGAGTTGCTAGTTCGTTGAACAAAAGATGCCGAGAATCGGCGACGCGCCGGAACGTGGAGCAGGGGCCCCGGTTTTCCGGGGATGCGACCGTAAAGGCGCGTGTGAGGACCGCGCATCCGGCGCTCCACCGTCCCGCTGCGGGGTCGCTTCCAAGCGGACGGCGCTTGGAACCTGCTTTGCCCTGCGCGGGACGCTTTGGCGCAAATCCTCGCCAGGTGTTCAACCTGGCTGCGGTTTGCTTCGCCTCTGGCGCCGATTTCGGCACTTTTGCGACGCAGACGCTCCCACAACGACGACGGATCGATCACCGAACTCGCGACTCGGGACACTAGAACGTCTGCCGCACGGTGAC
>JBMOPM010000284.1:0-1805 GCA_049323575.1 Gemmatimonadota bacterium | reverse complement strand
GGGGGGGCGCGCCCCCCCCCCCGGACTCTGATCGGCCAGCGCGGCGGCCGCTAGGCTGGCCGGATGCGCGCCAGCCTAGCGGGCCTACCATCGGGGCTGCCGCCGGCGTGGCGCAACGGCAGCGCACCCGACTTGTAATCGGGCGGTTCCCGGTTCGAATCCGGGCGTCGGCTCTGTCCGTCTGTCTGTCTGTCTGTCTGTCTGTGTGTCCGGCCCTGTGGCCGGCTACTGTGATCCTGTGGAACGCGTTCGCCGGGACGATGTGAGAGCGCTGATCGAGGCCAACCGGACGGCGATCCGCGATGCCGCCCTCCGACACAAGGGCCGTTCTGTGGCGATCTTCGGCTCCGTGGCGCGAGGTGAGGCTACAGCCGACAGCGACATCGACTTTCTGGTCGACTTTGGGGACTCCTCGGGTTTCTGTGGGTATCTCTGGAGGTCATCTGGGCGGTTGACCTGCAGATTCACCTCGTCAAGAGCGTCAGTGAGACGCGCACGTTCTGGCCGCGGCGTAGCCGGGGCAGGCCTTCGGCCTGCCCGCTTGCCTGCCCATTCGGCGTGCAGAGGCTCCCGGGTCAAGGGCGGCCGAAGGCCGTTGCGCAGCAAGGCGAAGCCCCCTTGAGGCGGGAGGGGCACGCCGGTAGGCGGCGCGGCCATTCACTCCACTGCGCGCTCGCAGGCGCGCAGAACGCACCCACAGAAACCCGAGGAGAACCCGACTTTGCGGCAGGCAGTTCGCTTTTCGACCTGCTGCATCTCACGGATGAGCTTGAGCAGCTGCTCGGACGGCGGGTGGATGTCGTTTCGGCTCGGGCGCTCAAGGCACGTGACGAGCACATCCGGCGCGAAGCGGTCGCTCTGTGACCCGTGGCGAGGAGTTGCGGCTTGAAGACATCCGTGAGGCCTGCCACACCATCGCGGACCTGGTCGGCAGGGGCAGAGGAGCCTTCGACTCGGACTCTGCGGTCAGGCTGGCCATGGAGCGGCTACTGGACATCATCGGGGAGGCCGCGACAGCCCTCACGGAGGCCACCACCAGGCGGTACCCGGGCGAGGCCTGGCTCCGGTGCGGGACGTCGACCGGCTCACCGCTCGACTTCTTGTGCAGCACGTACCACGAGCTCATGCGCCCACCGGACGGCGTCTCTCGCCTTCCGGGCAGAGACGAGGTAGACGCCGTAGTGTGCCTCGTCCTTGAGGTCGATGAGCCTCCGGTACGTCGCGGCCAGCTTCGCGCCGTCGGGGACGGACCGCTCAAGGAGGGCCGCGGCGTCGCGGTGGTCGTCGCCGCGGTGGATCTGCCCGACGCGTCGCGCGCACACGGCATCGGCGGCCGCGACGCCGGCCAGGACGGCAAGCCCTGCACTGACGTTCAGGAACTCCCGCGTTCCTCTTCGGCCAGGACAAGCTCAGCTACTTGTAGGTACGCCCGCGCCGCTCTCATCCGCGCACGGGCTTCAGGTAGTCCGGCAGTGACGGTTCGTTGCCTAGCCAACGCCGATCCCCGTGGTCGAGGCCGCAGGCAGCTTGTCCGAACGGGCTACCTCGATCCCGTCGCGCCCGATCTCGGCGAGCAGCCGGCGGCCGTCCTCGCTCGGTTCCCACCAGTCGTAGAAGGACATGTCGATGACCTGTAGGGGGTTACCCGTCCAGCGTTGGACCAGGGCGCGGATCCGGTCGACTTGCCCATGCCACTCCTCGGCGCCTGCATCGACACCCGCCCCCACTGCCGGCGCCGTCGTCCTCGCGTCCATCGTCTGGGCGAGGATCCCGGCGGCGTCACGCGTTCGCTTGCGAGGCCTCTG
>JBMOPM010000283.1:0-1831 GCA_049323575.1 Gemmatimonadota bacterium | reverse complement strand
ATCGAATTGCCGCGCGCCGTCCATCGCTACACCGCCGCCGCGGCCGGCGCGCCCGCCTCGAGCCGGTCCAGGAAACCCGCCAGGTCATCCGGCAGGGGCGCGCGCAGTTCCATCCGC
Organism: Gemmatimonadota bacterium; assembly: GCA_049323575.1. Classification (GTDB taxonomy): domain Bacteria; phylum Gemmatimonadota; class Gemmatimonadetes; order Gemmatimonadales; family GWC2-71-9; genus JBMOPM01. Next base: position 1,714 of record JBMOPM010000283.1, on the reverse strand, counting down.
TCGCCGCTGCGCGGATGCTCGAACGCAAGGCGCTCGGCGTGAAGGAACATCCGCTTCAGCCCGCGGCGGGCGAGGTCCCGGTTCCAGGCGAAATCGCCGTACTTCTCATCGCCTGCGATGGGATGGCCCAGGTGCGCGAGATGCACGCGGATCTGGTGTGTGCGCCCGGTCAGCAGCCGAGCCCGCATCAGGGTCAGGTCGCGATAACGCCGCACGGCCTCGAAGACCGTCTCGGCCCGCTGGCCGTCGCGGTGGACACTGACATGCCGCTCCCCCGCCCGGTTAAGGTGCTTGAGCAACGGCAGCGAGACCGTCGCATCGCGCGCCTGCCACGGGCCCCGCACCAGCGCCAGGTAGCTTTTCTCGACGCTCCCGGCGCGCAGCTGCGCGTGCAACGCGGTCAGCGCGTTGCGCTGTTTGGCCACCAGGATCAGGCCCGACGTTTCCTTGTCCAGCCGGTGGACCAGTTCCAGGTAACGCAGATCGGGGCGCCGGGCGCGCAGCGACTCGATCAGCCCATGGCTGACCCCGCTACCGCCGTGGGACGCCACGCCGGCGGGTTTGTCGATCACGGCCAGCGCATCGTCCTCATGGACGGCGCGCCGCCAGAGGTCGAGACCCCGGACCGGGCCGGATGCCGCTGTCCGGTCGGCGCGTCGCACCGGTGGCAGTCGAACCCGGTCCCCGGGCTTGAGCCGGTACTCCGGACCGACCCGGCGGCTGTTGACCCGGACCTGCCCGGTCCGCAGGACCCGGTAGACGTGGCTCTTGGGCACCCCCTTGAAACGCCGCAGCAGGAAGTTGTCGATGCGCTGCTCCTCGGCCTCGGGACCCACTTCCTCCACAATCCCCGGTGTTTTGCCTAAATCCTTCATTCTGCTTATACTTGGTGGCTCCTGACGCGATCGCAAGCGGGGATCGGGGGCCTTCGGCCACCCGGCCAACAAGCTGTAACGACGTCGTCACGGGACAAGAATCGTTGGCCAATGCCGCTCGCCAGAGACAAGTAGCGGCAACCATTAGTTTAGCGACGCGCTCAACCCACGCGGAACTCCGGTGGCATGTGAACGCACGACCGGCCGGCGGCCCACCGCCGGCGCGGAGGCGTCGTTTCCGCCGATACCGCCAGTTCCCGGCAAGTCCTTCCATGACCAGAGCAGGACAAACGCTGCGATGCACTCCCCGATGCTGACACCGGAGTTCCTCACCAGCCTCACGGTCCTGGCGGCCCTTTTCTGGGTGCCGCTCTCGGTTTGGTCGACCCCGTGTCGCGAGCGCGGGAGACAGCTTCATGAAGCGTATGCTTTTCAACGCGACCCAGCCCGAAGAGCTGCGGGTCGCCATCGTCGACGGCCAGAAGTTGGTCGATCTCGACATCGAAACTGCCGGCAAGGAGCAGCGTAAAGGCAGTATTTACAAGGGGGTCATAACCCGCATCGAGCCCAGCCTCGAGGCGGCGTTCGTCGACTACGGCGGCGAGCGCCACGGGTTTCTCCCGTTCAAGGAAATCTCCCGCAACTCGATTCCGGTGGACGGCGAGGCGCGCGGCCGCGTGCAGGAGCTGCTCAAGGAAGGCCACGAGCTCATCGTCCAGGTGGACAAGGACGAGCGCGGCACCAAGGGCGCCGCCCTCACCACCTACATCAGCCTCGCCGGCCGCTACCTGGTGCTGATGCCGAATAATCCGCGCGGCGGCGGCATCTCGCGGCGCATC
>JBMOPM010000282.1:0-1841 GCA_049323575.1 Gemmatimonadota bacterium | reverse complement strand
CGCGCTCCTGACAGTGCGTCACGAGCTTGAGGGCCTGCTGGCGGGCGAAGGGCGTGTTCCGCACGGCCTCCTTTGCGAACGCCAGTCGGAGCGGCGGGAACGTGCAGTTGCTGCTCGCCAGCCGGAAGTTGCCCCTGGTGGCGACGGTGAGGGGTACGGACTGCGCGGCGCCCGCGGCGTCGTGCCATGACAGCGTGGCGGGGAAGGTCGCGGTGCTGAGCGTATCCCGCACCCGAAACACCGCCTTCCGGTCGAAGGCGAGCTGGAGGACGAGCGGCTCCGTCTCCACCCAGAGCGGCTCCGCCCGCCGGTCCTGCGCCGGCGTGGGCGGCGCGGCCGCCGTCAGGGCGCCGGCGATGAGGAACGCCCTACAGGATCTCGACATCCACCACGTATGGCGTGCCCTCGCCGCGGATCGTCGTCGTGAGCGCGCCGGGGCTCATGCCCTTCTTGAGCTTGACGGCGTATTCCACCACCGTGCCGCTCGCCTCCTCGCTGGTGCCGGTGTGGCGCCAGCGCTTGACGCGCTGATCGAGCACGGGCTCGATCTGATCGCGCAGCGCATCGGCGTCGGTGGTGTGGATGCGAAGGCGCCGGTCGAAGTCGCGCAGCAGGGGAGAGGGCAGGTCCTCGCCGACCTCCTCGCGGCGCCGGCGCAGCCGCTCGGCGAGGGCATCGAGCTGCTCGGGTGCCAGGTTCTCCAGGATCTGGCGATCGACCTGCGCCACGAACTGGCTGGTGCGGTTGGCGGTGGCGAGCGCGCGCTCCATCTGGCGCTGCGCGCGAACGCCCTCCAGCGAGGGCGGGGTGCGGGCGAAGTCGGTATAGAAGAGTCCCAGCACCACCACGTTGAACAGGATCGAGGCGACGACCGCCACGTCCATCTGCACCGCCGACGCGAGGCCCAGGCCCGTGGCGGCGAGGATGAACACCGTGTCGCGGCTGTCGTCGAGGTTGTTGCGGAAGCGGACCGCGCCCACGATCGCGGCAAGGCCGAACGCGAGCGCGAGGCTGTTCTTCACGAGCACCACGATGCCCGCCACCACCACGGGCAACAGCACCAGCGAGTGCACCATCGACTGGCGATAGCCCCGGCGCTGGCGGGTGTACATGTAGACCCACGCCGCGGGCAGTGCCAGCACGAGGGCGCCCAGCGCCGCGATGGCGGCCTCCAGCGCCCGCGGGGGCTGGTCCGCGGCGGCCGCCGGGAGCATGCTGGGGCTGGTGCCCCTGGCCGCTTCGCCCGCCTGGCTCATCAGGTTGGTGAGCACGTCGCTGGCCGACTGCTGGGTCAGGGGCGGCAGCAGGCGCCAGCCGGCGATCCCGACACCGCCCATCACGAGGTAGTAGATCGCGATCCGCAGCGGGTAGTTCCGCCGGACGTGCTGAAGCAGGTGAGTCCCGGCGCGTTGCGCCATGTCGTGCCTGCCTCGAGGTGGGGTAGACCTCCATCATAGCGTGATCGACGCCGGTCGGCCATTGCGCCGGCCACCGGCGGGCAGTACGCTCGGACGTGGCCTTCACGCTCCTCCGCCTGGTCCTGGCCGCGCTGCCGGCGAACGCGCCCGCCACCCCAGCGGCCGCCGCGCGCCCGTCGCTGCTCGTGGTGATCACCGTCGACCAGCTCGCCGCCGACCATGTCGACCGCTTCGGCGGGCAGTTCACGGGCGGCCTCGCGCGGCTCCTCGCGGGCGGCGCGGTGTTCAGCCGCGCCGGCCACGACCACGCCATCACCGAGACGGCCCCCGGCCACGCGACGCTGCTGTCCGGCCGATATCCGCGAAGCACGGGCATCACGGCCAACCTGTTCGGTGTCGCGGATCCCGAGCGACCGCTCCTCG
>JBMOPM010000281.1:0-1845 GCA_049323575.1 Gemmatimonadota bacterium | reverse complement strand
ATGGCGGCGAGCTGGTGCGTGGCGGCGGCGGTCCCCGCTGCATGACCCTGCCCCTGGTGCGCGAGGACCTGTGATCGGCCTCGCCGCCCACCCCGCCAGCACGCTCGCCGACCGGGCGCTGGCCCTCCTCGCCGACGGACCGGCATCGTCGGCCCGCCTGGCCCGGGAAGTGATGGGCCTCGCGCACGCGCCCGACGCCGTGGCCGACCGGCTCGCCGTGGCCCTCCTCGGCGCCGATCCCCGGGTGTGTCGCCTGCCGGACCTGCGGTGGGGCCTCGTCACGGCCGCCCGCGGCGGCGCGCTGCTCGACGAGTGTGCCTTTGCCGTGGTGGACGTGGAGACCACCGGCAGCCGCGCCCGCGGCGACGACCGCATCACCGAAGTGGGCGTGGTCGTGGTGCACGGTGCCCGCTGCGAGGTCGTGTTCGACCGGCTGGTCAACCCCGGCCGGCCGATTCCGCCGCGGGTCAGCGCCATCACCGGCATCACCGACGCGATGGTGGCCCGGGCGCCTACGTTCGAGGAGATCGCCGACGAGCTGCTGGGCACGTTGTCGGGCCGGGTGTTCGTGGCGCACAACGCGCGCTTCGACTGGGCCTTCCTCAACGGGGAATTCCGCCGCACCCGCGGGCTCGCGCTGGAGAGCCAGCGCCTGTGCACCGTGCGCCTGGCGCGACGCCTGGTGCGGGGGGTGGAGTCCTGCGCCCTGGACAGCCTGATGCACTGGTTCGGCCTCGAGAACCCCGCCCGCCACCGCGCCGCCGGCGACGCCCTCGTCACCGCCCGGCTCCTCACTCGGCTGATTGACCTCGCCCGCGGCCACGGGGCTCGGACGATCGCGGACCTGGAGGCGATTCAGGCGAGGCGCGGGAGACGGACGATTCCCTCGTCCTGACCCTGTCCCCGCATCCATGCCGCTCTCTGTCCCGTTTGCCATCGGCTCCTTCCGCTGCCACCTGCTCGACGGGGGCGTGCAATGGCTCGATGGCGGCGCCATGTTCGGCGTCGTGCCGTGGACCCTCTGGTCCAGGCGGGTCACCGTGGACGAGCGCCGGCGGATCCCGCTCGCCATGCGCTGCCTGCTGGTCGAACACCCCGACGGCCTGGTCCTGATCGACACCGCGCTGGGCGACAAGCAGGACGCCAAGTTCCTCGACATCTACGGCGTGGCCAACGCGGGCCATCCGGGCCCCACGCGGCTCGAGGACGCCATCCGGCACGCCGGCTTCACGCCGGACGAGGTGCGGTGGGTCATCAACACGCATCTGCATTTCGATCATGCGGGTGGCAACACGCTGAGGCCGCAGGCGGACGACGCGGGGCGCGACCCGGAGCCGGCGCCGCCCCGCCTCGCCTTCCCGAACGCCACCTACATCACCCAGCGCGGCGAACTGGAATTCGCGCGGCGTGCCAACGAGCGCACCCGGGCGAGCTACCTGCCGCCCAACTTCGAGCCGGTGGCCGAGGCGGGGAAGTGGCGGCTGGTGGAGGGGGACGGGGAGATCCTGCCGGGCATCCGCGCGCGGCTCACGCCGGGCCACGTGCCGTACCACATGTCGATCGTGGTCGCGAGCGGGGGCGAGACGGCCTGCTTTCTCGCGGACGTGATCCCGACTACGGCGCACCTGCCCCTCCCGTGGATCATGGGGTACGACCTGGAGCCGCTGCGGACGCTGGAGAGCAAACGGGCGCTGCTGCGCGAGGCGGTGGACGGCGGCTGGCTGCTCGTCTTCGAGCACGATCCCACGGTGGGCGCCGGGCGGCCGGTCCTCACCGGTCGCGACGTCTCGTTGGTTGACAGGCTGGAGCAGCCCGTCTAGCTTGTCCCCTCGCAAGCGGAGCGCG
>JBMOPM010000280.1:0-1848 GCA_049323575.1 Gemmatimonadota bacterium | reverse complement strand
GTTGCGCACCAGCGCGCCAGGCAGCAACCCGGCCTCGCAGAGGATCTGGAAGCCGTTGCAGATGCCGAAGGTGGGCCCGCCGGCCGCCGCGTGGCGGGCCACGGCCTGCATCACCGGGCTGAAGCGTGCGATGGCGCCGCAGCGCAGGTAGTCACCGTAGCTGAAGCCGCCGGGCAGGATCACCGCGTCGGCCTGGCGGAGATCGGTGTCGCGGTGCCAGACGAAATGGGCCTCCGCGCCTGCCATCCGAGCGGCGCGGAGGGCGTCCTCGTCGCAATTACTGCCGGGAAAGCGGATCACCGCCACGCGCAGCATGGGCTCAGTCCTCCACCGTGAGGAGATAATCCTCGGTGACGGGGTTGGCGAGCAGCCGATCGCACATCTGGCGGGCCCGCGCCTCGGCGTCGGCGCGGGACGGCGCGTCGAGGTCGAACTCGATCGCGCGCCCGACATGAACGTTGCTCGCCTCGGCGAAGCCGAGCGCGGCAAGGGCGTGCTCCACGGCCTGGCCCTGCGGATCCAGCAGGCCGGCGCGCGGCATGACCCTGACGTGTACCCGGTAGGTCATTCGGTCGGCTCCTTGCGCTGCCGGCTTCCGTCCGTGCGCCGGCGCTGGGTGAGAAGGGAGACGGGCGCGGAATGGTCGGCGTCGGGCTCCCCCTCGCCCTCACCCCGGTCCAGCAGCCCGAGCACCACGGCCCGCAGCAGCCCGTAGAGCAGGTAGGCGATGCCGAGGGGGAACAGGAAATACTCCGGGACAAGCAGCCCGCCGGCCAGGATGGCGAGGTAGACGACGATGCCGAACCAGCCCCTGGCCGTCCGGATCCCGATGGCCGGCCATTTGGGATACTTCACGTTGCTCACCATCAGGGTGGCGAGCGTGAGCATGAGGATCGTGAGCCCCTCGTGCTGCAGATCGAGGTAGGCCAGCGACCGGCGGTACCACTCCGTCTGGCTGAACGGGTAGTAGACGGCGAGCGTCATCCCCGCCGCCGGGGACGGCATGCCAGTGAACCACCCGGTGGACGGCTGGCCGACCGACTGCACATTGAACCGGGCCAGCCGCAGCGCCGCCGCCACGACGTAGAGAAAGCAGAGCACCCAGGCGAAGCGCCCGGCGTTGCGGAACTCGAGGAAGTACATGATGAACGCCGGCGCCACGCCGAACGAGATCACGTCCACCAGCGAGTCGAGTTCCGCACCGAAGCGGGTCCCGCCCTGCGACATCCGCCGCGCGATGCGGCCGTCGAGCATGTCGAGGATGCCCGCGAAGACGACGTACCACGCGGCCCAGACGAAGTTGCCCTGGGAGGCGCGCACCATCGCCCAGAAGCCGAAGAACAGGTTGCCCAGCGTGAACGCGTTCGGCACCACCACGACGACGTGCTTCATCGTCGGGCGGGGCAGCGGGTGTTCCGGCATCAGACCCATTCTGCCACCACCGTTTCTCCGGCCCGCGTCCGCTGTCCCTCGCGGACCAGCACGCGCACATTGGCCGGCAGGAAGAGGTCCACGCGCGACCCGAAGCGGATCAGGCCCATCCGCTCACCCTGGCGCACCACGGCGCCGGGCTGGTGGTCGGTGATGATCCGCCGGGCGATGAGGCCGGCGATCTGGCGGATCAGCAGCTTGCCGCGGCCCGTCATCACGCCGACCGACGATTGCTCGTTCTCCAGGCTCGCCTTCTCGCCCGCGGCGTTGAGGAAGCGGCCCGGGTGGTAGTGCCGGTACGCCACGGTGCCGTCGGTCGGATACCGGTTCACGTGGACGTCGAACACGTTCATGAAGATCGACACCCGCGTCGTGGCGCCGCCGTGAAATGCCGGCTCGTCGATCGCGATGATGCTG
>JBMOPM010000279.1:0-1856 GCA_049323575.1 Gemmatimonadota bacterium | reverse complement strand
CGCGGTCATGGCCGCGGGCCTCGTGCTGTTCTTCGTCGGCGCGGACGCGCCCGCCCGCACCGCGCCGGACCCGGTGCGCGGTAACGTCCTCGCCACCATGGCCGGGGTTGCGTGGGCCTTCACGGTGATCGGGCTGCGCTGGATGAGCGCCGGCCGTGAGCCGGGCGAGGGCGCGCCGTCCGCGGCGTCGGCCGTGGTGCTGGGCAACATCTTCGCGTTCCTCGGCGGCCTCCCGATGGCCCTGCCGCTCGGCAGCCACCCGATCGGCGACTGGGGTGTGCTGGTCTACCTCGGCATCTTCCAGATCGCGCTGGCCTACGTCCTCGTTACCGGCGCCATCGGCGAGGTGTCCGCGCTGGAAGCGTCGCTGCTGCTGCTCGTGGAACCGGCCTTCAATCCGCTGTGGGCCTGGCTCGCGCACGGCGAGATACCGGGGCCGTGGGCCGCGGTGGGCGGCGCGATCATCCTGAGCGCCACCGTCGTGCGCAGCATGCGCGAGGCACCGGCGCGCCGGCACGGATCCGAGGTGGCGTGATGCCGCGATCGCCGTTGCTGATCGAGACCGTCCGCGTGCGGGCCGGCGCCGCGCCGCTCTGGCACCTGCACCTGAGGCGCCTGGTGGCGAGCTGTCGCGCGCTGGGCATTCCGTTCCCGCTCGAGTTCGAGGTGCCGGCCGGCGGGGCCGATCGCGTCCACCGGCTCGAGGTAGGGCCGCGCGGCCTGACGGTTTCCGAGCGTCCCGTGGGGCCGACCACGCCGGTGCGCCTTGCCCTCGTGGAGACCTGCCACCGCCCCTACCCGCACAAGACCACCGAGCGGGACGTCTTCGACCGGGCCCGCGCCGAGGCGGAGGCGCAGGGGGCGGACGACGCCCTGCTCCTCACGGCCGGGGGCGAGGTCGCCGAATGCGCCATCTGGTCGGTCTTCTGGTGGGAAGACGGGGCCCTCGCCGCGCCGCCGCTCAGCCTCGGCGTGCTGCCGGGCGTGGCCCGGGCGCGGCTCGAAGAGCTGGCTGGCGGCCTGAGCGAGCGGGCCGTGCCGCCAGCGGGGCTCGAGCAGCGCGGCCTGTTCGTCGCCAACGCCGTCCGCGGCGTCGTGCCGGTGGCGTCCATCGACGGGAAAACCGTGGTGCCGGACCCGCGGACGGCCGACCTCATGGCGCAGTTCTGGACTTGACCCAACCGCGTGCCACGACATAGTTTTGCGGCTCGGTTCGAGCCCGCGCCGCTCGCGGTGGTTGTAGCTCAATCGGTTAGAGCGCCGGACTGTGGCTCCGGAGGTTGCGGGTTCGATTCCCGTCAGCCACCCTCGGCTGGATCAAGGCAGGAGGAGTGAAGAGAGCGGGGCTCTAGGTCCGTAGCTCAACTGGTAGAGCACCGGTCTCCAAAACCGGGGGTTGGGGGTTCGATTCCCTCCGGGCCTGTGGTGAGGTGGCAGGTAGCAGAGGTCGGGTGCCGTGAGGTGCAGACCGCTGCCGCGCGGGAGCGAGGTGCCGCCGGCGCTTCGACCCTGAGGGTGCGTGGTGATTGTGGCGCTATCGTCTAGAGGCCTAGGACACAGCCCTCTCAAGGCTGGAACACGGGTTCGAATCCCGTTAGCGCTATGACAAGTGAAGGTCGGCCCGGCGGGAAGTCGGCCCCATCGTCTATCGGCTAGGACGCGACCCTTTCAAGGTCGAAAGACGGGTTCGATTCCCGTTGGGGCTATGGGTCGATCGCTCCGGCGATCGACCGGCCCGCGGGGCCCGGGGCCCGGGGCCCGAGGCTGTGGCCGGTTCACCGGAATCAATCGCGCCGCTAGCTCAATTGGCAGAGCAAGTGACTCTTAATCACTAGGTTGTAGGTTCGATTCCTACG
>JBMOPM010000278.1:0-23597 GCA_049323575.1 Gemmatimonadota bacterium | reverse complement strand
AGGGGGCGGTGCAGGCGCTCGAGCGGGTGTTCACGGGGATGGCGCGCGACGCCGGCCAGGGCGCGGCGCCGCGCATGGAAGGGGCATTCCTCGGCGAGGCTGCCGAGGAGATCGACCGGCTCTTCGGGGCGTAAGGAGACACCCGTCCGATGTCGATGATCAACTACGCCTCGCGCGAAATCAACTGCAAGCTGGTCTACTACGGGCCGGGGCTCGGCGGCAAGACCACCAACCTCGAGCATGTGTACCAGAAGGTGGCGCCGCAGTTCCGCGGCAAGATGATCTCGCTGGCCACCGAGACCGAGCGCACGCTCTTCTTCGACTTCCTGCCGGTCGACCTCGGCACCATCCGAGGCTTCAAGACCCGTTTCCACCTCTACACCGTGCCGGGCCAGGTGTACTACAACGCCTCACGCAAGCTCATCCTCAAAGGCGTGGACGGCGTGGTGTTCGTGGCCGACAGCCAGGTGGAACGGATGGACGCCAACATCGAGTCCATGCAGAACCTCTACGACAACATGCTCGAGCACGGACTCGACCTCACGAAGATTCCGTTCGTCATCCAGTACAACAAGCGCGACCTGCCCAACGCCGCCCCGATCGCCGACCTTCAGGCGGCGCTCAACCCCGGCTGGCCGCTGGAGCAGCCCGCCCGGCAGGTGGTCACGCCCGATCCCAATTACCCGGGCGAATTCCTCATCCAGCAGTACGATGGTGTGTGGGTGGAACGGGCGCCGGCCTTCGAGGCCGTGGCGACGCAGGGCATCGGCGTGTTCGACACGCTCCGGGCCGTGAGCAAGCTCGTCATCAAGACCCTGGGGTAAAGGGCTGTGACCGACCCCAAGCCCGTGATCTGGACCCTGCCCAACGTCATCACGGTGGTGCGCATCGCGATCACGCCGGTGATCGCGCTGCTGCCGTTCATCCAGGGCTACTGGCCGAAGGTGATCTGCTTCGTGGTGTTCATCATCGCCGCCGTGAGCGACGTCTACGACGGCTACCTGGCCCGCAGCCGCAACCTCGTCACCGATCTCGGCAAGATCCTGGATCCCCTCGCCGACAAGCTGCTGCTGCTCGCCACGATCGTCCCGATCTACTTCATCTCGCGCCAGCGCGAGGACGTCTACGGCATTCCGGTCTGGGGCAGCATCCCGCTCTGGGTCTGCGTGCTCCTCATCGGCCGCGAGTTCGCCATGACCTGGTTCCGCCACTGGGCCCAGCGCAGGGGCGTCGTGATCCCGGCCGCCGGGGCGGGCAAGCTCAAGACGGTCTTCCAGAACATCTTCGTGGGCGCGACGATCCTCTGGTTTGCCTTCCGCGACGCCCGCAAGCCGCTCGGCTGGGGCGGCAGCCGCTTCGCCGAGTGGTGGAACGAGTTTCACGGCGGCTTCGTGGCGGTCTCCCTCGCCATCGCCACCCTGCTCACGCTCTATTCCTTCGCGGCCTACATCTACCGCTATCGCGAGCTGTTTGCCGGCAAGCGGTAGGAACCTTGCCGGTCGCCCGCGGTTGGCCGGCTGGTCGGGCGGGTGACGCGATCCGACGGGCGACCGACGATCAGCACCATGGACATCGAGCTCATCACCATCGGCACCGAGCTTCTCCTCGGTTTCACGGTCGACACCAACGGCGCATGGCTCGGCCGGGCGCTGGCCGCCCGGGGCGTCCGGGTCGTCCGTCGGACCAGCGTGGCCGATGATGCGGCGCAGATCCGGGACGCAATCGGTGCAGCGCTGGCCCGCACCGGGGCCGTCCTCACCACCGGCGGCCTGGGCCCCACCCGCGACGACGTCACCAAGCAGGTCATCGCGGAGCTGTTCGACGCGCCGCTGGAATTCCACCAGGGCGTGTGGGACGAGCTGGAGCGGCGGTACGCCCGCCTGGGGCGCACGCTCGCGGCGTTGAACCGCAACCAGGCGGAGGTCCCTCGTGGCGCCGTGGTGCTGCCCAACCGCGCCGGTACCGCGCCCGGTCTCTGGCTCGAGGGCGCTCGCGGCCTGGCCATCGTGCTGCCCGGCGTGCCGCGGGAGATGATGGGCCTGATGGAGGACGAGGTCCTTCCCCGGCTGGCCGGCCGGGGCCACGGGCGTGTGATCCGCTCGCGCACCGTGCGCACCACGCTGATCCCGGAGTCCAACCTCGCGGAGCGTCTCGGCGACATCGAGACGGTGATCGCGCCACTGACGCTGGCCTACCTGCCGGGCATCGAGGGCGTGGATCTCAGGGTCACGGCCTGGGACCTCGAGCCCGACGAGGCGGACGCCCGGCTCGCCACCGCCGTGGCGAGCCTGCGCGAGCGGGCCGGCGAGTGGGTCTACGCCGAGGGCGACGGCGACCTCGCCGCGGTCGTGCTGGCGGAGGCGGAGCGGCAGCAGCTCACGGTCGGCACCGCGGAGTCGTGCACCGGTGGGCTGATCGGCGGGCGGCTCACGGCGATCCCCGGCAGCTCACGGGCCTTCCGCGGCGGAATCATCGCGTACGACAACGCCATCAAGAGCCAGGTGCTCCACGTCGATCCGGCGTTGATCGCGGCGCACGGCGCGGTCAGCGAGGAGGTGGCCCGCGCGATGGCGCGCGGCGCCCGGGAGGCGCTGGGGGTCGACGCGGCGGTGTCGGTGACGGGCATCGCCGGGCCCGAAGGCGGCAGCGAGGCCAAGCCCGTGGGCACCGTGTGGATCGGCCTCTCGGTGCGCGACCGCGAGGAAGCCGTCCGCTATGTGCTGGTCGGCAGCCGCGGGGAGATTCGCAGCCGGGCGGCGCAGGCGTGCCTGTTCCGGCTGTGGCGGATGCTGGGTGACTGATCGGCTTCGATTCTGCCATTCTGGCGTGGTCGCCGGGCACGGGCGTTGCGATTAACTTCCCTGTGCCCGCGGTCGGCGGATGCCGGCCGAACCGAAGATGGAACAACCAGTTAGAAGGCCCGGAATGACTGATCCCACTGCCGCCACGCCCGCGCCGGATGCTCCTGAGTCTGCCGTCTCGGGCGGCAATGGTGCTGCATCGCCCGTCGATGCTTCGTTTGCTCCGGTCGAGCCGCCCGAGGAGGCGGTCAAGCGGTTGGAACAGCAGCTGGCCGAGGCGACCGACCGCCATCTCCGGCTCATGGCGGAGTTCGACAACTTCCGCAAGCGGATTGCCAAGGAGCGCAACGAACTTGCCGACCGCGCGCAGGCGGCGTTCGTGCTCCGGCTGCTCGAGGTGCTGGACGACATGGACCGGCTCGTAGCCGGCGACCCCGACCAGATGCCCTACGACGCGCTCCGCGAGGGGACACTCCTCGTGGACCGGAAGCTTCGCAAGGAACTCGAGGCGGCGGGGCTCGAGCGCATCGACCCCGTGGGCCAGCGGTTCGATCCGAGCCTCCATGAGGCCGTGTCGGTGGTCCCTCCGCCCACGCCGGAGCAGGATCACATCGTCCGCGCGACGTTCCAGACCGGCTACCGGTTCAAGGGGGCACTGGTGCGGCCGGCGCGAGTCGAGGTCTACTCGAGCGAAGGTCACGCATAAGTGGCGAAGGACTTCTACCAGATCCTGGGCGTCCCCGAATCGGCGTCTCAGGATGCCATCAAGAAGGCCTATCGGAAGCTCGCGAAGCAGTATCACCCCGACGCCAATCCCAATAATCCACAGGCGGCGGAGCGCTTCAAGGAGATCTCCGAGGCCCATGCCGTACTGTCCGATCCGGAGAAGCGGAAACAGTACGATGCGATGCGGCGTCTCGGCGCGTTCGACGGAGGCTTCCAGCGGCGTTCCTCCGGCGCCGGTGCGGGGCCCAGGACCGGACCGTTCCGTCCCGGTGCGGGCGGCCCCTTCGAGGAGGAGCCGGGGTTCGACTTCGGGGACTTCGGCAGCTTCGGCTTGGGGGACATCTTCTCGTCGATCTTCGGCGGGCGAGGCCGGCGCGAAACGGCCGGCGGCCGCGGCGAGACGCTGGAGGTGCAGGTCGAGGTCCCGTTCCGCCTCGCCGCGCTCGGCGGCAAGCTGCCGGTCACGCTGCCGGTGGTGGATCGCTGTCCGCAATGCGGGGGGAGCGGGGCGGCTCCGGGCGCCACGCTCGTCACCTGCGACGAGTGCGGTGGCCGGGGGACGGTCTCGTTCGGACAGGGCGGCTTCGCGGTCAACCGGCCATGTCCCAAGTGTCGGGGCAGGGGCAAGATCCCGAGCGAGCCGTGCCCGACCTGCGGCGGCCTCGGCGACGTGCGCACCGAGAAGCGGGTGATGATCACCGTACCCCCGGGCACGGACACCGGCACCAAGGTGCGCATCAAGGGCCAGGGACAGCCCGGCGCCCCGGGCGGCCAGGCCGGCGACCTCATCGTCACCTTCCAGGTGCAGCCGGACCGCTTCTTCCGCCGCGACGGCCTCGACGTGATCTGCTCGGTGCCGATCAACATCGCCCAGGCGACGCTCGGCACCAAGCTCCGGGTGCGCACCCTGGACGACAAGCGGGTGGTCCTCAAGATCCCGCCCGGCACACAGCCTGGCCGCAAGTTCCGCATCAAGGGGCAGGGGATCGAAAAGAACGGCCAGCGAGGGGATCAGCTGGTCGAGGTGCAGGTGACGATACCGGAGCACCTCACGCCGGAACAGCAGGAGCTGATGAAGAAGCTCGCGGAGGCGGCCGGATTGAAGTGGTAGGGGCGGGCTGCATCCCGCCCCTGCGTCGTTCCGGGGGCGCCCGTTCCTACCGCGCCTGCTCGATCAGGATCCGGTGCGTCGAGCGTTCCTCCGCGGGGGAGGGCGGGCGCCGCTGGGTGTAGGTCCCGTCGGCGTTCAGTTCCCAGGCCTGACGGTTGTCCTCCCACATGAGCTGCAGGATGGCCCGGATGCCGTGCCGATGCGCGGGTTCGGAGATCGGCACCACGGCCTCGATGCGGCGATCGAGGTTGCGCGGCATCCAGTCCGCCGATCCGATGTAGACCTCCTCCCGTCCGCCATTCAGGAAGCAGAACGCGCGGGAGTGCTCCAGGAACCGCCCGACCACGCTGATCACGCGGATGTTGTCGCTCACGCCGGGGATGCCGGGGCGCAGGCAGCAGATTCCGCGGATGATAAGCTGGATCTCCACGCCCGCGCGGGAAGCCTCGTAGAGCGCGACCATGATCTCGGGGTCCACGAGAGCGTTCATCTTGGCGAGGATACGCGCCCGCCGCCCCGCGCGCGCGTGCTGGATCTCGCGACGGATGAGCTCGAGGAACCGGGCCCGCATGCCCTTCGGCGCCACGATCAGCTTGCGATACCCGCTGGGCGCCGCAAAGCCCGTGAGCACGTTGAACAGGTCGCTCAGGTCGGCGCCCAGCTCGGGGTCGGCGCTGAGGAGGCCGAAGTCGGTGTACAGCCGGGCCGTCTTGGGGTTGTAGTTGCCGGTCCCGATGTGCACGTAGCGGCGGATCGCGTCGCCCTCGCGGCGGACGACCAGCATCACCTTGGCGTGGGTCTTGAGCCCGGCCACGCCGTAGCTCACGTGCACGCCGATGTCCTCCAGGCGCTTGGCCCAGGCGATGTTGTTCTCCTCGTCGAAACGGGCCTGCAATTCGATCAGCACCGCCACCTGCTTGCCGCGCTCGGCTGCGTGGGCGAGGTGCCGGGCGATGCTGGCGTCGCCCCCGGTGCGGTAGAGCGTGAGCTTGATGGCCAGCACGTCCGGGTCTTCCGCGGCGGTCTGGATGAAGCGCTCCACCGACGTGCCGAAGCTGTCGAACGGGTGATGGACGAAGATGTCGCCTTCGCGGATCACGTCGAAGATGCTGCGCGTGGTCTGGAGGCGCGGCTGCGTCACCGGGTGGAACGGCGGATCGTGGAGCGCCGGCGCGTCGATGGCGCTCAGGGCGATGAGGTCGGCGGCGTCGAGCACGCCCGCCACCTCGTAGACGTCCTCCGGGGTGAGCGGCTTGAGCGGCGCCTCCTGCTCGGCCGTGAATTCCGCCAGCAGGAGCTGGCGCAGCGAGGCGGGGGTGTCGGGCTGGACCTCGATCCGCACCACCTCGGCGAAGCGGCGCTGGCGCACCTCCTCGCGAATGAGGTCGAGCAGATCCTCGGCCTCGTCGCCCCCTTCGATCTCGAAGTCGCTGTTGCGAGTGATCCGGAACGCGTACGAACCGAGGATCTCCACGCCCGGGAACAGCGCCTCGAGGTGCGCGGCGATCAGCGCCTCGAGCGGGAGAAAGTGGTTCGGCGTGGTGAGCGGTACCCAGCGTGGCAGGATCTTGGGGACCTTCACCCGGGCAAAGCGGTCTTCGCCGTTCTGCCCGCGGAGTACCACGGCCAGCGACAGGCTCAGGTTGGAGATGTGGGGGAACGGATGCGCCGGGTCGAACGCCAGCGGCGTCAGCACCGGGAAGACGTTCGACAGGAAGTAGCCGTAGAGATGGTCCCGGTCCGTCTGACTCAGCTCGCCGTAGCGGAGGACCAGGCGGATGCCGTGCCGCTCGAGCGCGGGCAGCACGTCGTGCAGCAGGCAGTCGCTGAACATCCGCTGCTGCTCGCGCACCACCCGGGCGATGAAGCGGAGCTGCTCATCCGCGGTCATGCCGTCGGCGGTGCGCTCCGTGTAGCCGGCGGCCACCTGCTGACGGAGGCCGGCCACCCGGACCTGGAAGAACTCGTCGAGGTTGCTGCTGTAGATGCCGAGGAACTTGACCCGCTCGAGCAGCGGCGTGCGCGGATCCAGTGCCTCGTGCAGCACGCGCCGGTTGAACTCCAGCCAGGACAGTTCCCGGTTGATGTACAGCGACGGATGGCGGAGGTCCGGCGCCGGCGTGACATCGGCCCCCGGGAGGGGGATGCGGAGTTCGGTCATCCTGCCAATCTACCGGCTCAGTCGGCGCGCTCGGTATCCGGGATGAGTAACGAAAGGACGAGGCTCACCACCCCGATCAGCAGCCCGCCCCAGAGTGCCGCCCAGAACGAATCGACCCGGAAGCCCAGGTTCCAGCCGCTCGACAGCCAGGCCGTGAGCTGGAGCATCAGGGCGTTGATCACGAAGGTGAACAGGCCCAGCGTCAGGAGGGCGAGGGGGCAGGTGAGGAGCGCCACGACCGGCTTCACCACGGCGTTGACCAGGCCGAAGATCGCCGCCACCAGCAGCAGTTTCCACAAGTCGCCCGTGAAGTGGATCCCGGGCACGAGCTCCGTGGCGGCGTAGAGCGCGATCGCGTTGATGAGCAGGCGGAAGAGGAGACGGGCCATGAGGGAGCCTGGATGAGGGGTGCGCGGGCGGACGCCTACTTGAGATACTGATCCAGCCAATCCAGTACCGTGTTCCACCAGAGCCGGCGGTTGCGCGGCTTGAGGACCCAGTGCCCCTCGTCCGGGAAATACAGGAACTTGCCCGGCAGGTTGCGCATCCTGAGGTTGCTGAAGGCCTGATAGCCCTCGGACACGTCCACCCGGAAATCCTGCTGGCCGTGGATGATGAGCATCGGCGTGTTCCACTGGTCCGCGAAGTTGGCGGGCGACCACTTCGCGTACGTATCCCGGGCGGTCGGCTCGAGCGGCGACCCGCCGAACTCGTGGTGCGGAAACCACAGCTCTTCGGTGGAGCCGGCAAACGACACGGTGTTGTAGATGCCGCTGTGGGCCACGAGGGTCCTGAAGATGTTGGTGTGGCCCGCCAGCCAGTAGATCATGTACCCGCCGAAGGAGGCGCCGGCCGCCCCCATCCGGTTGCGGTCGATGAAGGGCAGGGTGGACAGATAGTCCACGCCCTTCATCAGGTCCTCATAGGGATAGTCGCCCCAGTGCCCGCTGATGCTGTTGGTGAAGCTCTGGCCGTAGCCGGTGGAACCGTGGAAGTTGACGGCGGCCACCACGTACCCGCGGGCCGCGAACATCGCGTAGTTCCACCGCTGGTTCCAGTGGTCGAGCCACGCACTCTGCGGCCCGCCATGGATCAGGTAGACCAGCGGATACTTCTTCGCGGGGTCGAACCCCGGCGGCTTCATCAGCCAGCCGAAGACCGAGTCGCGCGTGGCGCCGATGAACGCGAAGCGCTCGAGCGGCTGGAGTGCCAGCTTGTCCAGGGCCGGGCCGTTGAGGTTGCTCACCTGGCGCGCGTTGCGGCCGTCGATGCCGGCGCGCCAGACCTCCGGCGGGGAGGTCGCGGTCTGCCGGAGGAAGATCAGCTCGTTTCCGCCGGGCGTGATCCACACGTCGGTGATCATCCCGCCGCCCAGGAGGCGGGTCCGCCTGCGCGTGGCCACGTCGATCCGGTAGACCACGCGCTCGCCCCGTTCCTCCACCTCCGCGATGAGGGCCTTGGCGTCCGGCGTCCACACGATCCGATCCACGCTCAGGTTCCAGTCCGCCGTGAGGGAGCGGGTAATGCCGGTGGCGCGCTCGAAGAGCATCACCTGCTGGCGGTCGGCCTCGAAGCCCGGCGTTTCCATCGACAGATAGGCGATGTAGCGGCTGTCCGGCGAGTAGGTCGGGCTGTGGTCGTTGCCTTTGTTGGCGGTGGTGATCGGCTGCAGCCCCTCGCCGTCGGGCGTCATGGTGAAGATGTCGTTGTTGGTGCTGACCGCGACGTTGGAGTCGGGGTTGAACACCACGGCGACGTCGGTGCCGAGCGGTGAAGTGGCGATGTCCACGCCGCCCAGGGCGAGGGGCGGCACGTCGCGATCGAACGGCGTGACGTCGACGGCCAGTGTGTCGGGCGGCGCCAGGCGGAAGACATGCTGGCGCACGCCCACCCGCCACTCGTTCCAGTGGCGGTAGAACAGGTTGGTCCAGATCTTCGCGTCGGTCGGATGGGCGCCGTTGCGCTGGTCGATCTCCTGCTGCGCCGGCCACTTCACGTCCGCCGCGAGGAAGATCAGCCGGCCATCACCCGACCAGCGGAAGTCGGACACGCCGCCCGGCACGGCGGACAGCTTGACGGTCTCGCCGGCGCGTGCGGGCATCGACCAGATCTGGGGCGTGCCGGAGCGGGTCGAGATGAAGGCGAGCCGCTTGCCGTCGGGATGGAAGCGGGGCGCCCGCTCGTTGCCGGGGCCCGCGGTGGCCTCCCAGGCCTCGCCGGTGGCGAGGTCCAGCAGCCAGACGCGGGTGCGGTTGCGGTTCTCGGCCAGCGAGGGCGTGGTCACGGTGAACGCGGCGAGCTTGCCGTCGGACGAGAGCTGCAGATCGCTGATGATCCTGAGCGAGAGCAACTGGTCCACGTCGAGCGACTTCGTGGGGGACGGCGTCTGCTGCGCAGGGAGTGGCGTGACGAGGAGCACGCACAGGAGAGCGAACCACGTGAGTGTCCTGCCACCGTTCATCCGATGATCCCCCCTCCGAGCACCTTGCCGTCCGCCGCATAGAGCACCCCCGACTGCCCGGGCGTGATCGCGCGCACCGGCGCCTCGAGCGCGAGCGCGAGCGTGTCGCCGGTCCGCTCCACCACCCGCGCCGGCACCGCCCGTGAGCGATAGCGGAGCTGCACCTCGCACCGCTGGCCGGCCTCGAGCGGGTCGGCCAGCCAGTTCACCTCGTCCAGCCGCACGGCATGGCCGGCCAGGTCGCCGGCCGTCCCCACCACCACTTCGCGGCTCTCGGGCCGGATCGCGACGACATACAGCGGCTCCGAGGAGCCGCCCGGCAAGCCGCGCCGCTGGCCGATGGTGTAGCGGGCATATCCCTGATGCTCGCCCAGCACCTCGCCGGTGACCGACACCAGCGGGCCCGGGCTCAGCGCGGGCGCGTCGCGCGGCAGGTGCCGCTCCAGCACGCCGACGTAGTCATCGTCGGGCACGAAACAGATCTCGACCGATTCCTCCTTGTCCGCGGTCACGAGGCCGAGCGCGCGGGCGCGGGCGCGGGTCTCGGCCTTGGTCAGCTCGCCCACCGGCGTCAGCATGCGCCGCACGACCGCGCGGTCGATGCCCCACAGGAAGTAGCTCTGGTCCTTGCCCGGGTCGCGGCCGCGATAGAGGGCGCCGTCTCTCGCGATGGCGTAGTGGCCGGTGGCGATCGCGTCGCAGCCCAGCGCGTCGGCATGGGCCAGGAGATCGCGGAACTTGGTGAACGAGTTGCAGCGCACGCAGGGGATCGGCGTGCGGCCCCGCGCGTACTCGTGCACGAAGTTTTCGATGACGTGCAGGCGGAAGCGGTCCTCGAGGTTGAGGACGTAGTGCGGGATGCCCAGCGCGTGGGCCACGTCACGCGCGTCGTTGATCGAGTCGAGCGAGCAGCAGGGGCGATCGGGCACCGCATCGCCGTAGCAGAACAGCTTCATCGTGGCGCCGATGACCTCGTGCCCCTGCGCCACGAGCAAGGCCGCGGCCACCGAACTGTCGACCCCGCCGGACATGGCGACGAGGACGCGCATCAGGGCCTGCCCCCGACCGCCGTGCTACGCACGTCCCAGCACCCCTGCCAACTGCCGCACCTTGGCCACCACCGCGGGGAACACCTCGGCCGCGCGGTCGATCTCGGCCTCGGTGGTCTCGCGGCCCACGCTGAAGCGCACCGCGCCCAGCGCCAGCTCGCGCGGGACCCCCATCGCGGTGAGGACGTGGGAGGGTTCCACCGCGCCGGTGGAGCAGGCGCTGCCGCTGGAGGCGGCCACCCCCGCCAGGTCCAGGTGCATCAGCAGCGCCTCGCTGTCGGCGCCGGGCACGCAGAGGCTCAGCACGTGCGGGGCGCGCGGCGCGCGCTCGACGTTGATCACCACGTCGGGCACGGCCGCGCGGAGCCGCTCGGCCAGCCGGTCGCGGAGCGCGGCGCAGTGGGCCGTGTTCGCCTCCTGCTCCTTGACCGCCAGGGCCACCGCGCGCCCCAGGGCCACCGCGCCGGCCACGTTCTCGGTGCCGGGCCGGATGCCGAACTGCTGCCCGCCGCCGTGGATGATGGCGTCGACGGCCTTGCGCTCGCGCACGATGAGCGCCCCCACCCCCTTGGGGGCGCCGAGCTTGTGGCCCGAGATCGTCATCAGGACGCCCGGAAGATCGACCAGGTTCACGGGCACCTTGCCCACCGCCTGCACGCCGTCGGTGTGGAACGTGACGCCGGCGGCGCGGCACCGCTCGGCGACCTCGGCGACGGGCTGCACCGTGCCGACCTCGTTGTTGACCCACATCACCGAGACGCAGGCAGGCCGGCGCGCCAACGCCTGGTCCACCGCGTCGAGATCGACGAGACCGTCGGAGGTGACGGCGATCTGCTCCTCTTCACCCCCGAGGTGCGCCACGGCGTGCGCCGCGGCGAGGATCGCCTTGTGCTCGATGGCCGAGACGGCCACCCGCATCGGGGCGCCCCGGTCCCGGGCAGCGAGCGCGGACCCGATGATGGCGAGGTTGTCCGCCTCCGTGCCGCCCGAGGTGAAGATGACCTGGCTCGGCTCGGCGCCGAGGGCCTGGGCGATCTCCCGCCTGGCCTGCTCCAGACCCGCCCGCGCCGCCCGGCCGAACCGGTGGGCGCTCGACGGATTCCCGAAGGTCGGCCCGAGGAAGGGGAGCATCGCCTCCAGCACCTCCGGACGGACCGGGGCGGTGGCCGCGTAGTCGAGGTAGATGGCGGGCTTCATGGTCCCGGAAAATAGCATGGAAGCGAACGCCCGGGGCCACGTGCATGCCGCGATGCGCCGGGGCGGACTCGGCGGCCGACATGTGGAGCAGGGCCGGGCGGTCCCGCATCCGGCGGGGACAGCTCACGCGGCCCGTCTTATCTTTCGCGGCCATGCCGATCCGAGAAGCGTTCCAGCTCGCCCTGCAGGCCATCTTCAGCGCCAAGCTGCGCTCGTTCTTCACCCTGCTCGGCATCATCGTGTCGGTGGGGTTTCTGGTCGTCGTGGTCGCCGTCATCCAGGGCATGAACGCGTACGTCAAGGAGAACCTGACCGGGGCGGTGATCGGCACCAACGCCTTTCAGGTGCGGCGAACGCCGATCGCGGTGGGCCTGCTGGACGACGATGAACTCCGGAAGATCAATCAGCGGCCGCTGATCTCGCTGGAGGACGCCGAGGCGGTGCGCCGCGCACTGCCCGACGCCGAGGCGGTGAGCTTCCAGTCGGGCTGGCCTACGCCCCAGTCCGATGTCATCTACCGCAACCGCACCGTGGGCGACGTGCTGGTCTTCGGCGTCACGCCGCCCTATCAGGTCGTGCAGGACTACCGCTTCCTCGGGGGGGAGCCGCTCAGCGACGTGGACGAGCGCGAGCGGCGCTACGTGGCGGTGCTCGGTTTCGACGTGGCGGACAAGCTGTTCGACGACGCCGAGGCGGGGGTGGGGCGCAAGGTGCGCATCGCCGGACGCGAGATGACGGTCAAGGGGGTGGTCGCGAAGAAAGGCCGGGTGCTGGGCCAGTCGTTCGACGGGTTCGCGCTCATCCCCTACAGCACGTTCGAATCGTTCTACGGGCGGCGGAAGACCACGGTCGTGTCGGTCAAGATGCGCAACGCCGAGGAGGTGGAGCCCGCGATGCTCCGGGCCGAGGAGGCGATGCGGGTCGCGCACCGGCTCCGGCCCGGCGAGGAGAACGACTTCACGGTGGACAAGGCCGACGCCCTCGTGGCCTTCTGGCGCAGCCTCACGCGCATCCTCTTCACCGTGATTCCCGCCGTGGTGTGCATCGGCATCGTGGTGGGCGGCATCGTCATCATGAACATCATGCTGATGACGGTGAACGAGCGCACCCGCGAGATCGGCATCCGCAAGTCCCTCGGCGCCACCCGGCGCGACATCCGCCGCCAGTTCCTCATCGAGGCGATCGTGCTGTCCACGCTGGGCGGGGTGATCGGCGTCCTGGGCGGGTGGGCGCTGGCGCAGCTGGTGGCCTCGGCATCGCCCTTGCCGGCGCGGGTCACGGCCTGGTCGGTGGGTGTGGCGCTGGCCGTGGCCGCGGGAACCGGGATTCTCTTCGGCGTCTACCCGGCCACGCGCGCGGCGCGGCTGGACCCCATCACGGCGCTCCGGGCGGAGTGAGGCATGCGGCTCCCCAACCTGAGGGAGGGCGCCTGGATCGCGGTCGAGCAGCTTCGCACCAACAAGCTCCGTTCCGCGCTCACGATCCTGGGCGTGGTCATCGGTGTGGCGACGGTGATGGCGATGGCGTCGATCGTGGACGGGATCCGGCGCCAGATCATCAACGCGATCGAGGTCTCGGGCCCCACCGCGTTCTACGTGGTCCGCTACTTCTCGCAGACGCCGCTCAATCCCGATCGCCTGCCGTACGACGTGCGCATCCGGCCCGTGCTCCGCACCGAGGAAGCCGAGGCGATCGCGCGGATCCCGGAGATCGCCTACGCGAGCCCGTGGATCCAGTTGTTCGAGAAGATGGAGCGCAACGGGGTCCGTACCCAGCAGGTGACCCTCTTCGGCGCCGACGACGGCTTCATGGAGATCCAGGGCGGCACGCTGCTCCGCGGCCGGTTCTTCACCAAGGGCGAGCTGCGCAGCGGGGCCAACGTCGCGGTGATCGAGGAGGCGTTCCTCGACAGGCTCTTCGGGCGCGAGAACGCGCTGGGGAAGACCCTCCGGATCGGCGGGAAGACGGTCACGGTCATCGGGGTCTATCAGCGGCCCGCCAATATCTTTCAGCCGCCGGGGCAGGAGATCGGCGGCGTGATCCCGTACGAGTTCGCCAGGCGCAACTTCCGCTACGACGAAACCAACTTTCTCTTTTTCGCCATCAAGCCGCGTGCGGGCGTGACGGTGGACCAGGCGCAGGACCTGGTGACGGTGGCGCTCCGGCGGGAGCGCGGCCTGCGGCCCGGGATGCCCAACACATTCGACCTCATCACCCAGGATCAGATCCTCGACACCGTCAACAACCTGACCTCGGTATTCTTTCTGGTGATGATCGCGCTGTCCGGGGTGGCGCTGCTGGTGGGCGGGATCGGCGTCATGGCGATCATGATGGTGTCGGTGACCGATCGCACCCGGGAGATCGGGCTCCGCAAGGCGCTGGGGGCCACGCACCGGGAGATCCTCTGGCAGTTCCTGGTCGAGGCCGCCACGCTGACGCTCATCGGCGGGCTGCTTGGCATCGCCGCCGGGCTCGGCGTCGGCCAGGCGCTCAAGGCGGTGCTCCGGCTCGAGTCCGCCGTGCCCCTCTGGAGCGCGGCGCTGGCCACCGCGGTGAGCATCCTGATCGGGCTCGTGTTCGGCCTGGTGCCGGCGCAGCGCGCGTCGAGGATGGACCCGGTGGAGGCGTTGCGCCATGAATAGGCCATCGGCCGCGCGCGGCCGGTAGCCGCGCACCTCACCATCGGCACTCGATACTTCGATATCCTCATGCCTGTCGACATCCTTGCCATCGCCGCCCATCGGGACGACGTCGAACTCACCTGCGCCGGCCTGCTCATCAAGGCGCGGGACCAGGGGTATGCCACCGGCATCCTCGATCTCACCGCCGGGGAGAGCGGCACCCGCGGCAGCGCGGAGCTGCGGGCCCGCGAGGCGGAGGCCGCGGCGGAGATCATGGGCGTGTCCGAGCGGCTCAATGCCGGCCTGCCCGACGCGCATCTCCACAACACCGAGGAGACGCGCCACGTGCTGGTGGGCTACATCCGCCACTTCGCGCCGCGGGTCGTGATCCTGCCGTTCCCGGTGGGGCGGCACCCGGATCACCGCGTGGCCTCGGAGGTGGCGCGGGACGCCTGTTTCCTGGCGGGCCTTGCCAGGTACGACGCGCCGGGCACGCCGCACCGCCCGCACAAGATTCTCTACGCGCTGGCGTACCGGGAGGACGCCGTGAAGCCCACCTTCGTGGTGGACATCACCGAGCAGTTCGAGCGGAAGCTGCAGGCGATCCGCTGCTACGCGAGCCAGTTCGACGGGGCCAAGAGCGCGGGCGAGATCTTTCCCACGGGACAGGATCTGTATGCGCTGGTGGAGACGCAGAACGCGCACTACGGCTCGCTGATCCGCAAGCGCTACGGGGAGCCGTACTTCACCCACGAGACGGTGGAGATCGAGGATGTGGTGACGCTGGGGGTGCAGAGCATGTGAGGGGAGCGAGCGAGGCTATGGGCTGACGCCCCGTGGCTGAAGCCCCGGCTCGGCCATGACGATGGGCTGAAGCCCAGGTCGACCGTGCTTGGCTGCCGGTGGCGGTGTCGGGGGAGCCCGCAGGATGGGCCCTTCAGCTATCCGGGCGCTCTGGCGCAAGAACCTCTACGGAAAGCAGTCCGATGCCACGCACGATGTTCGTGTTCAGGGGCTCCCGGTGGCGCACGATCGGCGCCGTGGCGCTCCGGGCCTGTTACTCGCCTGCGGCGACGACACGATGATCGTCGACGGGCCGTACACCCACGTGGTGGCGGCCGGCACCGTGCGCGACGCTGCCGGGCAGCCCGTGGCGGGCGCGTTGGTGAGGCTCAACGTGCAGGAGCCCGCCCGCGGCATCAGTCTGAACTCCGCCAGCACGACGTCGCGCCCGGATGGTTCCTTCGTCCAGGCGCTGGCCACCGGATCGCGTCCTCTGCCGGAGGTGCTGGTGACGGCGATCGGGGTGCCGCCCTCGGGTGCGGCGCTGCGCCCGGACACGGTGCAAGGCCGCGGCGCGCTCCGATCGGCCGGAGACCCGTCCGACACCGTGCGGCTCGACCTGGTGCTGCGGAGCCAGCAGGGCTGCCGAGCGCGGCCGCCGGGAGTCCTCGCCGCGCTCGGGATGAGCCCGCACCCGGCCGCCTACTCGTACCGCAGCGCCTCCACCGGGTCCAACCGCGCCGCCTTTCTGGCCGGCAGGATGCCGAACAGGATGCCCGTGAACGCCGCCGCCACCAGCGCCGCCACCACCGACCAGAGCGGGATCGCCGCGGGGATGGGGGAGAGCTTGTTCACGGCCAGCGCGATGAGCGCCCCCGCCACCAGGCCCACGGCGCCGCCCACCAGCGTGAGCGTGGCGGCCTCGATGAGGAACTGGAACAGGATTTCGTTCGGCGTGGCACCCAGGGCCTTGCGGACGCCGATCTCGCGGGTGCGTTCGGTCACCGAGATCATCATGATGGCGATCACGCCCACGCCGCCCACCATGAGCCCCACGCCCGACAGCGCCAGCATCACCAGGAAGAAGCCCCGGGTCATCTGGTTGAAGGTGTTCAGGACCTTGTCCTGCGTCACCACCGCGAAGTTGTTGTCCTGCCCCGGCTTGAGGCCGCGACTCACCCGCATCGCCGCCGTCACCTGGTCGACCGCCTCGCTCACGGTGGCCCGCTCGGTGGGGATCACCGCGATCTGCATCCACCCTTTGAAGTAGTCCGCCACTTTCTCGAAGGTGGTGTGGGGAATGGCGACGCGCATCTGGTCGCCGCCGCCGAACAGCGATGCCGGCTCCACGTGCAGGCCGATCACGGTGAACGGCTGGCCGAAGATCCGGATGGTCTTCCCGATGGGGTCGACGTTGGGGAAGAGTTCCTCGGCCACGTGGTTGTTGATGACGGCCACGTGCGCGCTCGCGGCGTACTCGAGCGGCGTGAAGGAGCGGCCGGCCACGACGGTCCCGCCGATCACCTGCACGAAGCTGGGGCCGAACCCGGCGATGTCGACGTTCTTGAGCGCCCTGGTGCCCGCGCTCACCGGGCCCTGGGCGTACTCGCCTACGTTCACGTCCCGCACAGCGGGCAGGCGCCGGATCATCTCGGCGTCCTGGGGGGTGAGCCACGGGTTCTTCCGCCAGGGCGAGAGTTCGTCGCTGCCATCGGACACGTTGAGCCCGCCCTGGAAGTAGCGGTAGACGAAGAACGTCTTCGGGCCGGCGTCTTCCAGGATCTTCGCCACGCTCCGGTTGATGCCGGTGATCGTGGACGCCATGGCGATCACCACCATGACCCCGATGGCGACGCCGAGGATCGTGAGCGCGGCGCGGACCTTGTTGGCGCGGAGCGAGTCGAGCGCCATGCGCATGGCCTCGAGGACGCGCGCGAGCGAGAAGGTGCGGCGGGCGGTCATTCGGCCCTCAGGGCGACGATGGGGTCCAGCCTGGCGGCGCGGCTCGCGGGGTAGACCCCCGCGGTGATGCCCACGGTGATGCCCAGCACCACGCCGACGGCGACCGACCACGGAGCCACCGCGGCGGGCAGCGGCGTGGTAGCGGCCACGAGGAAGGCGAGCGCGATGCCCACGGCGATGCCGAGCGCGGCGCCCACGGTGGAGAGGGTGGCGGCCTCCACCACGAACTGCGCCAGAATGTCCCGCCGCCTGGCGCCGAGCGCCTTGCGGATGCCGATCTCACGGGTGCGCTCGGCCACGGCCATCAGCATGATGTTCATGATCACGATGCCGCCCACCACCAGCGAGATCGCCACCAGGCCCGGCAGGGCGAGGAAGAGGATCCTGGAGATCTTCTCCCAGCTGCTCAGCGCGCCTTCCGCGGTCTGGATGTAGAAGTTGTTCTCCTGCCCGGGCTTGAGCTGGCGGGCCACGCGCATGATGCCTTCGACCTCGGTCACGGCGGCCATCATCTGCTGCGGCGTGCCGGTCTTGACCCAGAACTCGTGCACCACGTTCCAGTTGCACAGCTCGCGGCGCGCCTGGGAGGTGAACGGCACGATGCCGAACTTGTCGAGCGAGATGCCGAACAGCGTCCCCTGCTTCTCCACCACGCCGATCACCCGGTAGGGCAGGCCGGCGATGCTGGCCGAGCGACCCACGGGATCGAGGCCGGCGAAGAGCCGTTCGGCCACCTCGTGGCCGATGACGATCACCGGCGTGCCGGCCTTCACTTCCTGAGGCGTGAACGCGCGGCCGTTGGCGATCGCGTAGTTCTTGATCCGGAAGTAGTCCTCGTCGACCGCTTCCAGGTTCATCTGCTTGGCGACCTTGCCGCCGTAGGAGATGTTGACGTCGCCCCAGCACTTGCGGGAGAACAGGGCCGGCGTCTCCAGGCGCTCCTCGATGAGGGCCGCCTCGCGGTAGTTGACCCGCGGGCGCCGGAGCCACTCGCGCCAGGTGTCCTCGCCCACGTTGTTGTTGAAGCTCGAGAATCGCCGTACCTGGAAGGTGTTCACCCCGACGAGCTGGTTCGCGAACTTGTCTTCCATGTAGACGTTCATCCCCTGCACGATCGACACGACCGCGATGAGGAACGTTACGCCGATCAGCACGCCGATCAGCGAGAAGAAGCTCTTGAGCTTCTGGGTCCGGATGGTGCGCAGCGCCATCCGCACGGCTTCGAAAATGGGCACGTCAGGCCGCCGATGGCTGGTTGAGTCGATCGCTTTCGATCCGGCCGTCGCGGAGCACCACGACGCGCTGCGCGAACGCGGCGATCGTGGGCTCGTGGGTCACCAGCACGATGGTCTGGCCCTCGGCATGGAGGTCGCCGAAGACCCGCATGATCTCGTCGCTGGTCTGGCTGTCGAGGTTGCCGGTGGGCTCGTCGGCCAGGAGCATGGCCGGCCGGTTCACCAGCGCGCGGGCGATGGCCACGCGCTGGCGCTGTCCGCCCGACAGCTCGTTCGGCTTGTGGTGCATGCGCTGGGCCAGCCCCACGCGCGCCAGCGCCTCTTCGGCCAGCGCGCGCCGCTGTTTCGCGGGCACGCCGGCGTAGACCAGCGGCAGCTCCACGTTGTGGAGCGCGGTGGCGCGGGGCAGGAGGTTGAACGTCTGGAAGACGAACCCGATCTCCTTGTTCCTGACCCGCGCCAGGGCCTCGTCGGAGAGGCGCGAGACCTCCTGGCCGTTGAGCCAGTATTCGCCCGAGGTGGGCGTGTCGAGGCAGCCGAGCACGTTCATGAGCGTGGACTTGCCCGAGCCCGACGGGCCCATGATCGCCACGTATTCGTTGCGGCGGATCTCCAGCGACACGCCCCGGAGCGCGTGCACCACCTCGCCGCCCATGTCGTACTCGCGGCGCACGTCCCGGATCTGAATGACGAGGTTGCTCATGACTTCTTCTCCGTCTTCTCGCCCTTCTTCTCCGGCGCGGCCTTCACCCTGGCGCCGTCCTTGAGGTCGCGGATGGCCTGGTAGGTGCCCGCCACGATGGTCTCCCCCTCGCGGAGGCCGTCGAGCACCTCGAAGTACTCGTCGCCCGCGATGCCCACCTTGACCGGCCGGAACGTGGCGATGCCGTCCTTCACGACGAACACGCCCTCGGTCTCCTTCTTCTTGCCGGACGGAGCGGCCCCGGTCGTGGCGGCCGCCTTCGCCGTCGTGTCCGGCCTGGCCTCGTTGGGCACCGGCGTGTTGTCCCGGACCGTGAGCGCGATGATCGGGATGCTCAGCGCCTGGGTCCGGGTCGCGGTGACGATCCGGGCGGTGCTGCTCAGGTCGGGCCGGATGTCCTTCGGCGGATTGGCCAGCGTGATCTCCACGTCGAAGTCCACGGCCTGGTCGGCCGTGCCGCCGCCGGTCTGCGTGGCGCCGCGCTTGGCGCTGTTGCCGATCTTCGTGACCTTGCCGACGAAGGAGGTGTCGGGGAAGGCGTCGATCGTCACCGACACCGAGTCGCCCAGCTTGATGCGGACCACGTCGGTCTCGTCCACCTGCACCTTCGCGAGGATGGTGGACATGTCGGCGATGGTCATCAGCAGGCCCGTCTCCTTGGAGAACGTGCCGGGGACGGCCACCTCGCCCTCCTCGACGGCGAGCCGCGTGACGCGGCCCGAGATCGGCGCGTAGATGCGGGTGCGGGCCAGGTTGTCCCGCGCTTCCTTCAGGCTGGCCCGGGCCTGCTCCACCTGGGCCTTGGCGGCGCTGTAGTTCGCCACCGCCACGTCGTACTGCTGCTGCGCCTGCTCGACCGCCTCGGCGGAGATCAGGTTCGGCGTCGCGGCGCGGATCTCGAGCGCGCGGTCCAGGTTGCGCCTGGCCTGGTCCCGGTTGGTCTGGGCCTGCACCAGCGACGCCAGGTTGGCCGACACCAGCGCCTCGCCGCGAGCCACCGCGCCCTCGAACTGGGCCGGGTCGATGACCACGAGCAACTGACCCTTCCTGACCAGGTCACCTTCCTTCACCGTGATCTGCAGGATCCGGCCGGTGACGTCCGCGCTCAGGTCCACCTTGGTCTCGGCTTCGATTCGCCCGCTGGCCGTCACCACGGAGACGAGGTCGCGCTTCGCGACCTGCTCCATGCGGACCTCGACCGCCTTGCTGTTCCTCTTCGCCGCGGACAGGGCGGCAATCCCTCCCACGACCGCGACGGCCAGTCCGGCAAGCAGACCGATCTTCATCCGACGAGACATGCGCATTGATCCTTTCGGGTTTCAGAAGGTCGCTCGCGCGACCAGCAACCTGTGACCAGCCACCAGCCGCCGCCGACTAGCGAAGCGGGCGACCCACGGCCTCTTCCAGCGCCGCGATGGCGCGGTGATAGCCGTACACGGCCGAGATGTAGTCCCCCTCGGCCCGCTGCACGGAGTTCTGGGCGTCGATGATGTCCAGCGCCGTCCCGCTGCCGACGCGGTAGCGCTCCTGCGCGAGACGAAGCTGCTCGGCCGCCGCCTGGCGGTTCTTCTCCTGCACCTCGATCGCCCGATACGCGATCTCGATCTGGTAGTACCGCTGCTCCACGCTGGTGCGCACCCGCAGGGCCTGCCGGCGCACCGTCTCGGCCTGCGCATCCTCGGCGGCCCTGGCCTGCGAGATCCGGAGGCTCCGGCCGAACCCGTCGAAGATGTTGTACGACAGCGAAACGTTGAGCTGGAACGGCTGGCGCGTGAAGCGGAACGGGAACTTCCCGTTTCTATCCTTGATCTGCTGTTCCACCGAGGGCAGCAGTCGCTGCCCGTCCGGCGTGAGCCCTGCGGTGCCGTTGCAGTCCGGGTTGATCCCGCCGAGGTTGAGGCCCTGGCGTACCTGGTTGTCGAACTCGCAGCTCGCCGCCTGCGACCGGGCGCTTCGGAACGCGTTGGTCACCAGGCCGTCCGTACTCGAGAACTGCTGGGTGAAGCCCGAGAGGCTCGCGTTGGCATTGAGCGACGGCATCCACTCCGACTTCGCCGCGCGGGCGCCGTACTTGCGGGCATCGAGCCGGGCGAGCTCCGCCTTGAGCGCCGGGTTCTCCTGCGCCGCGAGCTGAATGAGCTGCTCCCGGTTGAAGGTCGGCGGCTCCACCGTGAACGGGTCGGTGAGCGCGATCCGCTCCACCGGCACCGGCGGGGACACACCGATCAGGCGATAGAGCTCCAGCTTGGCGTCGATCGCCGCCTGCGCCGCGCGGAGGAAGCCCACCTGGGCCTGCGCGAGCTGCACCTCGGCCTGGCGCACGTCCAGCAGCGTGCCCTGACCCACCTGGTACCGGGCCCGGGCGAGCTTGAGGAATTCCTCGTTGCGCTCCACCTGCTTGCGCTGCACGTCCACCAGGCCGGCCTGTTCCAGCGCCGTCAGGTACTGCGTCGTCACGGACGAGCGCAGCAACACCTCGGCGTTGGCCACGTCCTCGTTCACCGCGCGCACACTGGCCCTCTGCTGGCCCGGCCCATTCAGCACCCGGCCGTTGAGCGTCCAGTTCGCCTGGAACGAGTAGCTCGAGTTGTACACCGAGGGCGTCTCGTTCGTCAGCGAGCCGCCGAACTGCGCGGTGCCCGAGCCCGTGTAGCCGGCCCCGATGCCCGCGCCGAGCGTCGGGACGAACGCGCCATAGGCAGTGCGCAGGCCCTTGTGGGCCGGGTCGACGTTCGTCAGGGCCAGGCGGAAATCCGGGCTGCTCGTCCTGGCCTGCTCCAGCGCCTCCTTGAGCGTCAGTGTCGCCTCGACCGGCGCCGGGGGGGGCAGCGTGAACTCCGGCTGCTGGGCGACGAGCGCCCCGGGCACGGCCAGGCCGACGGCGGCTGCGAGGTACTGACGGATCATGGACGATTCCTTTGCTGGGTAAGGGTCGACTGACGGGCCCTCCTACGCGGGACGTTTCCGGAAGGTTTCAGCTTGGGACAAATTCGCCCGGATCGAGGGGAGGAGGGGACGAAAAACTACGGGAAGCTACGGACCGGCGATGTGCGGAGGTGGACGGGGGATGAACGGGGGGGGCGAATCCCGCTCAACTGATCAAACGCACCGCGTCGAGATCGAGCGCCGGGATCTCGACCCGGGTGAGCCGTCCGCTCACGGCCGTGATGGTTCCGGCGAGGTCGCCGGTGAGGGTCACCACCCGCCGGCCGTCGGACTGCTCCGCGCGGGCCACGAACGACACTCGTCGCCCCGTGGCGGGGAAGATGCCCACGAGCGGTCTTCCCTCCGGCGTGGCCAGTTCGCTCACCACTGCGAACGGGGCGACGAGCCGGTCGTCCAGCACGACGAGGCCGGGGCCGGCCGGCAGCTCGCGGGCCGTCTCCCGGCCGCGCGAAGCACTGCGCAGGGTGAGCCGGGGTCCCGAGACTGCGCCGAGTACGCGAGTCTCCGCCGACTTGTAGTCGAAGGCGTACAATTCGGCGGCCGGTGTCAGGTCGATCTGGACACTGACCTGATCGGGCCCGCCGGCCCGGCCTTGCTGGCGGGCGGAGAAGCTGCGGCCGCCATCCGGGCGGAGCGTGGAACCGAACGTCTCGCGTGCGACCTCGCGCCCGCCCTTGCGGACGCTCAGGACGCCGTCGTCGCTGATCTGCGCGGCGAGGCGACCGGCGGATAGCGCCAGCAGGCAGAGCAGGGTAAGGTGACGCATACTTTGAACTTACACTCGCGAACCCGGCGGATCACGCCTGATGGAGGACGCGGCGGCCCGGGGCTCGTTATGTTGCCAGCCGATGATCGTTGAACGGGGGGCGAATCGCGCGTGGGGACCCGTGGCCGTGGCGGTGGCGACGCTCGCGGCCGTCGGCTGGCTCCGCGCGCTGGCCTGGTGGCCGATCCCGCTGCTCGTCGCCTCGGTGGTGACGGCCTGGTGGGCCGCCCGCACCGACCGCCGCTGGGTGCGTCCGGCCATTGCCCTGCTGGGCGGCGCCGTCGTGATCGCGGCCCTGATCACGCAGATACGGCTGGATCACCTGCGCCGGGACTGGACCGGCCTACGGGCGGGGCGGCGGGCGGCGGTGACGACCGCACTGCTCAAGGACGTGCGTGAGACGGTCACCGCCCTCGAGCGCCTCGCGAGCCGGGGCACCGCGGCGGAGGCCGATCGGGGCCAGGCCTTCCGCCAACTGAGCGAGCTGCTCCGGCGCTCGCCCGCGGCATCCGGCATCGCGGTGCTCGAGGCCACGGGCACGCCGTGGGCGTGGGCGGGTCGCCACCCGTTCATGCCACTCGTCACGGGCACCGCGACCTCCCGGGTCCAGTTCACGCCCCAGTTCGCCGTGGTGGAGGTGGAGCGGCCGGGCCCGGCGCGGATCGTCGTGGCCTCGGCGCTCCTCTGGGCGCATCCCTCGGTCGCCGGCGGGGAGCGGAGCCTCGCGTCGCGCATCAGGACCCGGTTCGGCGTCGACGTGCATATCGTGCCGCCCGGCGCGCCGGTGCCGCCGGGCACGATACCCCTGACCCTCGGCGGGCACACCGGCGCGCCGGTGCTCCAGGCCGAGCTGGTGATGCCGGGCCAGGCCGAACTCCGAGCGGAGATGATTCGCCCCGCGACACGCATCCTGGGCCTCGCCCTGGTCGGTCTGCTCATCGTCGCGCTGATCGAGGCACCGCGTCTCGGCGATCGGGCCCTGCTCCTTGCGGCCGGCCTCGTCGCCGCGATGGGGACGCCGATCGGGCCCTCGCTCGGTCTGTCCGCGCTCTTCTCTTCGGCGACGTACTTCCGG
>JBMOPM010000277.1:0-23738 GCA_049323575.1 Gemmatimonadota bacterium | reverse complement strand
GCCGGTGTAGACGAGCTCACCGGATGCGAGTCGGGCCGGGTCGGTGAGCCCGATCGCTGCGACCCGGCCTCCTACGATCGGGATGATGTCGGTGGTGGTGGTGCCGATGTCCACGAGGATGGCGTCGCCAGCCTCGCGGGCCACGATCCGCGCCGTCGCCGCCCAGTTGGAGGCGGCCACCGCCAGGGGCTCGAGCCGGGCGGCCGCGGGCGGGACGAAGCGGCCGTCGACGGTGAAGACGCAGATCCTGGCGCCCGGGAATGCGGCCTCCACCTGATCCAGCACGAACGCGACCCCGTTCGCCTTCGTGCGAAACATCTGGGACAGCTCGGCGGTCATCGTGACCGCATGGGTGACTTCGCCTCCCGAGAGCTCGTCGGCCAGCGACCTGAGCAATGCCGCCAACGCGGCCGGGTCGCGCTGCAGTTCGAAAGGGGCGGAGCGGGCGTGCGGCGGCGACATCGGTCCCGTCACCGCGGCGACCTTCACGTTGACGCCGCCGATATCCCAACCGAGGATCGGATTCATTGCAGCTCATTCCCGTGATCGATTTGCGTCGGGGCCTCGCCGTTCACGCGCGCGGGGGAGTGCGGGCCCGTTACCGGCCGGTGGAGTCGGTGCTCACGCCGGGCCGGCCCGGCGACGCGCTCGCGCTCGCCGCCGCCTACCGCGACACCCTGCACGCCGCCGCCTGCTATGTCGCCGACCTCGACGCCATCGAGACCGGCGCGCTGCAGCGGACAGCGCTTGCGGCCCTCGCCGATCCCGCGCGCGGCTTCGGTCCCGGGCTGATGGTGGATGCCGGCACGGCCGACCCCGAGGGCGCCCGGATGGTGCTGGACGCCGGCGCCACGCAGGCGGTCGTCGGGTTGGAGACGCTGCGACGGCTCGACGGCCTGGGCCTCGTGGTCGAGACGATCGGACCCGCCGCCGCCGTGTTCAGCCTGGACCTGCGCCAAGGCGTGCCTGTGCTGCATCCCGATGTGGAGCGGGGTGCGATGGCGAGACCGGATGCGGCCACCGTCCTGATGGACGCGGTGGCCGCGGGGATCCGGACCGTGATCGTGCTCGACCTGGCCCGCGTGGGGTCGGCGGCGGGCCCCGATCTCGGGCTGCTGGACCGGCTGCGCCAGCGCGCCCCGCAGATTCGCCTGATCGCGGGAGGCGGGGTGCGCGGCCCCCGGGACGTAGAGCAGCTCGCGGCGCTGGGGCTCGACGCGGTGCTGGTGGCGAGCGCGGTGCACGCCGGGCGGCTGTAAGCGCTCAGTCGCCGACCAGATCCATGGTGTACGTCGCCGACTGTCCGAAGTTCTCCTCCACCTCGAGCTCCAGCCTGGTGAGATGGGTGAAGCCCTGCCCCTCGAGGTCCGCGCGGGTCCGCTCGCCGAGATAGCGGGCGAGCATTTCGGCCGTGCTGTTCGGGATCGGCAGCATGGCGCAGTCCCGCTCGGGGAAGACGTAGGTGAGCTCACCGAAGTAGTCCACGAGGACGCGGTCACCCTCGCGGCGGTAGGCGAGCTTCGGGTTGTCGGTGGGAAGGAGCACCTTGTGGTCGATCTCGTCCACCAGGCGGCGGACCGCCTTCTTGAGGATGGAGAAATCGAGCACGAACAGACACTCGGCATCGACCGCGCCCTCCACCATGATGCCGACGCGGTAGTTGTGCCCGTGCAGGGCCTCGCACTGATGGCCCCTGAACGTGATGAAGTGCGCGGCGGCAAAGACGAGATAGTCCTTGCTCACCGTCACCCGGTAGGTCCCGCTCATTTTCCGTCGCCTCCGTGTGGCGCGAATTGCTGCCTCAACCCTCCAGCAGCACCGAGAAGATGGCGGCGGCGGTGATGTCGGCCGTGGTGCCCGGATTGCGGCTGTTCGTCTCGTCGCGCAGGAAGGCATCGAGCGCCAGGATGGCCTCGCATCCGGCGAGGGTGCGCACGCCGCCGAGTTCCTGCACGTTTCTGGCGCGCGCCGACACCGCCTCGGCCTCCGGCCGCCCGCGCTTGCGGGCAATGAGCGTGTCGGGACGTCGCGCGAGCACACTAAGGTAGGTGTCAAGGACGGCCAGCGTCCAGTCGAACCCTTCGGCTCGCGCGGCGCGGAGTGCGGGGACCGCCAGCGAGAACGTGATGTCGAATCCGGTGGCGTATTCGCGGGCGACGTCGTCGCGGTCAGCGGCGAGCCGCATCGCCTCGAGCAGGGTCACCGTCGGGGCTTCGCGGACGTCCTGATCCGCCACGGCGCCGAGGCCGCCCGGATGGGCCAGGCGGATGGCGGCGTAGACATCGGCGGCGTCGGCGACGGTGGTCGACGCCAGGGTGGCCCGGACCCGGTCGTGCAGCGACGCCGCGGTCCGCGGCGCGCCGAGTACCGCCCGGGCGAGCGGGGCGAACAGCAGCACGATGCCGAGGTTCGTGTTGGCCCGCGTCACCCGGGCCGTCGCCTCGACGGCGGCGAGGATCGTGCGGCCAAGCGGGCGCTCGCCCGCCCGGCCCATCTCCGGGGCAATCGCTTCCGCGCTCGCCACGAAATCCTCGTAGCGGGTGTCGTGGAACGGGCGCCCGGGTGAGACATTACCGGGTTTGGGCGCCGACGCCTCGAGGATGCAGGCCTGGCGGGCGGCGGCAGAGACCTGCTCGCGCGTCACAGGTCGCCGGTCATGAGTCGCACGCTACCCGGTCCAGCAAGTGCTCCACCACCGCGCCTGCCACATCCATGCCCGTGGCCCGCTGCAGTCCTTCCCAGCCGGGGATTCCGTTCACCTCGATCACGTAGACGCGGCCGTCCGTGGCGGGCAGCAGGTCCACGCCGGCGTATTCGGCGCCGACCAGCTGCGCGGCCTGGACCGCCATCGCCTGCCACTCGGGCGGCGGCGCGATGGCGACGGGCCGCGCCCCTTGCGAGACGTTGGTGCGCCAGCCGTCGGCATGGCGTTCGATGGCGCCGATGACCCGGTTGCCCACCACGAAGGCCCGGACGTCCCGGCCGCCGTGGTCGATGGTGCGCTGGAGGTAGAACACGCCGCGCACCTGGTCGATGGTGCGGAAGACGCGCCAGGCCAGTTCTTCATCCTGCACGCGCATCATGCCGAGCCCCATGGAGCCGAACAGCGGCTTGACGATGACGTCGCCCAGGCGGCGGAACGTCTCCATCGCCTCGTCGCTGCGCTCGCACACCACGGTCTCCGGCGTGGGCAGGCCCGCCCGCTGGAGCAGCGCCGTGGTCCAGAACTTGTCCACGGTGCGCTCGATGGCGCGGGCCGGGTTCATCACGCGCACGCCCCGCTCCTCCAGCGCGTGCAGGGCGTCGACCCGGAAGATGATCTGCTCGAGCGAGCCCGACGGGATGATCCGGGCGAGCACGGCGGGGGCGGCGAGCAGATCCACGTCACCCGAACGAAAGCCGCCGCCCGGCCCCAGGCTGGCCACCAGTGCCTCGTAGCGTACCTCGACGCCTTCGTGCCCCCGCTCGGCGAGCGCGCGGCGGAGCTCGTCGACGTGCCAGCCGGAGCGGGAGGAGAGGATGGGGATGCGCATGGGGCGAGCGGTGCCGGCCGCCTCTCCTATCTGCTCTCCACTCCGATCATCCCGGTCAGCCCGTTGGTGACGGAGTTGGCGTAATCGTCGCCCACCTTCTTGAACCCGGGCGTCGCGAGGCGGGCCTGGAGAGCTTCCAGCGAGTCGAAGCAGAGCTCGGCCTGGCGATACCTGGCCGGCGGGGTGCCATCGAGGTTGCTGATGAACCTGGTCAGGTCGGCGCGCCTGAAGCCGATCGCGGCCTGAACGCTGCTCACCAGCCGGAGGTGTTCGGGATAGGAGGCTTCGAAGGCGGTCGTGTCCGCGGGCGTGTCGTAGATGACGGTGGCGAGGTCGGGGCAGGGGACGCTGCTCCGGTCTCCCGTTTCGACGGCCACGAGCCCGATCAGGCCGTCCGGCGCGAGGAAGTTCCTGAAGTCGTCGGCGATCTTCTGGAACGCCGGGGTGGCCATTCTCTTCTTCGCGTCACCAAGGGAATCGAAGTACAGCTCGGCCTGCCGGTAGACCTCCGGCCGCTTGCCGTCGAGCGACGACGGGAACTTCGTCGGCTCGGCCTTGGTGAAGCCGATCTCCTGCTGCGCGTCGCCGACGAGCTCGAGATGCGTCGGGCAGTACCTCTCGAACGCCGCGGTGTCCTTGGGCCACCTGCAGATCACGGTCACGATCGCCTGCGGCCCGGCGAGTGCCGCGGGTGCCTGCATGGCGGAATCCGGTTTCCCGGCAGCCTGATCGGCCCGCTTACCGCACCCCGCGATGATGAGAAGAGCAGCGATGACGGTGACGGTCGCGCTTCGCATCGACGGACTCCGCTGGGTTCGGGTCACGCGGAATACAGCGAGAAGGCAAGGATGTCGGGATTCAGCCTGCCGCCGTGGAAGGTGCGCCCGCTCTCCACGCTCGTCAGCCAGACCTCGGCGGGACTGAAGAGCAGCGGGTCGATCTTGTAGAAATCGCCGTCGTAGCGCTGGAAGATCTCGTAGAACGGCGTCCCGTAGTCCTTGGACGCCGAGGCCGGGAGCTTCGCGGCCAGGTCGGCGAGCTGGTCGTCCGAGGCGCGGATGACGTAGTGCGCCTGTCCGCCATACAGGATGCAGTCGTTGGTGCGGCCGATGGCTCGGAGGTCATTCCTGGCGACCGTGGCGATCGGCGCCGAGCCGAAGCCGCTGACCACGTGCCGGACGTCGAAGCCCAGCGTCTCCATCTTGTGGAGGCCGGTCTCGAGGATCCGCGCGGAGATCTGGACGCTGCCGGCGACGCTGGCCGTGGGCGCGACGACGAAGGTGAGCTGCGAGGGCTCCAGGCCCGCCTTGCGGGCCACGTCTTCGACCACCTCGACGGTGGGCAGCTGGCGGCCCTCGATCACCAGCACGCCGTGCAGCGCGGTTTCCTCATAGCCCAGTTTCTCGAACAGCTCCTGCTCCACGCGCGCATGAGCCCGGAGCGGGCCCGAGCCCATGCCGAAGAACCGCTCCACGGAGATCGCCCAGCCGGCGTACTGCGAGGCCATGCAGGCTTCGGCGGGATGGTCCGTGGTGACGGTAACGCCCGGGTAGGTGTGGGTACCCACGGTGATCGGACTCAGCGTGACGGTGCCGAGGCCACCCATGCAGATCTCGCTCAGGGCGACACCGGCTTCATACCCTCCGGCCACGTCCACGCCGGCATCGATCACGCGCGCCAACGCAGTACCGTGAACCGCCACGCGGTAGCGGGCCGTGTCCTTCGCCAGGCGGTCCGCGATGATGCGCGCCCGCTCGTTCATGTTCAACGACATCAGTCTCCCGTTTCCCCGGTCCAATGGAGGATCTCGCCTTTGCCCGCATCCCCGAGGTCGCCGCTGAAGCGCCGGTAGAGGCCCCGGATGTGGTCGCCCGTGACCGGGAAGCCGTACGTGGCGCGGAGGTAGCCGAGCATCACCCCGATCACGGGCGGGTGATAGGTGCAGGCGTAGCGGTACGTCACCGGCGGGGTCACGCTGCCGAGCGCTACGATGGTTCCGCGCTTGTTGAATCGACCCGGGTTCGGACCCACGTCGCCGCCCACCACGACCGTGCCGGCGATGGCGGTGCGCGCGGTGTCAGGGCCGGCATGCCCGGCCACGGCGATGAGTCCGCGGCGCATGAATGCGCCGGTCCCGGGGCCGGCATCGCCGAAGATCACGATCGCGCCGCCGGTGATCCCGCGCTTGGCCCCCGGCATGGCCGAGCCCGTGCGGGCGCCGGCCGAACCGCGGATGAGGATGGTGCCGCCGGCCATCTCCCGGCCGGCGTCGTCGCCCGCATCGGCGGATACTTCGATCCGTCCGCCCCGCATGCGCTCACCCAGGCCGTCGCCGACGCTTCCTTCCACGAGGAGGGTGCCGGACTCCATGCCCGCCCCGAGGCGGCGGAGCTGATGCAGGTCGCCCGCGATGTGAACCGTGTCCGATGGCTCGCCCGAGGCGGCGAAGATGCCGGCGAGCGCCACGGTCCGGCCGTCATCCAGCGTGAGCGACAGCCGCCCGATGTCCGCCAGCGATAATCCGGCGAGCCGGTCGGGCCGGATGACGGAGCCGTCGAGCGGGCCCGGCAACGCGCCGCGCTGGGTGAGGACGAGGCTCGCCATCAGGGCCACTCTCCCGGTTGCTCGCCGAGCCGGTCGAGGCGCTGCATCGCGCGCTCCTTGATGGCCCTCACCTCGGCGGCGGTGATGCCCATGGCCTCCGCGATCTCCGGAGCCGACATCGGCGACTTCCCCGTGAGGCCGTAGAAGAGCCCCAGCACCTGGGCCTCGTCGTCCTCGAGCGTGGAGAGCAGCTGCTGGATCGCCCGGGTCAGTTCGCGCTCGAAATCCGGCTCTTCCATCACGCGTCGCCCACGATCTTGCGCAGATGAAAATGATGGGGGCCGAGCTTGCCGCCGTAGTTGCCGGCGCTGATGGCGATGACGCCCGGGCGGCAGGCCGCCTGGATGCCGACCCGCATCGCCTGCTCGATGGCGGGGCCGTCCACCCCGTTGATGACGATCTCGAGCACCGAGTTGACGCCGTCGGGCAGCGCCGATCGGGTCACGGCGCGGAGGGTGGGGCAGTAGGCGTCGTTGGTGGAGGCGATCATCGTCTTCGAGGTCCGCGAGCCCACCTTGCTGCCGCTCCGCACCACGCCGCCCGGGAAGGGCAGGATCACGCCGCCGAGACCGGAGATTGCGTCGACGGCGTGCTCGGCCGCGGTGAGGGCTGCATCGGCGCTCCGGGCCAGGATGAGGAAGTTGCCGCCGCCCACTCCCTTGATCATCCCGAAGTCTTCCTGCACGAGGAACTCGCCTTCCATGACCGGCACGCGCCAGTAGCGCCGGCCGCCGATCATCTTGCTGGCCTGGAATCCGTCGCCGAAGAACCGCACCGACTTGCCCACGGGCACGCGGTCAGGGGCGTCGGGCAGGCCGTCGAAACACGCGGTGGTAGGGCAGGTGAGGACGGTCTGGCCCACCCGCTCGGCGAGGCGCCTGCCCATCTCCTCCTTGGCCATGACCATGAACAGCGCGCTCACGCCGGGCCGCCCGTCGGGCGTTTCCTCCGGTGTGAGCCAGCGCTCGATGCCCGCCTCGCACTTGCAGCCGATGACCGAGGTCGCGAAGCCGGTGAGCTTGAGGACTGCCTCGCGCGCCCAGCGCTCGCTCCGCGCCGTGATGATCACCCGCGCGAGGCGCATGGTGAACGCCTCGGCGAAGGTGTCCTCGATGAAAACGCCGTTGAGCTCCATCAGCGCGCTCCCGCGCCGTCGCCCAGCAGGAGCGGAGGGTTCCGCAATTCCCTCACCGGGTAGTTGTCGAAGGTCACGGTCGACAGTTCGGCGAAGTGTCTCCGCAGCGCGGGCAGGATCGCATCGTCGAAGTCCGGCTTCAGGTACAGCCGCCGGCCCTCCGGGGCGCGGCGGAGCTGGCCCTCCTCCACCACCAGCGTGCCGCCCTTGATGACGTAACGGGGCGTCGCGAACATCTCGGCAATCCGGTCGCTCCGGGCATACACCGTCACATCGGCATCGGCGCCCGGGCCCAGGTGGCCCTTGTGGCGGAGACCGAGGAGTCGCGCGGGGCCGGCCCGCGTGATGATCGCGATCTCGTTCAGCGTGTATTCGCGTGCGAGGCCGTCCGCGAGCGCGGTGCCCGCAAGATACCGCTGATTGAGCCGCTTCAACTGCTCGTCGCGGGCGGCCCGGCTCATCAGGAGCTCGATGAGCTGAGGATACGACGCGAACGTGCCTCCGTTGGGGTGATCAGTGGAGAGCACCATGCGCCAGGGGTCGTTCGAGAGCAGGAACAGTTCGAGCCCCACCACCCACTGGAGCGCGGACGCGGCGGCCTTCTCCTTGTACGTGTAGGGCACGATGCCGCAACCGGTCTCCAGCTCCACGTCCACATTGACCCACTTCCTGCCGCTGCTGGCGTAGAGCAGGTACTCGACGGCGCCGTCTGCCGTGATCGTCGTCGCGGGCCCGAACATGACCTGACCCACGTCTCCGCTCACTTCGGGGTGGGCGTTGACGTACTCCGCCACCCGGGCCGCCGCCGAGGTCCAGCTCTTGCCCCGCTCCCCGCCGTAGCTGTGGAACTGCAGATGGGTGAAGTGGGCCCGCCGGCCCTCGAGCGCCTGCATGCTGGCCAGCGTCGTCGCCACGTTGCCGGGGACACCCAGGTTGTTGCAGTGGATGTGTACCGGATGCGGCAGGCCCAGCTCGTTGGCCGCGTTGGTGAGCGCCTCGAGGATGGCCCGGGGGGTGACCTTGTCGCCGCGCACCGGATCGTCGATGGCGCTCTGGTCGCGCTGGCCCCGCTTCCACCACTCGATGCCGCCCGGGTTGACGATCTTCACCGCGTACGCGCCGGTCGCGCCGAGCAGCCAGGCCACGTAGTCGCGCACCCGCGCCGTGTCGCCGGCGGCGAGCTGGCGGAGCAGGAACTCATCGTTTCCCAGCAGGGCGAAGAAGCCGGCATCGACGATGGGCGTGTCGTCCAGCTCGTGGTGGCTCAGTCTGGCCGTGAGCGGCGCCACCGCGGCGTCGAAGACGGTCGTGTATCCGAGCCCGGCGTAGCGATAGCCGGTGGTGAAGGTGCTCGGCACCGTGCCGCCCGTACCGGAGCGCGCGACGCCTTCCACCAGGGCCGGCGCCGGCTGAGGATCGTGCGCATGCTCCTCCGGCAGGAGCCGGCGGGCGTGGTTGCAGCTCGAACTCGCCACATGGGAATGGATGTCCACGCCACCCGGCATGACGATCATCCCGCGCACGTCGAGCACCGGTGCATCGGGCGGAAGGGAAGCCACGATCCTGCCGTCCTCGATGCACACGTCGCGCACCTCGCCATCGATGCCGTTGGCGGGATCGTGGACGGTGCCGCCGACCAGCCGGAGACGTTGGCTCATGCGCTCCTGCCTTGCCGCAGCAGGGCGCCGAGCGCCTTGACCATCGCGGTGGCCGTACGGGCGTGCGACAGCACGGGCCGTGGATGGAGCGGCACATCGTCCATGCGCAGCACCAGGCCTCCCTCATGCACTGCGGCCTGACCGGTGTCGATGGCCACCCTGGTCGCGAACAGCGCCGCGCTCGCCCGAGGGCCCACGGCGATCACGTCCGTCCGGGCCAGCGCGGCGGCCACGGCCGCTGGCACCGAACCCGGGGCGCCGAGCAGGAGCGTGGTGCGATAGCGCCCGCCCTCGAGCCGGGCCGATGCCGGATGCTCCGGCTGGTATGCCGGATATCCTCTCGAGAAGTCGATCGCGAACGGATATCCGGTCTGCCAGGTGAGCAGGGCCTCGGCGCCGGAGCGGTTTCCTCCGGCGCGAAGCGCGTACAGAGCGGCTCGGGTGGGCCCGTTGAGCGCCTGCGTCAGCGTGACGAGCCCCTCCACGCGCGCTTCGTCACGCGGCGTGTCGTCCGGCTCCGCGTCGTAGATGAAGACGACGTAACGCGCCCTGACCAGGCGCTCGGCGAGCGCCGCCGCGGGCGCGAGGTCGGGCGGCAGCGCGTCCACCGGCTGTCCCTGCAAAGCGGCCCGCATCACGCCGAGGGCCTCGACCTCCTGCTCCAGCGGGAGCGCGATGCGCTCGGCGGCCGCTTCGGGCCCCCGCCCTCCGCCGATATCTACCGACACCAGGTGGCGCGGGGCGCCATCCAGCGCCGCGACCGTGGGCGGGACGAATCGCTCGAGGAAACGGGGATAGCGCACGTCCGGGTCGGTGCCCCAGAAGACCACCAGATCGGCGCGGTGCCGCAGCTCGCCCAGCGTGGCCCCCGCCCGCCCCCGGCGCTGCATGGTGAGGATGCCGGCGGCCACCGTGTCGGAGGTGACGCCGTCGATCGAGGCGCCGAGCCGGTCGGCGAGGGCCACCGCCTCGCGATGGGTGTCGCCCGTCAGATCGCCGGCGAGGTAGATGAGCAGCCGTCGCGGCTCGCGCTCGATGAGGGCCGCCGCGGCCGCGAGCGCGTCGTCCACCGTGGCGGGCCGGCCGTCCACGGTGATGGCCTCGGGCAGGACGCCATCGCCGAACCAGGTCTCGCCCAGGGCACACGCGTTCCTGGTGCCGGTGATCCGGCCGCCCTGGATGGTGAGGGCGATGTCGTCGCAGGCGCAGCCGCAGCCGAGGCAGACGGTGTGAGCGAGATCGGTCACGCCGCCCCCTTCGAGGCCTCGAGCAGATGGTAGACCCGAGCGGCGCGGCGCTCGAGCATCGCGATCGCCCGCTCCGGACTCGCTCCCCGGGCGAACACGGTGCAGATCGGCTGGCCCCGGCCGATGACTTCGCCGGGATGCGGCACGTCGGCGATGAGACCCTGGTCCATGAGGCGCGCAAGATCGGGCGCGCGGAGCGCGCGGCGGGCATACAGCACGGCCTTCGCCCACACGCCGATGCCTTTCACTTCGTCCCGGGCGGACCATGCCTCCGTCGATCCACGACACGCGGCCACGTGCGCCTCGAACAGGTTCAGTGCTGTGGCGCGCTCGATCAGCTCCATCGATGCGCACCACCTCGGGTTCACTTCGATCGGATAGGGGACGCCGTCCCGGATCATCACGTCGATGCCATTCACGCCGATGAGTCCGAACGACCGGGTGACCGCGTCCGCCAGCGCGACCGCGCGCTCGACGATGCCCTCGTCGCTCCACGGGGCATCGCCCGGCCGGCAGAGCACGCTCCCGGCGTACCGGAACCCATCTGCGCCGAAGGCCCGGAGGCCCACCAGCTGCCGTGACAGGCCGATCGGTCTCGCGCGGCGGCCATCCGCGACGAACAGCACCGACGCCGGAATGCCGTCGATCCGCTCCTGCACGTAGGCGCCGCTGCCCACGGGCTCACCTCGGTGCCACGGACGGATGCCCACGCCGCCGCCGGAGCGCCGCGGCTTGACCAGCCATGTGCGCCGATCCGCGGCCGGCGGACTCGAGAGTCGGGTGGCCGGCACGGCGAACCCCGCCCGCGCCAGGGCACGCATCAGCCGCACGGGGTTGCGGGCCCGGATCAGCACCTCCGGCGGATTGCCCCACACGTCGCCAAGCCGCGCCACGGCCGCCGGGTGATTGTCGAAGTTCGACGTGTACACCACCGGTCCGCCGATGCCGCGGGCGAGGCGCGCAGCGGCCATGGCGCCGAACCGCCCGCTCGGGTCGCGGGGCGCGACGATCACGCGAGCCACCGCGCGGAGATCGACGTCGCCGAACGCGTCCACCGCCGTCACCTGCCAGCCGAGCCGCGCGGCCGACTGCGCCAGCGCCCGCGTGGCGGCGCCGGCGAGGGTAACGCGGCGCGGCGGGGTCATGGCCGGTGTCACGGGGCCGCCCCTACAGGCCCAGGCGCCGAAGCGCCGCGTCACGCGGGATCACATGGAGATGATCCAGCACGGTGCCCGATGCCGTCTCGAGGCCCATCGTCTTCACCAGCGGCGCGAAGCCTCCGCCCGCCAGACCGTCGGCGATGAGCGCCGCACC
This sequence comes from Gemmatimonadota bacterium, assembly GCA_049323575.1. Taxonomy (GTDB): domain Bacteria; phylum Gemmatimonadota; class Gemmatimonadetes; order Gemmatimonadales; family GWC2-71-9; genus JBMOPM01. The sequence continues at coordinate 12,247 of JBMOPM010000277.1, read as the reverse complement.
GTGCGCGCCTTCCCTGGCGCGGCGGCCAAAGCCGGCGAGGCGCACGGCGGGGGCCACGTGCGCCAGGCGCTCCTCCAGCTTGCCCGCGATCGCCTGGTCGGCGGCGTGGCGCCCGGACAGCACGATCTCGCGCGGGGAGCGCACCGAGGCGGTGAGCTGCAGGGCCGCCTTCACCGCGCCCTCCACGTACGCCTCCCGCGCGATGGCGTAGTCATCCTGCGCCGCCAGCGTCTCCACGCCGCCCTGGAACAGCATGCGTTTCGAGACCGACCCGGCGAGGAATGCTACTTCACCGTCCCACGCCCCGCTCGAGTGCCAGCCCATCGGCCCCGCGGTACCGCCGATCCCGTCCACGATCCGGCCGCCGTCCACCGCGAGTGCTGCCGTGAACGCCCCGCCCAGCTCCAGCAGGATGAACGACGTCGCGGCGTAGTCGATCCCGAGGCGGCGGTGCTGGTCATGAATGGCGAGTGCCGCCACGCAGACCTTGTCGGCGGTGCCGAGGTCCACCCGGTTGAGCTTCCGCTGGCGGGGCACCGAGCGCAGGTGAATCACGCCGGGGAGAAACACCAGCGGCACGCCGGTCTCGACCAGGAGGCGCAGCAGACGGCCCAGGCCCCCGATGCCGCCATCCTCGCCGGGCGCGGCGAGCAGGGCCAGGCGCAAGTCCCGCTCGGTGAGGTCGGCGCCGCGACGCAGCGGGAGCCCGTAGCCGGAAGGACCGGCGATCAGATCCGGCCGGCCGCGCTCCAGCAGCGCGGCGACCAGCCGATCCGGGTGGGCCAATGCCTCGGCGGTGGCCAGACTGGTTTCGAAGGTCAGTTCGCCCTCGTCCAGGCCGACGACGTCGAGGCCGACCGTGCCCGGGTCCATGCCGATGACCCGCGGCACCGCTGCCTCAGCCCTTCGGCTGGCTCGCCAGCTCGCGCGCAATCTCGGCGATGCCCTCGGCGTCGAGGGACAGGTCGTTGCGCGTGAACAGTCGGGCCACGCACGCCTTGTGGAGCTTCGTCTTGAAGTTCCCCACGCCGAACGCGCCGAAGCACTGGATGCCGTCGCGCTCGACGCCCGCATCGTTGAGATCGATGCCCTCGATGCCCAGCGGCGGCACTGCGTTGAGGTCCACCGCCACCCTGAGCGTCGGGTGCTTGGCCCAGGCGCTGCGCGGCACCATCTGTACCCCGGCAGGCCCCGAGTTGAGCAGGATGTGCGCGCCGTCGAGCACCTCGGCCACCCGCGACGGATCGGACAGCGTGGCGGCCTCGACCCGCACGTTGAAGCGGGCGCCGATGAACTGCCGAGCCTTCTCGCCCTGTTCCGGCTTGCGGGAGGTGATGGTGACCCGGGCGCCATCCTTGGCGAGCAGGCCCGCCGCGCGCTGGCCCACGGGGCCGGTGCCGGCCAGGATCACCACCTTCTTGTCGCGGAGGTCACCCACGGCCTGCTCGATCTTCACCACCGCGGCCACGGCCGTGGTGTTGGATCCGTTCGAGTCCAGCATGGTCGAGACGGTGAACGGCTTGAACATCGCGTCCTGTGCAACGGCGAAGAGGCCCTCGCCGGCGGCCATGTTGTTGCCGCCCACCCAGATCGCGGTGTTGTGCAGGTCCTTCGGGCCCCGGGTGAAGATGCAGCCGTGCACGAGGTCCCGGACGTCGGCCTCGGTCACCCCGCCGTAGGACAGGATCACGTCGGCGCCCGCGTCGTAGGCCACGACCTGGTCGAAGACGCTGGGAAGTCGGGAGCTGTCGAGCTGGAGGAGGATCTTCTTCATGATTCCGGTCTCTGGTCGCGGTCTCTGGTCGCGGTCTCTGGCGCTGGTCGCTTGCTGCCTGACGCTGGCATCACCCCTGACTAGAGACTAGCGGACTGGAGACTAGCGACTAGCGGCCAGCGACAAACCGGGGGGCGTCCCCTTCATGCGGGCCGCCCCCCGGGTGTCGGTCAGCGGAGCGCCGGGATCAGCCCTCGGCGCCGCTCGCGAACGGGTGACGGGCCGACTTGTACTTGGCGAGCACGTCGTCCACCGTGGGCAGGCCCTTCACGGCCCGCTCGATGGCTTCCTTCGTCGCCTGATAGTTGTAGTCGAAGATCTTCTTGTCGCTCTCGGCCTCCCAGTGAATGAACACGCCGACGAGGAGGCACCAGTCGTTGACCTTGTCCTTCGGGATGACCCCCGAGGCCACGCTGTCCATCACCGCGCGGGCCACGGCCGCCTGCGCCGGCCCGAACATCTGCACCGCCTGCTTCGCGCCCTTGATCGTGACCTTGTTGAAGAGGACCGTATCGGGCTTGCAGGGCAGGTTCGGGGTGACGACGGCAAGCAGGGTGGTAAACCCGTCGGTGTTGTGCGACAGCGCCCGGGTGAACGCCTGGCCGGCGGCGCCGTTCTTCGACCCGATGATCAGGTCGATATGGGCAACCTCGTTGCCCTCGCCGACCAGCGATTCGCCGATGTAGAAGTCCGCCATACTGCCTCCGCCTCCGTTGGTGTTGGAATTGTCTGGTGAGCTGCGTCAGTCGGATCGTTGCTTCATCATCCGTACGTCGGACCAGGAGCAGCGGGCCGCCGAAGAGTGGCGATCGCGCAGTCCCGCACAGGCGGGTAGCTCGGATGAACTGCGGGGTGTGACGTGGGGCACTAGTATGAGAGCCGCCCCGTGTACTGTCAAGGCGCGTGTCCTCCGCCGACGTCGCTCCCGCCCGGCCGCGTCTTCCTCACGGGACACGGCATCCCCCCGCCCGCCGGTTCAAGTCACGGTCCTGCAAGCGATTGCCGGATTGGTACGCGCTTCGCATTCGAGGAGAGCGTCCCGTACCTGGAGCAACCGGACATGCGAACCCTGTTCGTGGCTGGCGCTACCGCCCTCATGCTGGCCACTGCGAAGCCTGCCCACGCCCAGCTCGTTCTCGCCGATGTCGTGGTTCACGGCGGGCCGGTGCACGGCCGAGTCGTCATCGGCGACTGGGACACCCACCCCGACTGGCTCTACGAACGGGGCCGCGTGGTCGTCATCGACCGCGCCCCGCGGGCCATCGTGGTCGAGCGCTTCCCGGGTCGCAAGCACCGGCACTGGGACCACCGTCGCTCCCTCTTCCGGTACGCGACCGTGTGGTACCGGGACGGCCGCTACTACGACCGCCCGTTCCGCGGGTGCCGCCCGGTCCAGGTCATCGTGGCTGACGGCCGCTACTACCACGACTACGATGGCCGCTGGGACCGCGACCACGATCGCGATCGCCGGGGCGGGTGGGATCGCGACGACGACGGGCGCGATCGGGACCGCGACGACTGGCGCCGCTGACCCTCGACCGGAGAGCGCGGTCACGCCGGCAGGGCGCGCGGGCGCGGCCTGGTGGCTCAGCATCGTGATGTTCGCGTTGCTCGCGTCCGGCACGAGGAAGGTGCCGGCGCTGGCTCGCGGGTCGGAGGTGCCGTTTCTGCGGGTGCATGAGCATCGTAACGGGCCGTTGCGTTTGAGCGTGCGAGATCGACTACTGTCCGCGCGCCCGCGCTTCCCGCTTACCTTCCTGCATGCACCCGACCCGCGATCACAACCTCCCTCCTGATCCCGAAGCCTACCGCCGAGCCGTCCACCCCCGCGGCCGGGTGATCGTGATCGCGCCTACCCGCGCGGCCTGCGAGACGATCGAGCTGGCCTTCGACACCCGGGTGTCGACGGTGCTCGAGCGGGAGCACGGCGAGGAACTCCGCCGCTGGGCCCGCGAGGGCAAGGGCTTCGGCATCGTCGCGGGCACGGGCGTCGGCAAGACGCTGGGGATCCGTCCCATCGCCGAGGAGATCCTCCAGGCGCCGCTCCGGGTGGGTGTGGTGAATCGGGAGCGCGAGGCCACACCGGCGACCCCGTCCTGGAACGTGGTGATCGTCACCACCGGCATCGCGCGGCGCTGGTTCCAGGATGATCTCATCACCCGGCACGACACCCTGGTGGTGGACGAGATTCACCAGACCTCGGCGGAACTGGAGCTGTGCCTCGCCCTCGGCAAGCGGGCCGGCTGCCGCTTCATCTGGCTCAGCGCCACCGTCGACCCGACGTTCTACGCGCAGTACCTCGACAGCAGCGAGGTGCTGGAGACCGGCGCGTTCGATCCGGCGCTCCGCGCCAGGGTCACGGTGCGGCCCGAGCAGCCAGAGGAATTTCTCGATGACCGCTTCATCCGGCGCATCATCAGGGAGAAGCGCGGCGTGGCGGTGTTTCTCCCTACCCGCGCCGAGGTGGAGCGACTGGGGCGCGTGCTGGCGGAGCGCTGGCCCCGGCTCGCGGCCGCGTTCTACCACGGCGGCGAGCCGATCCGCGTGATCCGCCCATTCCTGGAGGGCGAGGTGGAGCGTCCCTTCCTCCTCGCGATGACCGCCGCGGGGCAGTCCGCCCTCAATGTGCCGGGACTCGATACCGTGGTGATCTACGACGCGCGTTACGGCAATGTGGTGGACCGCGGCCGCAACGTGCTCCACCGGATGTATCTCGGTGCCAACGAGATCCTCCAGATGGCCGGGCGGGTGCATGGCCGCGTTCCCAACGGCGAGGTGGCCATCCTCTCCGATCGGGAACTGGTGTTCGAGAAGCTCCGGCCGGGCCCGCCGGAGTTCCAGCTGGCGGGCGACGCGGAGCGGGTGGCGCTCACCGCTGCCGCCATCGGCGTGGATGCCTCGGACCTGGACCTGCCCGTGCCGCTCGACCGCGTGGCCTATCGCCGCGCGGTGGCGAAGCTCACCGAGCGCGGGCTCATCGAGAACGGCCGGCTCACCCGGTACGGGCGCGAGGTGGAGGCGCTGCCGGTCGAGCGGCCATGGGCCGAGCTGCTGGTGCACGCTGAGCCCGAGCTGGTGCCGCTGGTGGCGGTGATGTCGAACATCGAATCGCTCCACCGCATGACGCGCGACGAGCGCGACCTCCACGGTGTGCTGGTCAGCGGCAGCGACCATCTCACCGCGTACAACCTCTACGCCGAAGCGGTGAATCAGCACGGCTACGTGGGCGAGGTGTACGGCCTGCCGCGGCATCTCTTCGACGAGGAGGGCCTGGCCGAGTGGGCCGAGCGGCGCGGCGTGCTGGTGAAGGCGGTGGAGGATGCGGCACTGGGCACCGCCTCGGTCTATCGGTCGCTCGAACTGCCGCTGCCGGCGCGGCTGCCCTACGCCTCCAAGGAGCTGCGGCAGAAGTTTGCCGACCTGCTCGCGCGGATCATGCCGTTCGATCTGGTCATCGACGAACACACCGCCGACGGCCAGGATGCGCGGGTGTCGAAGACCTCGGTGGCGGGCAGCTGGGGCGCCGTGGCAGGGACGCTGCGCTACTTCGCGGATCGGTTCGGCACCCCGCGCGCCGGCATCGAGGGCACCACGCTGCCGTACGACCTGATCCTGCGGCACGCACGGGTGGGGCCGCCCGAAGTGGAAGTGGGCGGGACCCGCAGGCACCAGCAGTTGGTGCTGCGGCGGCGGCGAAGCTACTTCGGGTTCGCGCTGGACACGGTGGTGGAGCCGCTGGAAGGTCCCATTCCGCCGGCACTCCGGGAGGCGGCGCACCGGGCCCTCGCCGACGCGCTGCTCGCGGGCGACACCACCCACCCCGACCAGGCCAGGGTGCGGCGCGCGGTCCATGAGCTCGACGAACTCTGGCGGCGATCGGGCGGAACGCTCGGCACCATCTCACCCGATGCGCTGCGCGGGCTCCTGCTGCGGCAGCTGGAGGAGGTCACGAGCTGGGAAGATTTCCTGCGCACCCCCGTCTCGCTCGATCCGGCGGTCCTGGTGCCGAATGGCACCCGGGAGCGCCTGCGCGCGCTGCCCTCGATGGTGCGCCTGGCCGGCGATGCGGTCCCGATCGACTACGAGGTGGAGAATGGCACCGGCGTCGCCCGGCTCCGGCTTCGCGAGGGGCAGGCCAAGCGGTTGCAGGAGCGAGATCTGCCGGAGCTCGACCGGCCGATCCGCTTCGCGGTGCTCCGGGGACGTCAGCACAGCGTGCGGGCCGACACGCTGTCCGAACTCAAGACCCAGTTGAGCCGTCGGCCGGCCAAGGTCCGGCGCCAGGAGCAGCGACACCGGCGACGGGGGCGCGGGTAGCGCGAGGGTCGTCCATGTCCCCATTTGAAACCCTCGGGCCTTCTTGCCCGTAGATCGATACATGCCCGAGCCTGTCACCACCCCGCGGCCATCGGTCTTCTCCCCGTTGGCCAAGGCCCTCCTGGACGGTTTCAGCGAGGGCGTCGTCGTCTTCGACGCCCAGGGACGGGTCCTGTACGTCAACCAGCCAGCCCGCAACGCCTTGAAGGACACCGTGGATCTCTCCGAACGCTCCGACACGCTGCTGCCCCGCCTTGCCGCGATGGGGGGCCGGCTCAGGCCCCTCCGCGTGGGGGGATTGGAGCTCGGTGAGGCGGTGTTCATCCCCGGCACCGAAGGCCCCACGACCCTCGCGGAACGGGAGAAGGAAGCCATCGTTCGCATGCTCGACGCCCACAACTGGCGCCTGGCGGAGACGGCCAGGCAGCTCGGCATCAGCCGCACGACCCTGTGGCGGCGGCTCAAGGCCTACGGCCTCCACCGCGACGGCCGAACCAGATGGGCTCAGGTTTCCTGAGCCTGCTGGCGCCGGCCCTCTGCCTCTTCGCCCCTCTGGATCCGTCGGCCCGAGTCACTCCACCAGACTCGCTGCCCACCTTCGCCACGCCCGACACCCGGGCGCTGGTGGAGCGCGCCCAGGCACGGCACCGGGCGGGTGACTCCGCGGTCGTCGACTACAAGGCGAAGCTGCGCTATCGCTTCTCGCTCGCGCTGGGCCGGCGGGCGTGGGCCCGGATCCCCGTGGCCGCGGTCGAGGAGCAGGAGGCCAGCATCCACTGGCAGCGGCCGAATGATGTGCGCATCGACGTGCTGGGCCGCCGGTTCAGGAGCCGCCGCGAAGAGCTGACCATCGTCTCCGGTTTCGACGAGCCGTGGATCGTGCCGCGCGCCCTGGGCGACTCACTGCGCGTCTTCGGCACCGACTTTCCCGGGCGCGCCGCGCTGCATCCGCTGGCCGAAGGCGGGCCCGAGTTGTACCGCTACGCCATCGTGGACAGCGTGACCATCGCCACGCAGCAGGGCGGGCGGATCACGCTCATCGGCGTCGAGGTGGTGCCCAAGCGCACCCTGCCCGCCGCCGTAGCGGGCCGGCTGTGGATCGACGCAGCGAGCGGCGAGGTGGTCCGGTTCACGGCGAAGTTCCTCGGCACCGATCTGTGGGTGCTGCCCGAAGAGGACACCTCCGAGAAGGATGCCCGCCGCGCCAACCGGATCATCAACCGGATCCTCTCGCTCGATGCCGATCTCGAGTATGCGCTCCAGGAGGGCAGGTACTGGATGCCCTACCGGCAGGTGATCTCGGGTACGGTCCGGATCCCCATCGTGAGCGACGTGGTGGTGCCGTTCCAGGTCATCACCACGTTCAACGACTACGAGATCAACACCGGCACGTCCGTGGTGTTCGACCTGCCGTTTCCGGATTCCACCAAGCAGAAGGAGCTGCGCCGCGAACGCCGTGATTCGTTGCGCGAAGAGCGGCGAGGTGACACCCACCGTCGCGGGGAAGAGATCAAGGCGCTGGAGTACGCCGGCTACTGGAAAGGCGGTCGCTACCAGGTCAGGCGTCCACCGGGTGATTCACTCCGCGCCTACAACGCCTGGGGCGACTCGCTCGAGCTCGACCTCTCTCCGGCCGACGAGAAGCAGTTCCGCGAGGCCCAGGCGGAGGTCGAGCGCCTGGCCGAGGGCCTCGACGGGCGGATGACCGGGCGGCCGAGGTTGGCATTCGAGTTCGAGAGACTCGCCGACATCTTCCGCTACAACCGGGTGAGCGGGGCGTCGCTGGGCGCGAGCTATCGCTGGCGCGTTCCCGCCATGCCCTTCACCAGCGTGTATCCCAATCTCCGCTATGGCTTCTCCGATGGCCGCATCCTGGGCGGAGTGTCCGCCGTGCGCGATGCACCCGGCGGGCGGGTCTCGATCGCGGGCTACCGCGACCTCAAGGACCAGGACCCGATCTCCCCGGGGATCGCCTTCGGGAATTCGCTGCGCGCGCTGCTGCTCGCGCGGGACGATGCCGACTACTACCTGGCCGAGGGCGCGTCCGTCGGTTACGAGACGTCGCTCGGCGTGGGGGTGGAGCTCGCGCTGCGGGGCGGATACGAGTGGCAATGGAGTACGCCCGCCGAGGCCGCGTCCGGCGTCAACGACCTGTTCGGCGGCGACGGCAGATTCCCCGGGAATTCCGCCATCCAGTCCGGCGGGCACGGGTTCGCGAGCGCCCGACTGGACTGGTCCCGGGTGCGCCATCGGCTGACGGTATCCATCGACGGGCTGGCGAGCCAGGGCGGAACGACGGGTCGTCTGTGGGCCCGATGGCGCGCGGACTTCTTCGGCCGAGCCGGCCTCACGGCACGGATCAAGGCCGGCATCGCTACCGATGACGCCGTGCCGCAGATGCAGTTCCGCGCGGGCGGCGTGAACACGGTGCGCGGCTTCGAATATGCCCGGCAACGCGGCCAGGCCTTCTGGGCCGTGCAACTGGACTACGGGCTCTCGCGCAAGCTCTTCAGGCCGGTGGTATTTGCCGATGCGGGCCAGGCGGCGCGACCCGGGGACTTCGGCCACACACCGTTGCTGGCCGGCGTGGGCGCCGGCGCTTCGTTGCTCCGCGGTCTCGTGCGGCTCGATCTCGCCGTCCCGGTGACGCCGGGCGGCGGCGCGCGAGTGGATCTCGTGTTCGGAATGCCGCGGTAGGACGACGGGGCGATCGGATGGAGGCCCTCGATCGCCGTCACGGGAAGGTCAGCTCGAGTGTCTCGCCCGCCGGCAAGGCGCGCCACCGACTCAGCAGCTCGCCGGTCCGGGACCGGATGGCGGCGAGCTGCTCCTCGGTGAGCGTGAGCGGCGGCGCGGTGTCCTGCTGCCGCGCGAACCAGCTCCGCATCGATTCGTTCAATTCCGCCGCGGAGATCACCACCCCGCTGGCCTGCGCCACGTCGAGCAGGCCGACGATGACCTCCGGCAGCAGCGCCTCGTCGGGCATCGGCCCGCGGGGCCACGGCTGGCCGAAGTCGTCCAGATTCCACCCTTCCGCGATCAGTCCGTAGAAGCCGCGTTCGCAGCCGAGGATCGTCTCCACGGCGTAGTGGGTGAGATCATGGACCGCGAAGAAATCGGTCCGGTGATGCTGCAAGGAGTGCGAGCCGTCGGCGCGCACGCAGGTGAATGCGTGGACCCCGTCCCTTCCCTTCTTCCACCGGATGCGCAGCGGCGACGTCGGACGGCTGCTGCTCACGGTTCACTCTGCGCGTGCCGCCTCAGCCAGCCGAGCAGGCGCTGGTCGAGTTCGTTCGCTTCCTCGCCCAGCAGGCAGGGCACCACCTCCCAGCGCTTGCCGCTCTGCATGAGAAACCAGGTGGGAGGCGTCGCGGGCTGACCTCGCGCCGGGTTCGCGACCTGGCCCTCGTAGGACACGAAATGAAACTCCCGGCCGCGAAAGTTGAGACGTCGCTGCTCGACCTTGTACCCGCCCATGGAACGCTCGCTTCGGCTGGGGGAGCGCCAAATCTACCCCCCGGGACGAAGGAACGTGCGGAGGGTGAGGGTTGGACCCGCCGGCCAGAGCGGGCTCAGGCCACGGACCAGAACACTGCCAGGAAATGGCACGCCGTGCCGGCCAGCACGAACAGGTGCCAGATGAAGTGGCTGTAGCGGAGCCGTTCCAGGTGGAAGAAGGCGACACCCACGGTGTAGGACAGGCCGCCGGCGATGAGCAGACCGAACCCCGGGAGCGGCAGGTTCTGCCACAAGGGCCTCAGCGCGAGGATCGCGATCCATCCCATGCCCAGGTAGGCCGCGGTGGACCAGCGGGGATGCCACAGCCCGCCGGTCATCTTGAGCAGCACGCCGATGACCGCGAATGACCAGACGATGGCGAGCAGCGTCCAGCCCCAGGGGCCGCGCAGCACGGTGAGCGCGAACGGCGTATAGCTGCCGGCGATGAGCACGTAGATGGCGGCGTGATCCACCACCCGGAGCACGTGTCTGGCTCTGGTGCGGGACAGGGCATGGTAGACCGTGGAAGCGAGGTACAGCGCCACCATGGAACCCGCGAAGATGCTCGCGCCGGCCAGTGCCCAGGCGCTGTGGCGGAAAGCGGCCGTGATGAGGAACGGCGCCGCGACCAGGCCGGCCACGAGACCGACCCCGTGGCTCACGCTGTTGGCGATCTCCTCGCCCAGGGTCTGGGGGCGCTCCTCCACGTCAGATGCGGCGTTCATGCCGGATCTGCCATTCGCGATCCGTCCCGGGCGCCGCTCGCCTGCGCCCGCTCGATGACGCCCTCGCCGTTCATGAACGGACAGGAGCCATCCGCATCGGTGAGCGCCCGCGCCACCCGGTTGAATCGGGCGATGAACGCCCGGCGTCGGTCCCACACCAGAAAGCAGGGGCAATGCATCGCGGCGTCCGTGAAACGCCAGAGCGGATCGGCGTCGTCGGCCACGAAGTCCGGCGTCACCACCGCCGGCTCGTCAGGCCGGATGGCGTCGCCGCAGAGCGCGCAGATGGCGGTGCCCCGCGCGACATCGCTCCTCACCATGGAACCCGCCCTTCATAGTCGGCCGCCCAGCGGCGGCCCAGATACAGCCCGATCCCCGTCCCCACCATGCTCAGGATGAACGCCGTCATCACGCCGGCGTGTCTGCCCGCCCACCAGCCGACAGCGCTCCCGACCATGCCCCCGACGAAGCCCATGAGCCTGATCACGGCCCCTCCTGGTCCAGCCAAAGATACTGGATCGGTCGCGGGCAGAGCCGGCGACGTGGGGGCGCGAAGCGGTGCCGCGCCCGACGCCCCAGCCAGCGCAGTGTCACAGATATTCGTACACTGTATTGTTCCTTCAGACACCGTCGAGCCGCGGTCATGTCCGCAGCTCGACGAGGAGCGGCGCGGATGACACCGGTCGATCGGCCCGGCGGCCGCTCAGGCAGGCCGACTGCCCGGGGGGCCGCCGGATCGGGCGCTGAGCCGGCGGATCAGCGCGATGAGCATCGATATGAGATTGAGGGCGGCGATGCCGGCGCCCAGGAGGATCAGGCCACGGGCTGTGCGGCGCAGGATGCTCAGGCGTTCGACGCCCACCAGCACCAGGGCGACCTTCGTCGTCAGCAGCGCTGCCGCGGCCGAGAAGAGCAGCAACTGGGTGAGCAGCAGCGGCTGGTAGCCGAGACCGGCACTGAGCCAGTACAGCGCGAGCGCCACCAGCAGCCACGCGAGCAGCCCGGTCCGGCCGGTGGGGCCGAGTGGCAGCTCCCGCAGCAGCGGGACCACGAGCAGCGCCAGCGCCAGCAGCATCGCCAGCAGGCGCACGATCGCGACCACCAGCTCCCGCGTGCTGGCGTCCTCAGCCGTGTGCGGTCCAGGGCCAGCCATCGCGCTGCGCGCCTCCCTCGGTGCTGCTCCGGCGGCCGGCTTGCGGCTCGAGCCGGACGCCAGTCGGGTTGCCGTACCTTGCAAGCGGGCCGCCTCGCGCTCATCCCGGTGCATCGAGCCCGCGACGGGCTGCCGGGCGCGTCCTCAAACGTGATCGTGCCGCGCGCAGGCCCGCGCCCTCACCTGCTGCGCCCAGAGAGCAAAGCCGACGGCCAGGACCGCATGCAGGCTGGCGTGCCAGGGTTCTCCCGGCCGCTCATCCCTCGAATACCGGCACTCCGGCCGGCTCCCGTCAAGGTGGGTTACTCGCGGTTGTCCAGGACCTCCCTCACCTTCCGGGTGAGCGCCTCCGACGAGAACGGCTTCCGCAGATAGGTGATCACGCCGCGTTGGAAGACGACGTCGTCGGCATAGCCCGAGACGTAGAGGACTCGGGTCTCGGGCCTGAGCGTCGTGAACTGGTCGGCCAGCTCGCGTCCGCTCATCTCCGCCATCACGACGTCGGTGAGCAGCAGGTGGATGGGACCGACATGCGACACGGCGATGCCGAGCGCCGCGTGGCCGGTCTGGGCCTCGAGCACCGTGTATCCATGGCGCTCGAGAATCTCCCGCGTCGCCGTTCGCACGCCCGGCGCATCCTCGACGAGCAGCACGGTCTCCGCCCCCCGCTCGGGTCCGGTGATCGCGGGGCGGTCCCCGGCCGGATCGGACGCCGGGGCGGCTTCGGGCAGGTAGATGCGGAAGGTCGAGCCCTGGCCCGGGGCGCTGGTCACCCGGATG
>JBMOPM010000276.1:4629-24282 GCA_049323575.1 Gemmatimonadota bacterium | reverse complement strand
GGAGGAACGCCGGCGGAGCCATCAGCAGATACGCTGCCAGTACCAGGACGGCGCGCCAGGGCGCCGTCCTGGGCGGCCCGCCCGCACTGCCAGAATCGGTCAGCCGCTGTGACCCTTGATGTAGGGGAGGAGCGCCAGGTAGCGCGCCCGCTTGATCGCCGTGCTGAGCTGGCGCTGGTGCCGCGCGCTGATCCCGGACAGGCGGCTCGGGATGATCTTTCCGCGCTCGGTCAGGAACCGCGACAGGAGCTTCTCGTCCTTGTAGTCGATATTGCGGATCCCGGCCTCGGCCAGGGGATCACCCTTCTTGCTCCGACGCATTATTCCTCGTCCTCCAGATCTCGCTGGTCCTCGGCCGCACGACTCGGGGAGTAATCCTTGTCGTCCACTACGAGCAGGTGACGCAGCACGCCGTCGTCCAGCCGGATGGCACGCTGGAACTCGGGCAGCTTGTCGGCGGTAGTGGAGAAGTTGGCGACGACGTAGTAACCCGTCTCGCGCTTCTTGATCGGGTAGGCGAGCGTCCGCTTGCCCCAGTGGTTGAGCCGGGGGGGCTCGGCATCCGGCAACTGGATGAGCGCGTGGAACTTTTCCAGACGCTCATTGATGGCCGGCTCTTCGAGCGCGCTGTCGAAGATGTACACCACCTCGTACGGTCGAACCATGACACCTTCCTTTGGTCAGTTCGCCCCGGTCCTGGTGTGTGGCGCCGGGGAGGATGAGTTGTGAAAAGCCCCCTAACATACTCTGGCTGACGGGGTTAGGGTAGGGGCACCGGTCGGTCGATGGGTGGACCGCTGCCGGAGCAGGGTACCTTTCAACCGATCACAGCGGGCCCGCGTCCAACCCCGAGTTTCCTCTCACATGACGATGCACCTCCTGTCCATTCAGGTCGGCAAGCCCGCCCGATACGAGTCCGACGCCGGCCCCTGGCGCACGGCGATCTTCAAGCATCAGGTCGCGGAACCGGTCCGGGTGCATGCGCTGGGCCTCGAGGGGGACGCGGTGGCCGACACGCGCCACCATGGCGGGCCCCACCAGGCCCTCCTCATGTACTCGGCCGACCACTACCCCCGGTGGCAGGCCGAGTGGGGCGGGGAACTGCTGCCAGGCGGTGCGTTCGGGGAAAACCTCACGGTCGTGGGCATCGACGAGTCGACCGCGTGCGTGGGCGACCGCTATGAGATCGGCGATGTCCTGCTCGAGGTCACCAAGCCGCGCAGCCCGTGCACCACTCTCGCCTGGCGGCATGGCCGGCTCGACCTCGTGCAGATCGTGGAGCGGAACCACCGCTCCGGGTGGTATCTGCGGGTGCTGGTGGAGGGGACGATCAAGGCGGGGATGGCGATCCGGCTCGCCGCGCGGCCACACCCGGAGTTCCCCGTGGCGTGGGTGGCCGAGGTGATGAAGCATCGGCAGGACCGTCCGGAGGACGCGGCGGCGCTGGCGGCGTGCGAGGCATTGTGTCCCGAGTGGCGCCGGCGGTTGGCGGGCGTCCGCCGGCTTGCCTGAGATCTAGGAGGGACCGGGCACGACTCTCATCGCGAACGCCCGCCCTACCGACGGCTGCCGAAGAGCCTGAGCAGCGACAGGAACAGGTTGATGAAGTCGAGGTAAAGCGACAGCGCCCCCGATACGGCGTACGTCGCGACCCGGCCATCCGGCAGCTCCAGCGCCATCACCTTGAGCCGCTGCGCGTCGTAGGCGGTGAGACCGGTGAAGACGATGACGCCTGCCACGCCGAGCACGAACTGGAGCGCGCTGTTCTGCCAGAAGATCCCTACCACCGACGCCAGCACCACGCCGATGAGCCCCATGAAGAGGAACGAGCTCCACCCCGCGAGACTCTTCCTGGTCACCGTTCCGTACAGCGCGAGCGCGCCGAACATCCCGCTCGCCACGAAGAACGCCGAGGCGATCGACGCGCCCGTATAGATCAGGAGGATGAGGGCCAGCGTCGCGCCGTTGAGGGCTGAGTAGAGGACGAAGAGCCCGGCGGCCGCGGCGGGCGCCAGCGAGCCGACGCGAGCGGAGATGAAGAACACCAGCGCCAGCTCCGCGATCACCAGCCCCCAGAACAGAAGCTGGTTGCCGAAGATGGCCTGGATGAGCGCCGGCGAGCTCGCCACCAGGAGCGCCACCACCGCGGTGATCGCGAGGCCCACGAACATCCAGCCATAGACCCGGCGCAGGAAGGTGCTGACGCGCGCATCCGCGGCCAGCGTGCCGGCCACGGGCATGGCGGCGGTATTCTGGAGGGAGGGACGGTCGAGCATCGCTGACTCGCTTCAGGGGGACGGCTGAAAGATAAACCGTCGGCCGTGAAACGCAGACCGTGAACCGCCGTTCAGGGCCTGGGGTGCCGGTGTGTCATGGGACGATGGTCAACGGCGCGCCGCTTACACATTGAATCGGAACAGCATCACGTCGCCGTCCTGGACGACGTACTCCTTGCCCTCCGCGCGGGCGAGGCCCTGGTCCCGCGCCGCCTTCCAGCCGCCTACGCGCACGAAGTCGGCGTAGCTTACCGTCTCGGCGCGGATGAAGCCCTTCTCGAAGTCCGAGTGGATCACGCCGGCGGCCGCGGGGGCCTTGTCGCCCTTGTGAATGGTCCAGGCGCGGACCTCCTTCTCGCCGGCGGTGAAGTAGCTCTGCAGGCCCAGCAGGTGATACGCCGCGTGGGCCAGGCGGTCGAGGCCCGATTCGGTCAGTCCGAGGGACGCGAGGAATTCCTTCCGGTCTTCCGGCGGCAGCTCGGCCAGCTCGGCCTCGACCTTGGCAGAGAACGTGACGACCTCCGCCTCCTCGCCATCGGCCGTGATGGCGGCCTCGAGCGCGTCCACGAACGCGTTGCCACCGATCTCGGTCTCCGGCACGTTCGCGGCGTAGAGGACCGGCTTGGCCGTGAGCAGGTTGAACGACCGGAAGGCCTTGCGTTCCTCCTCTGCGGGCGCCACGGTGCGCGCCGGCTTCCCGGCCTCGAGGACGGCCTTCACCTGTTCCAGCAGCCGCTGCACCACCTTGGCCTCGGCGTCGCCGGATCGGGCGCTCCGCGCCGCCCGGTCGAGGGTCTTCTCCACGGTCTGCAGGTCGGCGAGGACCAGCTCGAGGTTGATCACCCCGCGGTCCCGCACCGGGTCCACCGAACCCATCACGTGCTGGATGTCGTCGTCCTCGAAACAGCGGACGACGTGCACGATCGCGTCCACCTCACGGATGTTGGCGAGAAACTTGTTGCCCAGCCCTTCGCCCTCGCTCGCGCCCTTCACCAGCCCGGCGATGTCCACGAATTCCACGGTGGCCGGCACGATCCGCTCGGGTTTCACGATGCTGGCGATCTCCTCGAGTCGCGGATCGGGCACCTCCACCACGCCGACGTTCGGGTCGATCGTGGCAAAGGGATAGTTCGCCACGAGCGCCCCGGCCGACGTGAGGGCGTTGAACAGGGTGGACTTCCCGACATTCGGGAGCCCGACGATGCCAAGGCGAAGGGGCATGGCGCTGCTATCGTCCCAGCGAGGCGAACCACGGTGCCAGCACCAGGGCCACCACGCTCATGAGTTTGATCAGGATGTTCATCGCGGGGCCGCTCGTGTCCTTGAACGGATCGCCCACGGTGTCGCCCACGACGGCCGCCTTGTGCGGTTCGGAGCCCTTGCCGCCGTGCGCGCCGGCCTCGATGAATTTCTTGGCGTTGTCCCAGGCGCCGCCCGCGTTGGCCATGAAGAGGGCCAGCAGCACGCCGGAGAGGGTGGCGCCGGCCAGCAGCCCGCCGAGCGTCTTGATGCCGAACACGCTGCCGACCAGCACCGGCGCGGCCACGGCGGTCACACCCGGCAGGATCATCTCGCGGAGCGCCGCGCGGGTGGAGATGTCCACGCAGCGGGCGCTGTCGGGCTGGGCCGTGCCCTCCACCAGGCCCGGGATCTCGCGGAACTGGCGGCGCACTTCGTCCACCATGCCGGCGGCCGCACGACCCACGGCGGTCATCGTCATCGCGCCGATCACGAACGGCAACGTGCCGCCGATGAAGAGGCCGATCACGACGAGCGGGTCCACGAGGTCGAGCGAGAGCACCTCCCCGGGCGGCGTCACGGCGGTCGCGTAGGCGGAGAAGAGCGCCAGCGCCGTGAGCGCGGCGGACCCGATCGCGAAGCCCTTGCCGATCGCGGCCGTCGTGTTGCCCAGCGCATCGAGCCCGTCGGTGATCGTGCGGACCTCCTTGCCCAGATGGCTCATCTCGGCAATACCGCCGGCGTTGTCGGCGATCGGGCCATACGCATCCACCGACATCGTGACGCCCACGGTGGCCAGCATGCCCACGGCCGCGATCGCGATGCCGTAGAGCTCGGCGGCCTGGTAGGAGACGAAGATCGCCGCGCAGATGAGCAGCAGCGGGGCGAGGGTGGAGTTCATCCCCACGGCGAGACCCGCGATGATATTGGTCGCCGGGCCCGTCTTCGAGGCCTCGGCGATGGCCCGGACCGGCGCGGCCGAGGTGAAGTATTCGGTCGCGAGCCCGATGAGCACCCCGGTCACGGTGCCGGCCACCACCGCGTAGAAGGCGCCCAGCGCGGGCCGGCCGGCCATGCCCAGCGGCAGCCGGGCGGTGAGCCACCAGGCGCCGGCGATGAAGAGCCCGGCCGCGATGAACGTGGTGTAGCGGAGGGCCGCCGCGGGCGAGCCCTTCTCCAGTAGCTTCATCGCAGCGATGCCGATGAGCGACGCCGCCAGGCCGGCGACGGTCATGAGCACCGGCAGCGCGATGGCATTGAGGCGGAAGCTCTCGGCGATGGCCGGGCTGGTGGCGCCCAGGGCGACCGTCGCGATCACCGCGCCGACGTAGCTCTCGAAGATGTCCGCGCCCATGCCGGCCACGTCGCCCACGTTGTCGCCCACGTTGTCGGCGATGGTGGCGGGGTTGCGCGGGTCGTCCTCGGGGATGCCGGCCTCCACCTTGCCCACCAGATCCGCGCCGACATCGGCGGCCTTGGTGTAGATGCCGCCGCCCACGCGGGCGAAGAGCGCGATGGACGAAGCACCCATCGCGAAGCCGGAGAGGATCTCGCTGAAGAGCTTGAAGCCGGCCTCGTGGGTCACGCCGGACGCGTCCGTCCTGAGCGCCACCAGCGTCACCACGCCGACGCCGAGGAGCCCGAGGGACGCGACGGCGAGGCCCATCACGGCGCCGCCGTTGAACGCGATCCGGAGTGCCTTGCCCTGGCCCGAGGCCCGTGCCGCTTCGGCCGTCCGCACGTTCGCCTTGGTGGCGGCCTTCATGCCGAAGAGTCCGGCGCCGATGGAGCAGAGTCCGCCGAACACATAGGCGATGCCCGTCTGCACGCCCACGGCCCGGCTCAGCAGTGCCGCCACCAGGATGATGAACGGCACCAGCGCCGTGTACTCGCGGCGCAGGAACGCCATCGCGCCCGTCTCGATCAGCCCGCCGAGGGCCTGCATGGCGGGCGAGCCGGCCGACTGGCTCTTGAGATAGAAGTAGATGAGGAACGCGATGCCGAGGCCGGCGAGGCCGGCGATGACCGCGTAGAGGGCGAAATGCGTGGGAAGCATCGGACTCGGCGTGGGTGGTTGACGGTGCTGCCGCAGAGGATCGGCGACCGGCGCCCCGCGATCAGCGGCTGTTGAACCTGCTCATCGCCGGCTCGATCCCCTCCGTGAGCCAGCACTCGACGGCCTCGGCCATGGGGTCGAGCAGGGCGTCGAGCTGCTCATCCTCCTCGGGCGTGAACTCGGCGAGCACGAAGTCGGCCAGGTCCTCGATCTCGGGCGGCTTCGGGCCGATGCCGATGCGGAGCCGGGCGTAGTCCTGCCGTCGCAGCACCCCCTCGATGCTCTTGAGGCCGTTGTGCCCGCCGGCCGAGCCGGCGCCGCGGAGGCGGAACCGCCCGAGGGGAAGGGCCACGTCGTCGACGAGGATGAGCAGGTGCTCGGCAGGATCGAACTCGGGCACCGCGCGGAGCGGCGCGAGCACGGCGCCGCTGCGGTTCATGTAGGTCAGCGGCTTGATCAGCCGGACCGGCGTGTCGAGCGCCACGCCCGCGGTGACACGCGCGGCCCCGTCCCGCCGGAAGGCCGGCAGGCGCCACCGCGCCGCCAGCCGGTCCGACAAACGGAACCCGGCATTGTGCCGGGTTCGCCCGTACTCCGGGCCCGGGTTGCCCAGGCCAACGATGACGCGCTGAACCAGGGCTTACTTCTCGCCTTCGTCCTCGGCTTCGGCCTTGGGCTTCCGGATGAGTTCCGGCTCGGCCACCGCGGCCTCGGCCGGGGCCGGCGCCTCTTCGGCGCGGGCCGCTACGATCGAGCACACCGGCAGATTCGGCTCGTTGAGAATCTCGGCGTTCGGCACCTTGATGTCGCGCACGAAGAGCGAGTGCCCGCCCAGGAGCCCGCTCACGTCGACGTCGATGTGGTCGGGCAGGTCTCGCGGGAAGACCCGGATCTCGAGCGTGTGCATCACCTGATCGAGCACGCCGCCGTGGCGAACGCCCTCGGGCGTACCGACGAGGCGCACCGGCACCTCCACCGTGATCTTCTCGTCCTGGCGCACCTCGTACAGGTCGAGGTGGATCACCTCGGTCGGCTTGACCGGGTGACGCTGGACCTCCCGGAGCAGGACCTTCACCGGCGCCTTGCCGTCGATCGTAAGATCGATGAGCGTGCTGCCGGTGATCGAGGCGAGGGTGCGATGCAGCGCCGTTGCCTCCAGCTCGAGCGACTCCGGCGCCCGGCCGTGACCGTAGATCACCGCGGGCACCTTGCCCTGACGGCGCAGCGCGCGGGCCGCGCCCTTGCCCGTGCTGGTGCGAGCGTTTGCGGAGAGAGTCGCCTGGGTGCCCATCGTTCCTGGTCCTTCCGTCGTAGGGACAGTGTCACGATTCTCGCATCGCCGGTCGCGAAACTCCGGTCCTGGCATCCGCGACCCGCCGCATGCGACTGCTATTCGAACAACGAACTCACCGACTGATCACTGTGCGTGTAGCCGATCGCCTTGGCGAGCAACGGTCCCACGGACAGCATCGTGAGCTGGGGGAACCGCCGCTCGGGAGGCAGGGCGATCGTGTTGGTGACCGCCACTTCCTTCACCGGGCTGTTCGCCAGCCGCTCCACGGCCGGGCCCGACAGGAGGGCGTGCGTCGCACAGCAGTACACGTCGCGCGCGCCGAGCCGCTTGAGCGCGTGGATGGCCTCGGCCATCGTCCCGCCGGTGTCGATCATGTCGTCGGGGATGAGGCAGTCCTTGCCCTCCACGTCGCCCACCACGTTCATCACTTCCGCCACGTTGGCCGCCGCACGCCGCTTGTCGATGATCGCGAGCGAGGCATTGAGCCGCTTCGCGAACCCGCGGGCCATCTTGGCCGAACCGACGTCCGGCGCCACCACGACCGGGTCCACCAGGTTCTTCTGGCGGTAGTGGTTCACCAGCACGGGGGCCGCATACAGGTGGTCCACCGGCAGGTCGAAGAAGCCCTGCAACTGGTGCTGGTGGAAGTCGATTGCCAGCACCCGGTCGGCCCCGGCCATCGACACCATGTTGGCCATCAGCTTGGCGCTGATCGCCACGCGCGGCTGATCCTTGCGGTCCTGCCGGGCGTAGCCGAAGTACGGGATGACGGGCGTCACCCGCGCCGCGCTGGCCCGCCGGGCCGCGTCCATGAGCAGCAGCAGCTCGATCAGGTTCTCGGCCGGGGGATTCGTCGGCTGGATGATATAGACATCCCGCCCCCGCACGTTCTCGTCGATCTTGACGAAGATCTCGCCGTCGGCGAAGCGCTTCACCGTGACCTGGCACAGCGGCTGTCCGAGATGCGCCGCTACCTCCTCGGCGAGGGCACGGTTGGCCGTGCCGCTGAGGAGGAGCATCGGGTTCCGGGACAGGGAAATCTCCGCCATAGATACAGCCCCGAAACTTAGACGGGATCGGACCGGCGGGGAAGGGTGGGGGCAGGTGCCGGCGATGGATTCGGGGCTGGGGGGGGCGGACCCGCCCGTTGCCCGGGGGTTACCGCCCCGGCTCCAGCGGGATCTCCACCACCTGGGTCCGCGTGGGCACGCGGAGCAGCAGCGTGCGGGCGTCGCGGTCGCGGGCGAAGTGCACGAAACCGTCCACGTAGCCGCCGGGCGGCACGAGCTGGGGCCGGAGATTCAGGTCGGCGAGGTCGTCGGTGGAGGACGCCTGAGAGTGCTCGAGCTTGAGCGCGGTGTGGGCACGGTTCCAGAGCCGGCCCAGCCGGGTCTGGTACTTGGCGCGGCGCTGCAACACGTGAGGCGCGACACAGGGGAGTTCGGCGTGTTCCGGCTCGGTGGCGTCGAGGGCGATCCGGTCCGGGACCACCGCCAGCGCCCGCGAGCTGCGATTGACGATCGCCACGTAGACCGACTGGACGTTCTTGTCGCGAACCGCCGCGGCAGCCACGACGAACGAGTCGGCGGTGACGACGCGAAGCGTCGCGGCCTCGAGACGGTCTTCCAGGGAGTGCGCGGCGGTCCGCTCCCAGCGGAGCGGGATGAGCGGATAGACGGCGGCGGTGTATGACGCAGTGCCCTGGGCGGCAACGGGCGCCGAGGTCAGGAGGAGCAGGGCACCGGCTGTCAGGAGTCGAGGTCGCATCGTCTGCCTCGCGAGGGGTGATGAGCGCCGATCAGGGTGATCGGTGGCTCCACCCTGAAGAGCAAGGAGCAGGCCGCACCGCGCCGCGGTGCAAATGGCTGCACCGTGGTACGGGGGGCAGGCGTTGGGGATTGGTGACTTGTGTGTCGGGTGCAGCAGGGAGGAGCAAGTCGGTGGCGCCGCGGCCGGCACCCGCGCCGCATTCGTCGAGACGTCGGCTTCTCCTCACGGCCCTCGGTGATGGCTGCGGGCGCGGACGTGGTGTTCGACTTCGTATTGCCCCTGGTGGACTCGAACCACCATTAACGGATCCAAAGTCCGCTGTCCTGCCGATTGGACGAAGGGGCAGCAGCGCTGAAGTGTAATGTGGATCGGGGCGACTCGTGAGTGCCCGGGAGCCGATGAGCTGAAGCCCCGGTAGTGCCGGAGCCTATGGGCTGAAGCCCCGGCTCGGCCGTGACGCTGGGCTGAAGCCCAGGTCGACCGTGGCGCGGGCGGCCGAGCGTGGCCATCGCGATCGGCGGCAGCGCGACGCTCGGGATGTCAGGTCACGTGCTGCGCTCGCGATGACGGGTCTTTACACCGTCTCCGTTTCGATCACGCGGCCATACTTCCGTCCCAGCATCATCACCGCATCATCCCGTTCCCGCGCGTTGCGATAGATGCCGAAGATCGTCGAGCCCGAGCCGCTCATGCGGCAGATCAGCGGCCGGGTGTTGACGACGGCCTCGAACGCGGCGCGGATTTCCGGCACCCGGGCGAAGACGGGGGACTCGAAGTCGTTGCCGGCGAGGCGCGCTACATCGCTCCAGTTGGTGAGGGTGCCCACTTCCAGCGCGACGGCGCCCCGCTGACCGGCTCCCTGTCGCGCCACGTCCACCCAGCGATAGGCCTCGGCCGTGGCGACGCCGACCGGCGGGATGACCAGCAGCGCCGCGGCTTTGGGTAACGGCGGCAGACGGAGCAGGCGCTCGCCGTGCCCCCACGCGAGCGCCAGTGGTGCCTCGGAGAACAGGAAGGGTACGTCGGCGCCGAGCCGTCGCGCGAACTGAAAGAGCTCATGCTGGGGCACGGCGTTGTGACAGAGGGCGTTGGCGAGGCGCAGGGCGGCGGCACCGTCGCTGGAGCCGCCGCCGAGCCCGGCCTGGACCGGGATGCGCTTGTGCAGGCGGAGGTGGATCCCGAAGCGGTCCCCCGTGGCGGCGAGGACCATCTGGGCTGCGCGCACGGCGAGGTTCTGCTCGGGCGGGCCCACGTCGGCGCCGATGACGTCGATGGTAACGCCGCGTCTCTCCACGCGCTCTGCCTCGAGTTCGTCGGCCAGCGCCAGCCGGACGAACAGCGTCTCCAGCCCGTGGAAGCCGTCGTCCTCTTTCGCGAGGACCCTGAGGAAGAGATTGAGCTTGGCGTGCGCCGCGAGGCGGAGCGGACCGGCGGTCATGCGGGCGGTGCGGGCTGCCTCGCGTCCCTGAGCGCGATCGGCGTGTGCCAGAGCGACCAGAGCCCGAGGACGGTGATCGGCAGGAAGGTGGTGACGTGGTAGGTCACGGCGTAGGCCACGGCGCGGATGTCGTCCACCCCGAAGAGATTGAGCACCGCCTTGATCACGGCTTCGAACACGCCCACGAACCCGGGCGTGGACGGCACGGCGATGCCGAACACCAGCGCTGCCTGCATCACCAGCGCGCCGGGATAGGCCACGGTGATGTCGAACGCCCGGTAGGCGAGCCAGAAGGCGGCGGCGTTGGTCATCCAGAGCACGAACGACCAGCACACGACGGTCGCCACCCGCGCGGGCGATCGGAGTACGCCGAGTCCATGCCGCAGCCCCGCGACGATGGCCACCAGCCTGTTCGCCAGGTGCCGGGCGGGGATCAGGGCGCGGATGATCCGCTCGGTGAGATCGGGCAGCGTGAGAACCGTCGCCGCAGCGAGGAGCAGCACGCCGCAGGCGAGTGCCGCAACCTGGGCGACATCGGTGAGCCGCTGGCCCGCGATCATGAGGTCACTCGGCATCCCGGGCGAGAGCAGCGCACAGGCGAGCAGCGCGACGACGGTCAGCCCGTCGAAGACGCGCTCGACGCCGATCGAAGAAATCGCTGCGCTCACGCGGGCGCCGCTCAGGCGGTTGACCGCGTAGGCCCGCAGCAACTCGCCCGCGCGGAACGGCAGCACGTTGTTGGCCATGAAGCCGATGGCGACCGCATGCCACATGGGTCCGGGCGGCAGGGCCGAGCCGTCGTCGCGGCGCAACAGCAGCCTCCATCGCGCGACGCGGATGGGGAAGGTGATGGTGGCGAGGATGACGGCTCCGAGGAGCGGCGCCAGGTGGGCCGAGCGCACGTGCGCGGCGGCTTCGGCGAGGGGGACGCCGCGGAATGACCACCAGAGCAACCCGAGCGACACAACGATCCCGACGGCGAGCCGCACGATGTTGCCGCGGGAGCGCACCCCGGCGGGAGCCCGGGCGGGTTCGACGCCGGTGGTCATCGGCGGCTACGCGTCCTGCAGCGCGAGCGGGACGAGATCGAGCAACTCGTCCACCAGGGCCTGCATCCGCTGGGCATCCTTGCCGCCGTTGCGTTCCGCGAGGAGCTCGTCGCGCACTTCGACCGCACGGGCCAGCGCGCGCCGTCCCCGGTAGCACAACTCCAGGATGCTTAATTCGACGATCGCAGGTTCCCCCTCGGGAGCGAGTTCGGTGATCAGCACGGGTTCCGACTCGGGCTCGGGGGCAGGTTCCGCGATCGGCGTGGCCGGCGCCGGTGGTTCCTCCAGCGGTTCTGCGGCCACAGCCCGGAGCCTGGCCTGCAGCGCGGGACCGATGTCCGACGAGAGCAGCACCGCGCTCGCCTCCCGGAGCAGCTTGACCAGCCGCGTACGGTCCCCGCCGACCGCCACCACCGGGCTCAACGCGCGCGCGCGCTCGGCCACGGCCCAGAAGGCGCCGAGCCAGTCAGGGGCGGGCAGCGAGGCCGCGGCGTTGGAGAAGGTGTCCCAGATCATCGCCAGCACCACGTGGCGCTCGGCTTCGCTGGAGACGGCCTGCAGGCGCTCGGCCAGCTCGCGGAGCCGGGCGCCGTTGCTCATCAGGCCCATGAGGCCGAGCTGCTCGTCCCGCTCCGCGCGGATGGGCGGCGTCCCGCGCCGCACCAAGGGCTCCGGGTCCGATGGATCGAACAGGGCGCCGATCGGCACGGGCGCATCCTCGCGCGCACCGAAGTCGAGCAGCAGGCGGGTGAACTTGGTGACGTCGGGGGAATCGACCGTGGGCTGCCCGGTCTCGGCGATCTCGCGGGCAACGCGGCTCAGCGCTACGGCTGCCGCATCGAGCAGCTCGACGGCGCCGGCGGCCGGCGCGTCCGGATCGCTGAGCCGCGCCACGGCCAGGCCCAGCCCCTCGAGCAGTGTGGGGAGCGGGGGCAGGTCGCGCAGGGCCTCGAGGCCCTGGAGCGGCTGCATGCGACGGAGCACCGCCTGCAGCGACTGCCGCTCGGCGGGGTCGAAGCGGAGCGCGCGTGCGGCGGTGTCCACGGCCCCCGCGATGAGCGCGCTCTCCCGCGCGATGAAGGCGCGCACCCCTGCGGTGAGGCCGGTGGGGCTGCGGGTCCCGAGGTCCGCCGCGCGAGCCGACCCGGCCAGGTGTTCCAGGTCGGCGAGGATGCGGCGCGCCGTGGCGTCATCCGCCGCGGTCCACTCGGCCTCCTGGCGGATCAGCGTGGAGAGGTCCTCTACCGCCTGCGCGACGATTTCGCGGTTGGCGTCCGGCCAGGGACGCGGCCACTCCCGCGACGCGCGGGCCACGCCTTCCAGACCCCGCGCGGTGCGCCCGATGGCCTCGCGCCGCGCGAGCATCGCCGAGCCGCGCAGGGCCCGTGCGTCACGGAGGAAACTGTCCGGGTCCGGGTCGTCGCGGCGGGCAAGGGCGGCGCCCAGGCGCGCGAGGGTCTCCCGCGCCTCGAGGGCAAAGAATTCTTCCGGTGTGGTCATCTCCCGAACCCCCTGGTGGCCCGAGAAGTCTAAGCGGGACCCGCGATTATCGCCGAGCGGGCGGCATCCACCAGCCGCCGCATCTCGGCCGTCGCCTCGCCGATGCCGGTCATGATCGCCCGGCTCACGATGCTGTGGCCGATGTTGAGCTCCTCGATTTCGGGGATGCGCGCCACGGGCTGCACGTTGAGATAGGTCAGCCCGTGGCCGGCATGGACGGCAAGGCCCAGGCCAGCGGCGTACTCCGCGGCCGTCCGGAGCTCGTTGAGGGCGTCGTCACCCGCCCGCCAGGTGTGGGCATAGCGGCCCGTGTGGAGCTCGATGGCGGGAACGCCGAGATCCTTGGCGAGGTCGATGGCGGCGAGATCGGGATCGATGAACAGGCTCACACGCACCCCGGCTTCCTCGAGGCGGCGGATGGCCTGCCGGAGCCGTGGGTCGCGGCGCGTGAGGTCGAGGCCACCCTCGGTCGTGATCTCTTCCCGCCGCTCCGGCACGATGGTGGCCTGATAGGGCCGCAGCCGGCACGCGAGGGCCAGGATGTCCTCGCTCAGCGCCAATTCGAGGTTGAGCACCGTGCGCACCGTCGCGGCGAGCGCCTCGATGTCCCGGTCCTGCATGTGCCGTCGGTCCTCCCGCAGGTGCGCGGTGATGCCGTCGGCGCCATGGGCCTCGCACAGCCTCGCGGCGGCCACGGGATCCGGCTCGTCGGTCTTCCGCGCTTCGCGGACCGTGGCCACGTGATCGATGTTGACGTAGAGACGCATCGGTTTCATTTGCTCGAGACTTCGGCCGTCACTAGGTTTCGCGTCATGTCGAACCGGGTCTCCATCGTTTTCGTTGCGCTGGTGGCCGCCGGCCTGGCGGCGGCCTGCGGCGGCAGCAGCCAGACGAACCCGCCGGCCGGGGCGGCCCCCCAGGTCGAGGCGGCGACGCCGGAGGCAGCGCTGCGGGAGTTCCTCAATGCCGTCGCGGACAGCAACCTCACGCGCATGGCCCAGCTCTGGGGCACGGTGAACGGCTCCGCCGCGGACACCCGGATCCCGCCCGACTTCGAGCGCCGGATCGTGGTGATGCAGGCGTACCTGCGCCCCCACCGGTACCGGATCATCGGCTCCGCGCCCGGAGTCGACCCGGCCGAGCCGAAGCGCGTGCTCGAGGTCGAGCTGATCAACGACATGTGTGTGAAAGCGGTGCCGTTCACCATGATTCGGACGACCCGGGGCTCCTGGGTGCTCAACGCGGTGGACCTCAATCTGGTGGGCAATCCGAGTCGCCCATGCGCGGCGAAGGGGGATTCCACCAGCGGGTGATCCGGCGCCCGGCGCTACGGTCCGGTCAGCTCGATGAGGATGCCGGCCGTGGACTTGGGGTGGATGAACGCGATCCGGTGGCCCGCGGCGCCCGGGCGGGGCACCTCATCCACCAGCCGGTACCCGGCGGCGCGACACGCCGCCAGCGCGGCGTCGAGATCGGGGACGCGGTAGCAGATGTGATGAATGCCGGGCCCGCGCCGCTCGAGGAATCTGGCGATGGGGCTCTCGGGGGTCCGCGGTTCCAGCAGCTCGACCTCGGATTCGCCGAGGGTGAGCGAGACGATGCGGGCGCCATCGGCTTCCTCGGGCGGATGCGGTGACAAGCCGAGGACGTCGCGGTAGAATGGGAGAGCGGCGTCGATGTCGGTGACGGCGACGCCCACATGGGCAATGCTGACGGGAGTGGGAAGCTCCACGCTTACGCTCCGGACCTTTTGATTGACGGCACGCCTGGCGTGCTACGGAGAATAATCGATGAGTGCAGCCGATACACAGACGGTGCAGGTGACGGACGCCAACTTCGCCGCGGAGGTCGAGCAGGCTCAGGGGCTCGTCATGGTGGATTTCTGGGCAACGTGGTGCGGCCCCTGCCAGGCCATCGCGCCGACGATCGAGCAGCTGGCGGTGGACTACGCCGGCCGGGCCAAGGTGGCCAAGCTCGATGTCGATGCGAACCAGGCCACGGCGATGAAGTTCCGGGTTCGTTCGATCCCGAGCGTGCTGTTCTTCAAGGACGGCAAGCACGTGGACACGGTGGTCGGCGCCGTGCCGCGCTCGCACCTGGAGGCCAAGCTCCAGCAGCACCTGTAGGAACGACCGGGCGGTCAGGGCGGCCCGGGGCGGCCGGTGGCTCGAGAGCTACCGGCCGCCTCTGCATTGAGGCACCTTACATCTGTGCCCTCATTGGTTGCCGGTCCTGTCCGTCCGACCGCCTGACGCGCATGGCCACCCTCTACGTCGTCGCCACTCCCCTGGGCAATCTGCGCGACCTCACGGAGCGCGCCACGCAGGTGCTGCGCACGGTGCCGGTCGTGGCGGCCGAGGACACCCGGCGAACCAAGGGGTTGCTGAGCTACCTGGGCGCCGCGCCACAGCTGCTGAGTTTCCATGCCCACTCGCCCGAGCGGCGCGTGGAGGCGATCCTGGATCTGCTGACCGCGGGACGGGACGTGGCACTGGTATCCGATGCGGGCACGCCGGTGGTGAGTGATCCCGGAGCGGAACTCGTGGCGCGGGTCCGCCAGGCCGGGTTCCCCGTGGTGCCCGTGCCCGGCCCGTCGGCTGTGACGACGGCGCTCTCGGCGTCGGGTCTGCCGTCCGACCGCTACCTCTTTCTCGGCTTCGTGCCGCGCAAGGGCGCGGAGCGGAAGCGGCTGCTGGGACTCGCGGCCAGGCAGGAGTGGCCGGTGGTGTTCTTCGAGGCGCCGGGCAGGCTCGCCGCCCTGCTGGCGGACCTCGCGGAGCTGTGCGGCGCCGGGCGCCGGGTGGTCGTGGCGCGGGAGCTGACCAAGCTGCACGAGGAATTCCGCGCCGGCACGCTCGGCGACCTGGCCGCACATTATGCCGGGCTGGAACCGCTGGGCGAAATCACCGTCGTGCTGGAAGGGGCCCCTGTTCCGGACGAGCCCGCGGTGGACGCCGAGGCCGCCGCGGGGATGGCGGCGGAGCTGCTGGCGTCGGGGATGTCGCGGCGGGATGCGGCTGGTCGGGTCAGCGCCGAATTCGGGCTGTCGCGCAACGATGCGTATCGATTGGTGAATGAGCTGCCGTGATGCTGCACGCGTTGATGCTGTTCGCAATGATCGGGGGATCGCCGGCGGCGAGCCCGCCGCCGGCCACGATGACGATCGGTCGGCTCCACTACGCCGGCGGCGGGGACTGGTACGCCAATCCGTCGAGCCTGCCCAACCTGCTCGAAGCCATCGGCTCGCGCACGTCGCTCCGGGTGGCGGCGCGGGAGCGCGTGGTGACGCTCAAGGATGCCGACCTGTGGAACGTGCCGTACATCTACATGACGGGCCATGGGAACGTGCATTTCAGCGACGACGAGCTGGCCACGTTGCGCGAGTACCTGCGTAACGGAGGCTTCCTCCATGCTGATGACAACTACGGCATGGACGAGTCGATCCGGCGCGAGCTGGCCCGCCTGTTCCCCGGTCAACCGCTCGTGGAAGTGCCGCTCGACCATCCGATCTATCACATCGTCTACGATTTCCCCCGTGGCCTGCCCAAGATCCACGAGCATGACGGGAAGCCGGCGCAGGGCTTCGGGATCTTTCTCGATGACCGGCTCGTGGTCTACTACTCGTATCAGTCCGATCTCGGCGACGGGTGGGAGGATCCGGACGTGCATCACGATCCGCCGGAGAAGCGCGAGGCGGCGCTGCGCATGGGCGTGAACCTGTTCGCGTACGCGACGGGGTACGGCGGGTGACGTCCCGCACCGCTCAGGTGATCGGCGGGCTGGCACGCCCGTTCCGCCTGGGTCACCGGCTCACGTGGCTGCTGGCGGGCCTGGGCGCCGCGGCGCTCGCGCTGGGTCTCGCCGCGTGGGCCGCGAAACTGGGTGTCTTCGCGGTGTCCTCGTGGGTACTGGGCGCCTGGGCGGTGGCGGCGGGGCTGCTCGGCGCCGCACTCTGGGCCATGCGGCGAGGCGACACCGCCTACGCGCCCGCTCGTTTCGCGGCGCTCCTCGAGCGCGCGGGCCAGTGGCGCGCGGGCGCGGTGACGTCCCTGCTCGACCTGCCCGCCGCGGGCACCAGCGAGGGTCTCCTCCACCTGGCCGACGAGGCCCGGGCGCAGGAGGTGGCCAGTCGGGCGCCCGAGGTGCTGAGAGCCAGCGTGGCGGCCGGCCGCTCGCGCATCCTCGCAGGGGGGCTGGTGCTCGTGGCGGGGCTCTCGGCGTTCGTGTCCGCCCGTCCCACCAGGGGCCCCGCCGCCGAACTCTGGCATCCGGTGCGCGCGTGGCGGAACACGGTGGCGCCGGTGCGGCTGTCGGCACGGGAGGCCACCGTGGACCGCGGCGCGAGCGTCACGCTGGTGCTGGAAGCTCACGGACGCCCCACCGGGACGCTCTGGCTCAGGGCGCCGGGCGAGCCGTGGCGGGCGGAGACGGTGCGCTTCGATTCGACGGGCCGCCTGGAGCGGCGCATCGGCCCGCTCCAGGCGGACCTCTACGCCCGCCTCTCCAGCGGCTCGCGGAGTTCCGACACGGTGGTCGTGAAGGTGCGTATGCCGGTGTTTCTCGGCAGCGTGGCGGTGACCGCGCGCTATCCCCGGTATCTCGAGCTGGAGGACGAGCCGCTGCCGGTCGATGGCGATACGATCGTCGTTCCCGCGGGTACGCGCCTCGAGACGCGGGGCGAGGCGACCGCCGCGCTCGTGGCGGCCCGCTGGGCGGCCGAGGGGCGCAGCTACGATCTCGCGGTGAATGGTACGGGGTTCGCCGGCACGTTCACGCCGGGGGCGAGCGGCGTGTACGAGCTGGCGCTCGCCACGGCCTCCGGGGCGCGCGTCGCGGGAGACGCCGTCCGCCTGCCGATTCGCGTCGTGCCCGACAGCGCACCGGTGGTGGACATCCCGGTGCCGGGCGCCGACACGGTGGCGCCGCTCACGCTGGTCGTGCCGATCCTCATCGACGCGCGGGACGACCACGGACTCGCGTCAGTGACGCTCGAGAGCCGACGCATCAGCCGGCTGGGCCAGGCCGATGCACCCGTGCGCGAGGTCGTGCCGCTGCCGGGATCGCGGCCGGATCGGGCGCTCCTCACCGTCATGCTGGACCTCAACCGGCGCGGGCTCCTGCCGGGGGACACGATTCGCTATCGCGCGGTGGCTGCCGACCGTGCGCCGTCGCCCGGCGTCGGCCGCTCGCGCGAGTTCGTACTCCGCCTGCTGACCATGACCGAGGTGCGCGCCGCACAGCGCGCGGCCACGGCCGAGATCGGCGGGCGGATCGACTCGGTGCTGGCCCGAAGCCGCGCGCTGGAGCGCCAGACGGAGGACCTCGCGCGCGAGCGCCAGCGCCCGGGCAGCCAGAGCGGTCAGCGGAGCCAGGACAACCTGTCGTTCCAGGACGCGAAGCGCGCGGAGGCCGTCGCCCGCAGCCAGGAGGAGCTGATCCGCGAAGCCGAGCAGTTGGAGCAGGCGCTGCGCGAACTCGAGCGGGCGGCCGATGCCGCGGGCATCCGCGATTCCGTGTGGCAGCAGCGCCTCGAGGAGATCCGCGATCAGTTGCAGCGCGCCATGTCACCCGAGCTGCGGGAGAAGCTGGCGCAACTCCAGCAGGCGGTGAAGGATCTCGATCCCGAGCGCACGCGGCAGTCCCTGGAAGAGCTGGTCGAGATCCAGAAGAAGCTGCGGGAGGCGCTGGAGCGGAGCCGCGAGCTGTTCCGCCGGGCGGCGGTGGAGGGCGACCTCGCCAACCTCGCCCGGGAGTCGAAGGACCTGGCGCAGGATCAGCGGCAGTGGAATGACCAGATGGCGCCCGCGGCCGACTCGGCCGGCGCGGCATCCCAGGAGGCCGCTCTGGCGCAACGCGCCGACTCGCTCGCGGCCGCGCTGCAGCAACTGGCCAGGGAACTGGCCAGGGATGGCCAGCAGCAGGGGACGGATGCGGCGGCCGAGCAGGCGAAACAGGCCGCGCAGCAGATGAAGGCGGCTGCACAGGCCAGCCGGCAGGGTCAGCGGCAGCAGGCGCAGCAGAAAGGCCGGCAGGCTCAGCGCGCGCTCGATCCCCTGGGCGGCCAGCTCGACGCCGAGCGCCAGGAGCTGCAGCAGGCGTGGCGTGAGGACGTCACCCAGGCGCTCGACCGGCTGCTCACCGAGACCACACGGCTGACCGAGCGGCAGCTGGCCGTGGCGGAGCGGCTGGGGCGTGGCGCGGGCGGGGCGGACCTCCGCGGCGAGCAGGGCGCCATCGAGGAAGGCGTGCGCAAGCTCACCGATCAGGCGCTCGCCGTGGCGGGAAAGAACGCGCTGGTGTCGCCACAGATCGGCGCGGCGCTCAACTTCGCGCAGCGCGAGATGGCCGGGGCGCGCGACGCGCTCACGTCGGCGACCGGCAGCACGCGCGAGGCCGCCGAGCGGACCGGCAACGCCGTGGATGCGCTGAACGCCGCGGCCTACGCGATGCTCCGCTCGCGCGACGACATCTCGGGGTCCGGCTCGGGCTCGGGCATGGCGGAAGCCATCGAGCGCATGGCGCAGATGGCGGGCAAGCAGGGGCAGCTCAGCCAGCAGGCAGCGGGACTGCTCCCGCAGATGGGCGCCGGCGGCATTCAGGAGCAGCTGCGGCAGCTCGGCGTGCAGCAGCGGGCGCTGGCGCAGCAACTCGAGCGCCTGCGCGCCTCGGGTCAGGCGCCGGGCGCCGGCGAGATGGCGCAGGAAGCGAAGGAGCTGGCGCGCCGCCTCGAGGCGGGCCGCCTGGACCGCGAGACGGTCGAGCGGCAGGAGCGCCTGTTCCGCCGCATGCTCGACGCGGGCCGTACCCTCCAGGGCCAGGAGGAAGACGAGAAGAAGGAGCGGACGAGCACCACGGCGAAGGGCGACAGCGTGTCCCTCCCGCCCGCGCTGCGCAAGCGCCTGGCCGGTGAGGACGGCCGCCCGCGGATGCCCGCGTGGGAAGAGCTGCAGCGGCTGACCCCCGAAGAGCGGCGGCTGGTGATCGACTATTTCCGGCGCCTGGTGGAGGGGAGATGAGGGTGGGAGCGGCGG
>JBMOPM010000276.1:0-4619 GCA_049323575.1 Gemmatimonadota bacterium | reverse complement strand
GATTCCGTGGCTCGAGCCGCTCTTGCGCCGGGCGCGGGCGGCGACCATGGCCGCGATCACCGCCGTAGCCGCCGTTACGGCCGCCGCTGCGCAGGATCCTGCCGTCGAGCGCGCGTTCGGCCTCGAGCGACGGGCCAGCTACGCGGAGGCGGTCGAGGCCTACAAGGCCGTTCTGGCCGCGCGTCCCAACGACATCTCCGCGCTGCTCGGCCTCGAGCGGTCCCTGACGCCCTTGAAGCGCCTGGCCGAGGTCGTGCCGCTTGCGCAGGCGGCCATCGCGGCGGGCGCCAACGCGGCCGCCTACGGCACGCTGCTGCGCGGCTACCTCGCGGCCGATCGCCTCGACAGCGTCCGCGCGACGGTGGAGCGGTGGGCCGCGGCGGCTCCGGGCGACGAGACCCCGTACCGTGAGTGGGGCGGGGCACTGTTGCAGCGGCGGGATCGCGCGGGAGCGCGCGAGGCCTACCTCTTGGGCCGCAAGCGGCTCGATGATCCGGGCGCCCTCGCGGCGGACCTGGCCGAGGTGGCGCTCGCGGAGGGAGACTTCATCGGCGCTGCCAGGGAATGGGTGACGGCGATGGAGCGCGTTCCCGGCTACCGCATGTCGGCCGTTTCCACGCTCGCACAGGCGCCGCCGGCGAGCCGGACGGGCATCCTCCAGGTGATCGACGCGGCGGGCACGCCGCAGGCCCGCCGGCTGGGTGCCGATCTCGCCGCACGCTTCGGTGATCCGATCGGCGGCTTCGAGCGCCTCAAGGCCGCGCTGCCGTCCGCGCCGGCGGAGGCGGCCGAGGTGCTGCGCCAGTTCGTCGATCAGGTGCGCGTCCAGTCCACGCCGGACGCCTGGCGCGCGACCGCGATGGCCCTCGAGCTGCTGGCCGCACGGCAGCGACCCGATCCCGCTGCACGCACCCGGCTGGAGGCGGCGCAGGCCTATGCCGAGGCGGGCGATCGCGCCGCCGCGCGCCGCCTGCTGGACCAGGTCGCCGACCAGCGCGACCTCAATCCCGCGTTCGCGAGCGGCGTGTCCGCGACGCTCATCGCCGTGCTGCTGGACGAGGGCAAGGTGGAGGAGGCCGAGCGCCGCCTGGCCGAGATCCACGGCACGCTCGCCGCGGACGAGTACGACGCGCTGCGGCGCCGCGTGCTGCGGGGCTGGGTGCGTCAGGGTGAGTTCGATCGGGTGGAGCAGGAACTGGCCCGCGACAGCACGGTGGAGTCGCTCGCCCTGGCCGGAAAGGTGCGGCTCTATCGGGGTGATCTCGCCGGCGCGCGGACGCGGTTCGCCGCGGCCGGACCGTTCGCCGGCACCCGCGAGGAGGCCACGAGCCGGGCCTCGCTGCTCGCCCTGCTGCAGCCGCTGGAGCAGGACACGCTGCCCGAACTGGGGCGCGCGCTGTGGCAACTGGAGCGGGGCGACACCGCGAAGGCCGTGGATGGTCTGGTGGCGATCGCGGGCAAGCTGTCCCGGCCGGGCGCCGCGGAACTCACTCTGCTTGCCGGCCGCCTCGAGGCCGCACGCGGGCATACCGAAGCGGCCGAACGGCTCCTCCGCGCCGCGGACACCGACGCCGCCCCGACCACCGCGCCGGCGGCGGAGCTGGAGCTGGCCAAGCTGTTCATCGCCACCGGGCGCGCCCCGCAGGCACTCGAACTGCTCGAACACCTCGTGCTCACCTATCCCACGAGCGCACTCGCGCCCCAGGCGCGCCGGCTGATGGATGTCGCGCGCGGCGCGGTGCCGAAGACCTGACGATGCGACGGCGGGACTTCCTGGACACGAGTGCGCGCGCGATGATGCTCTCGCTGGGCGCGCCGATCCTCGGGCGGCTCGACCGGCTCGCGACCGGTGCGGCGGCGGGTCAGCTGCTGATCCCGATGGACGACGCGCAGACCGATCACCTCAAGGCCTACGGCGTCACGTATCGCGTGCTCGAGCGTGGGGACCGGGCCGAGTGGCTGCTCAATTACCGCGGCGGCTCGTTCCTCCTGCCGGCCGATGCGGCCACCCGGCGCGACGCGCAACTGGCGGGCGTGGCCGTCGAAACGGTGGACGACGCCGCCGTGTTTGCCATCAAGGGCCAGATCCAGCAGCAGAACATGGAGGCCGTGCCGCTCGAGAAGGCGCCCAAGGTGGCGGTGTACGCCCCGCCCAACGCTGCCCCGTGGGACGACGCGGTCACCATGGCGCTGCAGTACGCCGGCATCTCGTTCGAGAAGATCTGGGACCGCGAGGTGCTGGTGGACGGCCTCAAGAAGTACGACTGGCTGCACCTGCACCATGAGGACTTCACGGGCCAGTACTCGAAGTTCTTCCTCAACTACGCCGGCGCGCCATGGCTGGTGGACATGGTGCAGCAGAATACCAGGATGGCCGTGGCGCTCGGGTTCAAGACGGTGCCGGCGGAGAAGCGGGCCGTGGCGGAGGCCATCGCGAAGTACGTGGAGGGCGGCGGGTTTCTGTTCGCGATGTGCACCGCGACCGAGACGATCGACCTCGTCCTCGCGAGCGCGGGCACCGACATTGCCGCGAGCTTCGCCGACGGTACACCCATGGCGCCCGACGCCACCCAGCGGATGGACTGGAGCCGCTCGTTCGCCTTCCAGAACGCCACGCTGGAGCAGAGTCCTACGATGCCGGCCTTCTCCGACATCGACGGGCACATGGTGAACGCGCCGGACCGCCGCCAGCCGCTCGGCTCGTTTACGCTGTTCAACTTCAGCGCGAAGATCGATCCTGTGGCGACGATGCTGGTGCAGAACCATCGACAGGTCATTCCCGATTTCTACGGTCTCACCACCTCGTTCACGCGCCGGACGCTCAAGCCGGGCGTCACCGTGCTGGCCGACGAACCGGGCGCGCCCTGGGTGAAGTACATCCACGGCGAGCGGGGGCAGGGGACGTGGACCTTCTTCGGCGGCCACGATCCGGAGGATCCCCAGCACCAGATCGGCGACGCACCGACCGATCTTTCGCTGCATCCGCACTCGCCGGGCTACCGGCTCATCCTCAACAACGTGCTCTTCCCGGCGGCAAAGAAGAAGGAACTGAAGACGTAGTGACCGACCGCATCGCCGCTGCCGTGCGCACCTACCTCGCGTCCGAGATCGCCCGTGCGGGCGGGCGCGAGGTCTCGTTCGTCGCGGAACTGGATGGCAACGGGGTCATCACCGCGGCCCGGGCCGTGGCGCGGGGCACCGTGGAGGCCGTGCTCGCGCTGCCGGGGGTAGCCCGGCGGGGCGAGATGCTGCTCCACAATCATCCGAGCGGGCGGCTCGATCCCTCCGGCGCCGATCTCTCGGTCGCCGCCCGGCTGCACGACGGCGGGGTGGGCTTCGGGATCATCGACAACGAGGCCACCGAGCTGTACGTGGTGGTGGAGGTGCCGCGCGCCCGGCCGATCCAGCGGGTCGATCCCTTCGACGTCATCGCCACGCTCGGGGAGCACGGGCCGGTGGCCACGGTGCTGGGACAGTATGAGGACCGCCCCAGCCAGCGGGACATGGCCGCGTACATCGTCGACAGCTACAACGACGGGGGCGTCGCCCTGCTCGAGGCCGGCACGGGCGTCGGCAAGTCGTTCGCCTACCTCGTGCCCGCGCTGGCCTGGGCGCGGGCCAACGGCGAGCGCACGGTGGTGAGCACCAACACCATCAATCTGCAGGAGCAGCTCGTGGGCAAGGACCTGCCGATGCTGCGCCGCGCGCTCGCCGACGGCGACTATGCGCCGACGTTCGCTCTGCTCAAGGGCTGGCGGAATTATCTCTGCCTCGCGCGGCTCCACCAGGCCGTCGCGGGGCAGCGCACCCTGCTCGAGCCCGAGAAGCACGACGAGCTGATCAGCATCAGCGCCTGGGCGGGTCACACCGCCGACGGTACCCTGTCCGACCTGCCATTCCAGCCCACGGGCGAGGTGTGGGACGAGGTCAGCGCCGAGCCCGATCTCTGCACCCGGCTCAAGTGCCCGCATTTCGATGCCTGCTTCCTCTTCAAGGCGCGGCGGCGCGCGGCGGAGGCCGACATCGTCGTCGTGAATCATCACCTGCTCGCGGCCGATCTGGCGGTGCGCCGGGCCCAGGACAACTGGGAGGACGCCGCGGTGCTCCCGCCCTACCGACGCCTGATCCTCGACGAGGCCCACCATCTCGAGGACGTCGCCGCGAATCACCTGGGCACCCACGTGTCGAGCCATGGCATCCGGCGCCTGCTGAACCGCTTCGAGCGCAATGGCAAGGGACTCGTCCCCACCCTCGCGCTCGAGCTGGCGGCGAGCCGCGACCTGCTCAGCAAGGCGAGCCTGGACCTGATCCGCGAGCAGCTCCTGCCCGCGATCGCCGATGCGCGGCGGGCGGCGGAAGCGCTGCTCCTCCGGCTCCATGGCCGCGTCGTGATGTCCGGGCTCGCCAGCCTGCGCCTGACCGACGAATTCGGCAACGACCCGATCTGGGAGGAAGGCCTCACCCACGAGCTCGACGCCACCCTCCTCGGGTTTCGTCAGCTCAAGGACCTCGTGGAGACCATCGCCGACCGCCTGGAGCAGGCGGAGCAGACCGAGCGGCGCAACCAGCTCCTCCGGGAGATGCGCGGCATCATCAACCGGCTGGAGGCCGGCGCCGAT
>JBMOPM010000275.1:0-1927 GCA_049323575.1 Gemmatimonadota bacterium | reverse complement strand
CGGGGGACGGCGTACCGGGTCCTGGTCCAGTTCCGCCGGCCGGGCGATACCGAAACTTTCGAGGCGGAGTTCCGCTTTGCACATCATTGAGGGCGGCGTGATGCCTGACAGCACCTCTGACAAGCCTCATCGAGCAGGCTCGGACGTTGGGCCCCATCCGGGTCGCTGTCGTGGACGCGGCGCAGGGCGTAGTCATCGAGACAGTGGTGCTCGTTCACGCGCCGATCCGGCCGCCGCCCGGCTTGCCGCGCTAGCCGTGGCGGGCATCGTGCATCGCAAGCACCCGAAGGCGGCACCAGCCAAGGTCGCGCCGGCGGAATCAAGCCTCCATCGTGCACCGCAGCCGGAGCGCGCGTGCTGTCCGATTCCCGGCTCATGACCCCGCGAATCCGAATGGCTTTTTGACTCGAGAAACTTGCATGGCAGCCCCTGCTGCGAAAAGCGCCGTCAAATCCGCTCCAGCGTCTGACGTGGTGGAACTCGACGCCGGCCCTGAGGCGCCGTGGCACGCCCTGCCCGTCGCCGGGGCGCTCGCCCGACTCGACACTTCGACCCGTGGCCTCTCGGAGCGCGAGGTGGCTGCGCGGCTTGCGCGCCACGGCCCCAATCGCTTGACGATGCGCCGCGCCCGCCCGCCGTTCGAGCGCTTTCTGGAGCAGTTCCACAACGTCCTGATCTACGTTCTCATGGGGGCCGCGGCTGTGACGGCGCTGCTCGGTCAGTGGGTCGACAGCAGCGTCATCGTCGGCGTCGTCGTCATCAACGCCACCGTCGGCTTCATCCAGGAGGGCAAGGCGGAGAAAGCCCTCGACGCAATCCGCCGCATGCTCTCCCTCAAGGCCGCGGTGTACCGCGAGGATCGGCTGGCGACGGTCGATGCCGAGTCCCTCGTCCCGGGCGACCTGGTGTTCGTCCAGTCGGGCGACCGCGTCCCGGCAGATCTGCGCCTGGTGCGCGCGAAGAACCTGCGGATCGATGAGGCCTCCCTCACCGGCGAGTCGGTGCCGGTCGAGAAAGGTGTGGAGCCCGTCGCGCCCGATGCCGTCCTGGGCGACCGCGGGTGCATGGCTTACTCGGGAACCTTCGTCACCTACGGCCAGGCGACCGGCGTGGTCGTGGCCACGGGCGATGCCACTGAGCTCGGACGCATCTCGGCACTGCTCGCCACGGTCGAGCGGCTCGAGACCCCACTGCTGCGTCAGCTCGCGCGCTTCGGTCGCTGGCTCAGCGTCGCCATCGTCGTCGTCGCAGGCGGCTCATTCGCCCTCGGCGTGGGGCTGCGTGATTACGCCGCGGACGAGATGTTCATGGCGGCGGTCGGCCTCGCGGTGGCCGCAATCCCCGAAGGTCTCCCCGCAATTATGACCATCGCGCTCGCGATCGGGGTGCAACGCATGGCGCGGCGCAACGCCATCATCCGGCGACTCCCGGCGGTCGAAGCGCTCGGCAGCGTCACCGTGATTCTCTCGGACAAGACCGGCACGCTCACGCGCAACGAGATGACGGTGCAGTCGATCGAGACGGGCAAGGGCCGTTTCCGCGTCACAGGCGCCGGTTACGAGCCTCGTGGGCAGTTTCTGCACGACGATCGGACGGTTGATCCTGCCGACCACCCGGAACTGATGGAGCTGCTGCGCGCGGGGCTGCTGTGCAACGACGCCGCCGTGCGTAACAAGTACAGCCAATGGCAGATCGACGGCGACCCCACCGAGGCCGCGCTCGTTGTGGCGGCCTGCAAGGCCGGGCTCGACCCGGCCACCGAGATCGAGCAGCGGCCGCGCACCGACGTGATCCCATTCGAATCCGAGCACCGCTTCATGGCGACGCTGCACCACGATCACGCCGGGCACGGTTTCGTCTATCTCAAGGGCGCGCCCGAGCGGGTGCTCGAGCTGTGCGCCCACGAGCGTGTCGCCGGCGAGGACCG
>JBMOPM010000274.1:0-1930 GCA_049323575.1 Gemmatimonadota bacterium | reverse complement strand
ATCATGGTCGCGCGAGACATCATCCTGGCGGAGCTCACCGGCGGCCACGTGCACCTGTGCCACATGTCCACCCGCGGCTCGGTGGAGCTCATCCGCCGGGCCAAGGAGAAGGGGCTCCGCGTCACGGCCGAGGCGACACCCCATCACTATTCGCTCACGCACGAGCGCTGCGAAGGGTACGACACCAACGCCAAGATGAATCCCCCGCTGCGCGAGGCCGAGGACCGCGAGGCCATACGCCAGGCGCTCAAGGACGGCACCATCGACGTGATCGCCACCGACCATGCGCCGCACCACTACGACGCCAAGGAGCGCGAGTTCGACGAGGCGCCCAACGGCATCGTCGGTCTGGAGACGGCCCTGGGGCTCGGGATCACGGAGCTCGTGGCGACGGGCCTGCTCACCCTGCCGCAGCTCATCGAGCGGATGAGCACCATCCCGGCCCGGATCTTCGGCCTGCCGGGCGGCACGCTTGCCGTCGGCGCCCCGGCCGACGTCGTGGTGTTCGATCCGGCCGAGCGCTGGGTGGTCGAGCCGTCGGCATTCTGTTCGAAGAGCCGGAACACGCCGTG
The DNA here is from genome assembly GCA_049323575.1 of Gemmatimonadota bacterium. Lineage (GTDB taxonomy): Bacteria > Gemmatimonadota > Gemmatimonadetes > Gemmatimonadales > GWC2-71-9 > JBMOPM01. The sequence goes on along the minus strand of JBMOPM010000274.1, from coordinate 1,358 downwards.
GGCCGGCGCCGAACTGATCGGCCGGGCGCACCTGACGCTGGTCGGCGGGCGGACGGTGTTCCAGCGCGCGCGGGTGAACGGGTGAACCGCACCGCGCTCGCCCGGGAGGTCGTCCGCTGTTGCCGGAGCCTCTGGGAGACCGGGCTCATCGCCGGGGCGGATGGCAACGTTTCGGTGCGGCTGGGTCCCGACCGGCTGCTCGTCACGCCACGGGGGCAGCTCAAGTCGGAGCTCGAGCCCGAGGACCTGGTCGAGGTGGACCTGGCGGGCGGGAAGCGGTGCGGTCGCCGCGATCCGACGACCGAAATAGATTTGCACCTCCGGATCTACCGGGGCCGCCCCGATGTGGGGGCCGTGGTGCACGCCCATCCGCCGACGGCGACCGGCTTCGCAGTGGCCGGGCTAGAGATGCCCGGAGACCTGCTGCCGGAAACCGTCCTGCTGTTCGGCCGACGGGTGCCGCTCGTGCCCTACGCGACACCCGGCACACCGGCGCTCGGCGATCTGGCCGAGCCCTTGCTGGCCGATCACGAAGGGCTGCTGCTCGCCAACCACGGTGCCGTAACATGGGGCGAGGACTTGCGGATTGCCCGGATCCGGATGGAAAGCCTGGAGCACGCGGCCCGGATCGTGGTCGCCGCCCGGGCCCTCGGAACTCCTCGGGCCCTGACCGAAGATCAGCTCCTGGCGCTACGCCCTCCGGCGCGCCAGGCTTGGAAGCAAGGGAGGCGATCGTGACTCAAAGTGCTGCACCGACGACCGATCCTATCCAGGCGCTGCTGGACCAGCGCGCCCGCTTCCAGAACTGGCTCGCGCGGCTCGACGCCGTCGGCACGCAGGCGCCGGACGCGGTCCGCCAGCGTGTACGCGACGACTACAAGCGCCGTCTCGACGGGGTGATCGAACAGTTACGCGGTCACGCGTCGGCGATCGCGGCCACCCTGACCGGACTGCGCACACGGGAAGCGGAGCTCAAGGGGGAGGAGGGCAAGATCGAGGAGCAGCTCGCCGAGGCCGAGCTGCGCCATGTGGTGGGCGAATTCGACGACCAGACCTGGGAGCAGATTCGCCGCGACGCGGGTGACCGTTTGGAGGCGGTGCAAGGGCAGTTGAACGCCGTGCGGGGCGAGATCGCCCGGCTGGTCGACGTGCAGGCCCAGATCGACGCCGCTCCCACACCGCCGCCGCCTGGGCCGGAACCCGTCATGGTACCCCGGGTGGAGACATCGACCCCGACCGCGCGTGCGGCGGCGCCCGCTCCCCAGCCCGCGCCGGCCGCCAAGGCCGACAGTCTGCCGCGGTTGGTCGAAGCGGGGCTCCCGGACCCTCCGGGCCGTCCGGCGGCTCAACCGGCCGAG
>JBMOPM010000273.1:0-24628 GCA_049323575.1 Gemmatimonadota bacterium | reverse complement strand
CGCGGCGAATACCGCGATATGGGCTATGGTGTAGGCGATGACCGCGCTCGGCTGGATGGCCTCCACTGGCGCCGCCTGGCGGAACAGCACGACCTGGCCCAGCAGGTTGGGCGTGGCCAGCGGCCGCCCATTCACCAGATCGACCACGAGGTACATCGCGGCGACCGCGAGCGCACCAAGGATGCCGGCGGTCAGGCCTTCCTTACGACCGGAATGGTGATGGTGGGTCATGGGCACGTCCCTGTGGCAGAGGTGGGATAGGTCTACGGTGTGACTCGGTACGATCTGGCGCAAGCGCGCGAGCCCTTGACGGATTCCGCGGCGGTGCGCAGTTTGATGGGAAACCGAATAAACACCGAACAGCGAGATGCCAGCCGACTCGTGCTCCCGCCCCGCAGGCCGTACCGCCGCCGACTCCACTCCACTCGCTGGAGTCGGCCAGCCGCGGTGCCCCGAATGCGGGGGCCCTCTGGTGCGAGGCTCCGCTTGCCTGGCATGCATGCAGTGCGGGTGGGGGAGGTGCGGCTGATGGTAGCTCGCCGAGACGGAGTACAGCTCGCGCTGGGCATGGAGTGGGCCGCCGGGGACCATATGCCCTGGGCCGTGCTGGATCAGCGCCTGCGCGGCACCGAGTTCCTGCGCGTGCCCGTGCGCACCGTGCTCAACGGACCCGAGTCGACCGGGATGGGATTCTGGTCGCTGAACCCCTACATCGGCTGCGAATTCGGCTGCGCGTACTGCTACGCGCGGGACACGCATCGCTGGACCATGGAGAAGGCGCGCGGGTCCGCGCCCGATTGCGCCAGCGCCTACGACGAGTTCGAGCGGCGCATTCTGGTCAAGGCGGACGCGCCCGAAGTCCTGGCTCGTACGCTCGACCCCGCCAGGCTGGCCGGCCACACCCTGGTGATCGGCACCGCGACCGACCCGTACCAGCCCGCCGAGCGGCGGTTCCGGCTCACGCGCCGGCTGCTCGAAGCGCTCCTGCCGCATCGGGGACTGTCCATCGGGCTCATCACCAAGTCGCCGCTCGTCACGCGCGATCTCGACGTGCTTGCCAGCCTGGCCGAGCGGCATGATCTCACGGTGAACATCTCGCTGATCACCACGGATGCAACGCTGGCGCGGCGACTCGAGGCGCGTTCGCCGGCACCGCACGCACGGCTGCGTGCGCTCGCGGCGCTCAGGGCACAGGGGCTTCGCGCCGGCCTGCTGGTGATGCCGATCATCCCCGGCATCACGGACGGCTGGCAGCAGCTGGCGGATCTCATGGCGGCGGCGAAGGAGGCGGGTGCGTGCTACGTGGCCGGGGGGGCGCTCCGCCTCGGCCCCGCGACACGCGCCCGTTTCCTTCCGCATCTCGAACGGGAGTTTCCTGAGCTGGCCGAGCGATACCGCCGTCACTTCGCGACGAGCGACTACACGAGCCGCGCCTACTCCGAGGCCCTCAAGCGCCGGCTCAGCGCCCTGCAGGAGACCTTCGGCTTCCCCGTGGAGGCGCGGGGTCGGGGCCGCCGCCAGGTGGAGGCGCGGCCGCAGGGGCGGGCTCAGCGCGGGGAGGTTGCCCAGCCCACGCTGCTGTAGGTCGCGGCTCTCACCACGTCATGACGAGTTTTCCGAACGTTTCGTCGGCTTCCATGGCGCGCTGGGCGTCGGCGAGCCGGGTCATCGGATAGGTGGCGCCCACCACGGGCCGCAGGACGGGGCGAGCGCCGGGGCTCGCTGGAGCGAACAGCGGCAGGATGCGCCGGGCGAACTCGCGCACCAGGGGCACGCGCTCGTCGAGCCCGCGGGTGCGCATCGCGGTGCCGATGATTTCGAGCCGCCGGCGCAGCAGGAGGCCGAGGTCCACTTCGGTGCGGGTCCCGGTGAGTGTGCCGAGCACGACGAGGCGGCCGCGTGGGGCGAGGAGCGCGAGATTGTCGTTCAGGGCGGCTGCGCCGAGGACATCGATGATCACCTGCACGGGCTCGGTGATGGCCGCGCGAAAGCTCGTCTGGCTGGTGTCGATGCCGACATCGAGCCCGTACTCGCGGGCCCGGGCGAGTTTCGTGGCGCTTCGCGACGTGCCCAGGACGACGGCGCCCAGGTGTTTCGCGATCTGCACCGCGGCGGTACCGACTCCGCTGCCCACGGCGTGGAGCAGCACGCGCTCCCCGGCGGCGACCCGGCCCCGTGCGGTAAGCGCATCCCAGCCGGTGAGGAATGCCTCGGGGATGGCGGCGGCTTCGACATCAGTCAGATTGTCCGGCACGGCCATCGTCTCGCCTTCGTGGACGACGACGAACTGCGCCATCGCGCCGCCCCCCACCAGCCCCATCACCCGGTCGCCAACGTGCCACCGGGTGACGCCAGGCCCCAGGGCGTCGACCGCGCCGGCATACTCGAGGCCCGGGATGTCGGGGGGCCAGCCGCGCGGGGCCGGATACTGGCCCCGCCGCTGGAGGATATCGGCACGGTTGAGCCCGGCTGCGGCGACACGGACGCGGATCTGACCCGGGCCCGGCTCGGGAGTCGGGACGTCGCGAAACTCGATTACCTCGGGGCCGCCGGCCCCGGCGTAGATGGCGGCGCGCATGCAGGGACACTACGAAGGCCCGCCCACCACCACAACCATCACCACCGTGTCGACCTACTGCGACGTCGCGCCCGGGCACGAATGGCACGGACCCTATCACGACACCGAGTACGGATTCCCGCTCTCGACGGACGCCGAGCTGTTCGAGAGGCTGATGCTGGAGATCAACCAGGCGGGGCTGTCATGGCTCACGATCCTGAGGAAGCGGGATGCCTTTCACCGCGCGTACGATGGCTTCGATCCGGAGATCGTGGCCCGCTACGGCGCCCGGGAGCGGCAGCGACTGCTGGCCGACGCCGGCATCATCCGCAATCGGCTCAAGGTGGACGCGGCCATCGCGAACGCGCAGCGTATCCTCGCGCTCCGCGAGTCGCACGGGTCGTTGGCGGGATGGCTGGATGCCCACCATCCCCGGCCCAAGGAGGAATGGGTCAAGTTGTTCCGGAAAGCCTTTCGCTTCACCGGCGGGGAGATCGTGGGCGAATTCCTGCTGAGTACCGGCTACCTGCCGGGGGCGCATCGGGAGAGCTGTCCCGTGTATCGGCGCGTCGTGCGGGCCAAGCCGCCATGGCTTCGGGCTCCGTCGCCATCGGTGACCTCCGCGGCGCCGAACCCCGATAGCTAGCCGCAGCGCCGCACGATGGAACGTGCGGACCGGTCACGTCGTCGCCCGGCGCCGCCGACCGGGCGACGTGGCGCGCTCGCGTACGGGCAGCCGTGGGTGCGCCTCGCCCAGCAGCCGCTCGAGCGCCGTCACCGCGCGGTGCAGGGCGCGGCGCTCCCCGGGCCGCAGCTCGGCGAGGAGCTCGGCGACCGCGGCAATGCGTTGTTCGCGGGCCTGCTGGAGCACCCGGACCCCGTGCCGTGTGGCGATGATGCGGATGGCCCGCGCATCCTCGGGATCGCGTGAACGGCGCACCAGCCCCTCGCGCTCCAGCGCGGTCACGAGGTGCGTCATGGTGGGTGGGCGCACCTGTTCGGCCCGGGCAAGGTTGCCGAGCGAGATGGGGCCCGCGAACACCACCACCGAGAGCGCGGAGGCCCGGGGACCGCTCAGCCCGCTCGCGGCGTCGGCGTCGCGGACGCGGCGGAGCAGGTGGACGGCGGCCGAGTGGAGCCGGTTGGCGACATCGTCGAGGCCACTGCGTGCGCGGTTCGAGGTCATGGCGGCTATTTAGTTAGCGATGCTAACAATACAGCCGGCGGAGATGTCATGACGACCACCGTGAGTCCCGTTCTCGCCGCGGCCTATCAGGGGGACCTGGCCCGCGCGGCCGAACTCGCGGCCGGGCGCGAGCTGGACATCTTCGAGGCCACGGTGCTCGGCGACGGGCCGCGCGTGGAGCAGTTGCTCGGGGCCGATCCCGCGCGCCTCCGCGCCGTCACCGCCGATGGCTGGTCGCCGCTCCACCTGGCCGGGTTCTTTGGCCGGGCCGAGCTGGCGCGGCGGTTCCTCGCGCTGGGCGCCGATCCCGCCGCGCCCTCCGCCAACTACATGACCAACACCGCGCTGCACGCGGCCTTGGCCGGCGCGCGAGACCGCACCACCGTCGAAGTCATCGCCCGGGCATTGCCCGATCCCGATATCCGGGCGGCGGCGGGATATACCCCGCTGATGCTCGCCGCGTCCCGCGGGGATGGAGCGCTGGTCGAGCTGCTGATGGGCATGGGGGCGGATCCCGGCGTGCGTTCCGACGACGGGAAGACCGCCGCCGACTACGCCGGGGAGCACGGGCATGCCGAGGTGGCTGCCCGCCTGAGAGCATAGGGGGTGCCGGTCAGGGCGTGATCCTGACGCTATCCACCCAGTACGGCGTTTCGGCCAGACAGGTCGTGGGCACGCCGCGGTGCTCGCTGTAATGCAGCGTCACCTGCTTGCCCACCGCCTGCTCGAGGGCTGCAATCGCCTGCGGCCTGCGCGCGGAGAAGCTCCAGATGACCGGGGCCACACCCGGTGTCGTGGTCATCGCCAGCTCGCCCTCGAATGTCTTGCAGACCCATCCCTTGCGCGAGAACTTCTGCAGCACGCCCGCCCTGGTGCCCTCCGAATAGCTCCACGACGTGACGAACAGCGTGTACAGCGCGATCAGAAGGACGGGTGCGACGAGGATCCCGCCGATGATCAGTCTGATTCTGCGGCTCATGGCCATTGCTGTTCTCTCCGTCCGAGTTGGAGCGGGAAGGGAAAGCCCTTGCCGATGACGAGCACCCAGCCGGCCCGTTCGGGACCGCTCGCGAAGCGGTAGGCGAGGTCCACGCGGATCGCCTCGGGTTCCGGCGTGCGGCTGGGCCCGAGGCGAAGCCCGAAGCCCGCGTCCCACCCGGTGCGCCTCGGGGTGCCGTCGTACCAGGCGCCGCCGTGATCCACGAACCCGGCCAACCCGACACCCACGAGCCCCCAGAGGTCCTCGGCGGCGGTCCAGCGATACTCCGCCATGCTGAACACATAGCGGTCGCCCGTGAAGGCGTGCAGCCGGAAAGCCCGGGGCCCGAACCCGGCCCCAAGATCATACTCACCCCCGGGCCGGTTGTTCTTCTGCCAGCCCGCCGACCCATGGAGGACCGCGACATGGCGCCGCCCCGGTTGCAGCACGAGCGTGCCGCTCACCTGGGCCTGCCCGGAGTCCAGTCCGGCGGACGACAAGAGCCCGCTGGCCACGGCGCCGAGGTAGATGAACCCGTGGCCCAGGCTGCGGCCGGTCTGGGCCGAGAGGTTCGGGCCCACCCCGTCGCGGTCATAGCCGAAGGCCCGCGGCGCCACGTTGACACCAAGGCGCAGGAACGAGCTGACGTCCACGTCTTCCTGCCGGCCGAAGCCCTGGAATCCCTGCGCGACGATATACCGGGCCAACCGCCACTCTGCGAATCCGCCGATCGCGCCGGTGAGCGTGCGGGTGAACGGTGTCGAGGCGTGCAGCGCCTCCGGCAGGTAGTCCTCTCGCCGGATCTGGCCGTTGATCCCCACGCGCAGATAGCCGGTAGGGCTCGCGCGGAGCGCCACGCCGTACTCCGCGCGACCGAGCACGAACCGTCGCCGCACGGTGTCACGGGCCACGTCGCTGCCGTCGAAGAAGCGGAGGATGCGCTCGTCGCGGTCCTCGCCGTCGACCTGAAACCCGTGGGGGGAGGAAAGCGAGAAGAAGGGCTGGGTGATGGTGCCGCTGATGATCCGGCCATCGCTGCGGTCGTCATACCGCACGCCCACGCCCACCGCGTTCCAGAGCAGGCGGGGCTGGCGGAACGTGGTAACCCACGAGGAACGGTCGGGATCCTTGCGGTACCAGACCGACGCCTCGGTGATCGTGCCGAAAAGGTTCGACTCGAGGATCCCGGCGGTAAAGATGATCTGGTCACCGGTGCTCTTGAAGCGGAAATCAAGCCGCGTACTCCAGCCGTCCCGGGTCACCACCCGGGCAACGAGCCCGGAGTCGGTGCGCATCGTATCGATGTCGACCGAGCGGAAGACGCCCAGGGAACGGAGGTTGCGCGCCGTCTCGGCGACGCGGGCGGAATCGTACGGCTCGCCCGGCCGGAAGAGGAGTTCCCGGCGGATCACGTTGTTGCGGGTCGTGGCGTGCAGCGAGTTGGCGGTCCGGAAGATCCAGTTCGTGGCCTCGGTGCTGTCGAAGACGCCATGCCGCCTGATCTCGACGGCCCGGATGATCGGGCGGCCGCCGGACTCCGGACGAGACGGGACGGCTTGGGCGAGGAGGGTGGTCGGGAGGAGCACAGCCGCGCTCGCGAGCCGGATACAACGAGACAGACGGGCTCCGCAGGTGTAGACGAAGAGGGCCGAAATGTAGCGAGCCCCGGGTGGGAGGCCAGCGCATCCGCAGTCGTACGGAGCGCCGCCCGCGCCCGCAGCGGAACCAGGCGACCCCGGCGAGTGTAGGTACTTCGGGTCGATATTGGTTAGTTTGGACCCGATTCGGGAGGGTCAGATCCCGTCTCGGAGCTGGATCGTTGTTGCAGTAGGGATCGAAGGGCTGCCCTCGGGGCAGACGCCCACAAAGTAGATCATGGACACGTTTGTGAGCATACCGGAGGTTGCATGCTGAAACATCGAGCCGTCATCATCCTCGGCGTGGGGCTGCTTGCGCTCGGCGCGCACGAGGCGCAGGCACAGCTACTTGGCGGGTACGTCGAGCCCCGCAAGATCCGTCCTGGAACGGTTGAGATCGGTGGCTTCGGGCGGTGGACCCATTTTGCCGATACGGTGAACGCGAAGGACGCGCTGGGCGGCGGTGGTCGCCTCGGGGTGTTCATCGCCACCAACCTGGCGCTCGAAGGCGAGTGGTCCTATGCCGGTGCCGACGTGGACGGTTTCCCGCGCGTGCCGAATGATTCGCTGCGGACCATCTCGCACGAGCTCTGGCAGGCGCGCCTCGCCTACAACATCCCGGTCGGCAGCAGGGTGTGGATTCCGGTGGGGCTGGGCTGGGCCTTCGACAACTATGGCAAGACCCGCCGGGTGGCCCCGCGGACTCATGGTCCGGCGGCCCAGATCGGGCTCCGCGCCGGCCTCACGGACTGGCTGCACTTCCGCGGTGACGTGTACGGCAATTATGCGCTGGCGAGGAATGCCGCCGACACCGAACCGTACACGGTCGACGGCCACTTCAACTTCGGCGCGCAGGCCGGTCTCAGCCTGATGTTCCTCCGGGGCCGGCGCGTGGACACGGTCACCGTGGAGAAGACGGTGCAGGGCCCGACGGTCACGATCCATGACACGGTCATGGTGGACCGGATCGTCGAGAAGATGACGCCGGGCGCCACCATCCTGGTCGGCTCGGTGCACTTCGACTTCAACAAGTCGGACCTGAGCAACGACGCGAAGAAGATCCTCGACCAGATCGCCGAGACGCTGGTGCAGCCCGGCGCGGAGAACGTGCGGATCGAGGTCGTCGGCAACACCGACTACATCGGCAGCAATCCCTATAACCAGCGCCTGTCCGAGCGGCGCGCGAACCAGGTGGCCGACTACCTGGCCAGCAAGGGCGTCTCGCGTGACCGGATGGCGGTGAGCGGCAAGGGCAAGACCGATCCGGTGGCGAACAACCGCAACCCGGAAGGCCGTGCCAGCAACCGCCGGGTGCTGATCGTCCGAACCCAGTAGCAACGGCCAGGGAGTCCTGGCGGAAAGCGGTTTCCGCCGGATCGCGACCCTCCGTGGACAGCCACGGGGGGTCGTCTGCTTTGCAGGGCCGATGGTTCTCACGCCAGGGATCCTGTCGCAAACGGGGTCTTGTCGGCGCGGCGGGGCGGGCCCGATATAGGATCCCGCCCCCACCCCGGTCTCCCTGACGCGCGATGCCCAGGACCGACTCAGGTCACTTCGCCCGGGACGGTCGTGCCCTCATCGGGCGCCCCGGCCAGCCGTTGCGCGCCCTCGCGTTCGGCGGGGGCGCGTTCGAGACGGCGATGCATCTTGGCGTGGTGCACGCGCTGCTCGTCACCCACGGGCGCGCACCCGATGTCGTCGTGGGCCTGTCGGCCGGCGCCGTCAATGCGGTGACCCTGGCCGAGATCCTCCAGGCGGGTGACGGCCTGGAACCCCCGCCGGCGGATGCGCCACCCGAGGCGCACGTCGCGTACCACCGGGCGCGGATGGAGGCGCGGGTGGGGCGCTTCCGGCAGTTCTTCGACGCCTATCAGCGAGTACCCGGAGAGCTGCTCCGCGCGATGGTGCCGGACGCCTTCCAGGTCGAGGCCAAGACGCCGCTCGAGGCCACGCGCCTGCCGATCCACGCCAGCCAGGAACGCCGCGATCGGGATCGCGAGCTCGACGCCCAGGCCGGCCTCATCAACCTCATCAATGAACTGCTGCAGGTCCGCCTGTCCGTCGCGACGTTCGCCCGGCTCGTCCGCCGGTGGCTGGGCATTCGCGCCGCGCGCGAGATCCCGGACCGGGCCCGTCGGTGGCTGATCTCCGCCTTCGAGAGCACGCAGCTGTGGGAGCTGATCGGCGCCAACCTGTTCCGGCTCGCGCCGCTTGCGGCGGTCGCGATCCCGCCGCTCTTCATCGAGCGCGGGCCGCTGGAGCGGGGGGCGAGCGCGGGCGAGATCATCGCGCGTTCCCGCCGGCTGCAGGCCCTGAAGCGCTGGGGGAAGGCGGTGTGGTGGTCCATCGTGCTCGGCCTCACCTGGCTCACGCTGACGGTGATGGTACTGTCGCTGCCCGTCTTCCTCTACGAAGGGATGCGCGACCTCCTGCAACACCCGGGCTTCCTGCCCCGCCTGAGCGGCGTGGAGGGTGGTCTCAAGATGTACGGCGGCGTCATCGCCCTGATCTTCGCCGTCTGGCTGCCGGCCAAGGCCGTGCTGCCGCTCATGCGGGCCCGCGAGCGCGGAGACGCGTTGGTGCGGGTGCTGGAGCAGGCGCTGGCGCATCTCGTCTCCTTCCTGATCACGGTCAGCGTTCTGCTGGTGCTGGTGCGCCTGGCGCTCGCGCTCCCGTTTCTCGTGGCGCACCGCCCCGCGACGCTCACCGGTGTGCCGGCGTGGCTGCTCGCAGGTTGGAGACACTCGGGTCCCCTCTCGCTGGTGGTGTTCGGCCTGGTACTCGTGATCACGGTCGGCGTCGGGACGTACGTCCTCGTGCGGCGCCGGCACCGGGGGTACCTGCGCCGGGCTCTGGCGCGGTTCGACCTCGCATCATCGCTGTTCGATCCGAACCCGCTCCGCCAGCTCTTTGTGTCCCTGTTCGATCCTGCGTACTACGGTCCCACCGATCTCGACCAGGTACTCGACCGGGCGCTGAGCCAGAAGGCGGACGTGCCGCCGCGGGCGAGCGCGCCGCGGACGCTCGCGCACTACGAGGATGCGGCGCGGCGGCCCGGCATCATGCTGGCCATCGCGGCGGCGAGCGTGAAGTCGGGCAACCTCCAGGTGCTGACCGGCGAGCACGTCCCCGTGGTCGACGGGCTCCTCGCCGCTACGGCGGTGACACCGCTCTTCCCGGCCAACGAACGGGTGAAGCCGCCGGAATCCGAGCGGAGCCCGCTGTACATCGACGCGACGACCGTGGCGAACGAGCCGATGCGCGCGCTCTTCGGGCTGCTCAGGAACCGGGTGCATCCCGAGGCATCGGTGGTGCACGCCTACAGCGTGTCGTCGCTGCCGTTCAGCCGCGGCCGGGTGGGTAACGCGCCGCGCAGGTTCCTCACGCTGATGGACATCACGCGCCGGGCCCTCGAGCTCCAGCGCTTCCGGGACGCCACGCTGGAGCGCCGGCTCACCCATCTCTACACCAAGGCGATCCCGCCGGGCCGTGCGGTGTTCCGGGCCGGGGGCAAGGCGTTCGTGCGCATCTGGGTGACGCCGATCGAGCCGACGGCGCCGCTCAACGTCACGGACCGACTCGTGGAGGCGGAGGATCTCCAGGCCCGCCGCGACGTGATCGCCGAGACGGTGGCGGACGGCTGTCGGGCGGCGCTGGAGGTGATGGTGCGTCCCTCGCTCGCGCGCGGCAGCGACGATCCGGAGGCGAAGATCCGCGTGCTCTGCCACGAGGCGGTCCGGGAGCATTTCCGCCGGCGGGCGGAGTTCCTGCCTCCGGGGATGGCGGGCGACGACCCGGGATTGATCGGCCTGCCGGGCAACAGCGGCGCGCTCTCCGCCGACGGGCCGGGGTTGCCCGAGGTATGCCGGCACTGCGCCATGCACCGCGGCACGCCCGAGCAGATGGACCGGGTGATCCGCGTGCGCTACTGGGACGACATGGGTCCGGCGTGGCCGCATGAGCTGGCGGTGGAGCAGCCGGCCTCGCCCGGAGAGATCGCGGCCGATCATCACTTCGAGTACCGGCCGCGAGTCCAGCGGGCGCGGGATCTTCTCGCGCAGCAGCGCGAGATCCTGGGCTGGCCCGCCCGCGGGGGGCAGCGCCCCATGGTCAGCCTGCTGTTCAGCGGCGGCGTGTTCCGCGGAGTCTACCAGGTGGGCGTGCTCAACGCGATCAACGACGCCGGCTTCCCGGTGGATGTGATCGCGGGCGCATCCGTGGGTTCGATCACCGGGGCCATGGTGGCCCGGGTGCTGAGCGAGCCGGACGAGCGGCGACGTCAACTGATGATTGCGCGCATCACCGCCACCTATCTCTCGATCGATCGCCTCATCCTCACCGACCGCTTCGCCGATTTCATCCGCGGTTTCACGCTGCGCGCGGCGAGTACCAGCCTCTCGCTCTACGAGGCCGACCGCGTGCTGCGGCGATTCGACGTGGCAGGCGGCCGGGCGTTCAACCGCGAGACCCGGCGGTTCATCGCGGGCGTCGAGCGGCTCTTCTACATCAATCCGTTCGAATTGCGGGACATGGTGAAGGCGGTGCGCGACCATGACAACGCGGCCTTCGGCCGGCTGCTGCGCGCGCATGTGCAGGAGCTGCTCGATCGGATGGGAGTGGGCACCGAGGTGCTGGGCACCGAGCTGCTCCAGTTCATCATCCGCGAGCACATCCTCAAGGGCCTGGCCTGCGCCACCGGCGATCCGCGCATGGCGCCCCTCCAGTCGTTTCTCGATCCGGCGTGCACACGCCAGTCGATCTATTTCCTCGCCACGACCACGAATCTCTCCGAGGGCTGCCTCGAAATCCTGGGAGAGGCGCCGCCGGCGTCCGGTCGACCCGGGGCGCTGCTGCTCCAGGGGCTCCTGGCCAGCAGCGCGTTCCCCGGCGTGTTCCGGCCCCGGTGGGGCTGGGAGCTTCGCCCGGCCTCCTCGGCCGAGACGCAGTACATCGACGGCGGCGTCATCGACAATCTCCCGGTGGATGCGATCGCGCAGTTCCTCTACGCGGCGTCGAACGCCGGACTGATCGCCGCCCGCCCGGTGCGGGACGTCCAGCCGGTGCCGCACCTGCTCATCGCGGCCTCGCTCGAGGTGGATCCGCCGCGGCTCCGCGATGACGAGGTGCAGGACCTGGCGGACAACTGGCCCGCGCTCCGCACGCGCGCCCGCCAGCTGGGCTACAACAAGAAGCTGGACATCTACGAGCAGGCCCAGCGCGAGCTGCGCCAGTTGTGGCTGGCCCGTCCCGGGGACGCGAAGCCGCTGTCGCGGGACCAGCTCGACCTCGAGGTCGTCACGGTGCGACCCCGCTGGCTCTGCGGCACCTTCGCCTTTCATCCGATGCTGGGCTTCCGGCGCGAGCGGCAGGCGGCGAGCATCGCCCACGGCTGCGCCTCCACGCTGCTCCGGCTCGGACGGGCTGCGGAGGAGATGCCGACGCGGCTGTGGACGAAAGCCTGGGGCATCGACGCCTCGCGCCTGCCGAAGTGGGAGCCCGCGATGGCCGAGCCAGGCGGACCCGACCCGTTCATGCCGCGGGAGCCCGCCGGCGCCGACGCGAAGCCCGCCGGCGAGCGCTGCTGGTTCCGGCCGGGCATGACCTGTCCGTTCAGCGCCGACCACCTCGAGCGGCTCAACCAGAGCCGGCCGGACGCGGAGCCGGAGCTGTCACCGGCGATCATCAGGGCAGTGTCCGCGGTGCATCGTCTCTGCCGCCAGCACGCCGCGGCGCACGCGAGACGATGAATCGTTCGGCCGGCCGGGATCGGGTTGCTGTGGGGCGGCCGGAACCCAGCTCGAGGCGACAGGAGGGCCCGATGGCGGACTGGAGCAGGAACAACGCGGCGTGCAGGACCACGTGGCTCACCCTGCGGGTGCTGGACCAGACCAGAAAGGTGTTCGATGACGCCGGCGCGGTGCGCATGCAGGACCTGGGTTTCTGGAACCCCGCCGCGACCGACGCCCTCCGGCGCGGCGCGGCCCGGGCCCTCGCACGCCAGCTCGACAATGTCTTCACCATGATCCGCGGCGCCAAGTACGAGAACGGCAAGACCTCCACGGCTGCCGTGAACGCGATGGTGGATGTGCTGGTGGATGGCAACAAGACCATCGCCGACCTCGCGGCGGCCAACGACGCGAGCTACCACTTCCGGATGGAACCATGAGACCCCGCCGCGCGCTCCCCTTCGCCGTCGCTCTGGCGGCGCTGTGCGCCGCGCCGGCGGCCGCGCAGGACTCCGTTCCACCGGGCATCGTGCTCGACTCCCTCCACAAGGTCGTGCCCGGCGGCCTCTCGGCGGAAGCGGTCAAGAAAGCGGCGCTGCGCCTCCTGCAGGATCCGGTGGTGCTCAATCACGTGCTGAGCCGGAGCCTGGCCTACGGCAGCGCGCGCTGGCGGCTCCTCAGGGACCTGAAGGTGCGGTTCAAGACGTTCGAAGGCGCGAAGACGGCCCGGACCGCCCTGGGCCTGGAATACTCCTATGCGAAGTCCATGCGCTACGATGAACTGAAGCGCGAGGGGGCCAACGTCGTCGCGCTCGACTTCGCGGTCGGCGCCTCGGGCAACGTCGCCTTCGACAGGACGCTCAACCCGCGCGACTTCCTCGACGCCAACCTCGCCTTCGACGTGGAGGTCAACCGGGGTGGCGTGATTCGCCTGCGCGAGGCCCAGCAGGCGCGGCTCGACGAGCTGGAGCTGGTGCTGGTGGAGATCAAGGACGAGGCCGCACTGGAGCAGAGCGCGGCCTGGCAGGAGGCGGTGGCCATCTACCTGACGGGGCTCACGACGCAGGTCTGGGTGGGCGCCGCCGCCAAGGGTCGGTTCGAGTCCGACCAGACGTTCGACCACACCCAGTGGGTCTACGGCGCCGATGTGGCCTTCGACCTCAAGGCCTGGAATCCCGATTCGCCGCTCGCCCGGTGGAACTTCTTCGACTGGCCCTTTGCGGCCATTCGCTGGCTGGCGGGGACGGATCCGCACTTCACGCCGCGAGGCCAGGCCTGGCCCACGGTGCGCGTGGGGCTCGCGGCGGTGGATGTCGCGAAAAGCCCGGAACGCGCAGCGCTCAAGGAGACGGGGACGTACCCGCGCATCGATCTCGAAGCGGCGATGAAGAGCCGCCTGATCCGGGCGGGCGACAACGAGGTCTACTTCGCGGCCGACCTGCGATGGTTCCAGGAGCTGGGCGCCCCGCAGACCGTGAAGGACGCGCATCTCGCGACCTCGACCTACTTCGCCGCCACGGTGGGCTCCTCCCTCGGCCCCTACTTCACGTACTCCGCCGGCCGCCTGCCATTCGACCTCAGGGGCCAGCAGGTCTACGAACTCGGGTGCAAGTTCAAGTTCTAGGAGGCCGGGTGTCTGATGACGGCTTCTGGGCCGGATGGCGGCAGATCATGGCGGGGCGGAAGATACCGCTGGCGGGGATTGCGTTCTTCCTCATCCTGGCGGGCGTCGGTCTGGGCCTCTTCCTCGGCATCCGGCAGGCCGACCTGCTCGATCGTCTGCGCGATCTGACGTTCGCCCGCGGTCTCATCACCTTCATCGTCACCGTCACGACGGTCGGGATCGCTCTGCTGCTGGTGTACCAGGCGTTCTACGCCGAGGATGGCCAGGACCGGACCGAGAAGGCGGAGCGCTTCCGGCGGGCGCGGGAGATCTTCTCGGGCCTGATGGGCGTGCTGGGAACCATCGTCGGCTTCTATTTCGGCACCGCCACGACCACCCGCGATCTCCGTATCTCGGAAACACGGCTCGTCGCGGCTGACTCCGGCCGCACCCGGGTGGAAGCGTACGTGTACGGCGGGACGCCGCCGTATCGCTACACCGTTTCCTTCGAGCCCGAGGCCGCGGCCGACTCGATCCCCGCCATCGCCGGGAAGGTCACGGTCTCGGGCTGGATCAGCGAGGCGTTCGTCGCCAGGCCGGGGATGACAGTCCGGATCGAGGTGCTCGACAAGGAGGAGCGCCGTGCCGCGGCGAGCGCGGAGGTGCCGGCGGCTCGGCGGCCGCCCCCGGCGGAACCGGGGCGCTGAGCCGCCCTAGTACCGCCCCAGATACTGCTCGATTTCCCACCGGGTCACCTGCCGATTGTACTCCTCGATCTCGGCGCGCTTGGCCTCGATGAAGCGATTCGTGATGTGTTCGCCGAGGGCGGCGGTAATCACCTCGTCCTTCTTGAGCTGCACCAGCGCTTCCCAGAGATCGCGCGGGAGGTCGTCGATGCGGTACTTCCGCCGGTCGCGGTGGCTCATGCGGAAGATGTTGCGGTTGACCGGCTCGCGGCACTCGAACTCGTTCTCGATCCCGTCGAGCCCCGCCGCGAGCTGCACGGTGAGCGCGAGGTAGGGATTGACCGACGGGTCGGGCATGCGCAGCTCGCAGCGGGTGCCGAGCCCGCGGCGGTCGGGGATGCGGACCAGGGGCGAGCGGTTGCGCATCGACCAGGCGACGTTGACCGGCGCCTCGTAGCCCGGCACCAGCCGCTTGTAGCTGTTGATGAGCGGATTGGTAATCGCGCAGAAGCCCCGCGCGTGCCGCAGCAGCCCCTCGATGTACTGCAGCGCGATGGTCGACAGCTGGTGCTCGGTGGCCGGATCGAAGAACGCGTTGGACGGCGCTGGCGCATTGAGCCGGAAGAGCGACTGATGCGTGTGCATCCCGCTCCCGTTCTGCCCCTGGATGGGCTTGGGCATGAACGAGGCGACGAAGCCATAGCGGTTGGCCACGTTCCGCACGATGA
Organism: Gemmatimonadota bacterium; assembly: GCA_049323575.1. Taxonomy (GTDB): domain Bacteria; phylum Gemmatimonadota; class Gemmatimonadetes; order Gemmatimonadales; family GWC2-71-9; genus JBMOPM01. The sequence continues at coordinate 9,526 of JBMOPM010000273.1, read as the reverse complement.
AGCGGAAGGTCGCGAGGTTGTCGGCAGTGGTCAGCGCGTCGGCGTATTTGAAGTCGATCTCGTGCTGGCCGGGCGCCACCTCATGGTGCGCGGCCTCCACCTCGAACCCCATGAACTCGAGGTGGCTCACGATGACGCGGCGGATCTCTTCGCCCCGATCCAGCGGCGTCAGGTCGAAGTAGCTGCCGTCGTCGTGAGTGCCGGTGGAGATGTCGCCCGAGCCCGTCTTTTCGAACAGGAAGAACTCGGCCTCGCAGCCCGCCATCATCTGGAAACCGAGCCGGGCGGCGCGCTCGATCTGGCGCTTGAGCGTCAGGCGGGGGCACCCGACGAAGGGCTGCCCGTCGGGGGTGTAGATGTCGCACAGCAGGCGGGCCACGCGGCCGCCTTCATCCTCGTAGGGGAGGATGCGGAAGGTGTCGAGGTCGGGCTTGAGCAGCATGTCCGATTCCTCGATCCGCACGAACCCCTCGATCGACGAGCCGTCGAACATGATCTCGCCGTCGAGGGCCTTGGCGAACTGGCTCCGCGGCACCTCCACGTTCTTGTTGATGCCCAGGATATCCGTGAATTGCAGGCGCAGGAAGTCGACGCCGAAGCGGTGGGCGAGGTCGAGGATGTGCGCCTTGGTCGCGCCCCTGAGGTCCCGGGGGAATCCCTCGAGGCCCGGTCGGGTCGCGCTATCGGGCATCCGGCAGGCTCTCCACGATCTTCCACAACTCCACGGGGCTGAACTCGTTGAATCGCGCGAGCACGTCGGCCTCGCTCGCCTCGAGGAAGATCCACCCGGTCGCGCGCCGGCGCTGGCCATCGACGAAGTGGACGCGACCGGTCGCGAGGGTGCCCTGGGGCTTGGTCTCGAGATAGACGCTCCACCGGGCATCACTGCGGGCGAGGTCGCCGAGGTGCCGGGCACCCGGGATGTCCGGGATCGTGGCCGGCACGGGATTCGGTGGCTGTACCATGGGCTCTCCTGGAATGGAATGACGGTACTATCAGGAAGGAGACGGCGGAAGGGTGGCGCCGCGCCGGGGGCAGAGCGCGGAGCCTCCCCGGTTTACATTTCCTCCTCATGTCTGCTGCCTCCGCTCCCGTCTGCGTCTCCTGCGGTACCCCCATTGCCGGGCGCTTCTGCGCCGGCTGCGGGGGGGCCGCCGACCCGGGCTCCTGCGCGCGCTGCCAGGCTGTGTTGTCTCCCGGCGCCAGGTTCTGCCATCGGTGCGGGCTGGCGGCGGGCGCTCCGGCCGCGGCAGCCGCCGGGTCAGGCCCGATCCGCAAGGAGACGGCGCCGTGGGCCGTCGCGGTGGCCGCCGTGGTGCTCGCCATCGCCGCCATCATCTACGCGGTAACGCGGAACGGCTCGGGGCCGACGGTGCCCGATATGGCCAACGCCGGCAACACGCCAGCCGCCGCGGGTGACGCGGCCGGCGCCGGCGCCGCGCCCGACATCAGCCAGATGACGCCGCGGCAGCGGTTCGACGCGCTGTTCAACCGGATCATGAACGCGGCCTCCAACGGTGATACGAGCACCGTGGTGACCTTCACGCCGATGGGCCTGGCCGCCTACGGCATGCTGCCGCCGGCCGACCTCGACGCCGACACCCGCTACCACGCCGCGCTGCTGCACGCCCAGGTCGGCGATTTCCCGGCGGCCAAGGCGATTGCCGATACGATCCTCCAGCACGACCCCAACCACCTGTTCGGCTACATGATCCGGGGCGAGGTGGCCCGGCTCACCGATGATGGCCCCGGGCTCGCACAGGCCCAGCGCGATTTCATGAGGGCGTATGACGACGAGATGAAGGCCAGGCGCGTCGAGTATCAGGACCACCGGCCGGTGCTGGACGAATTCCACCGGCTCGCGGCACAGGCCACGCGGGCCGCCCCGGCCGGGACGGCCCGCCCCTGAGGCCTCGACTCCACGGCTGCCACGCGAGAACCGGATGCCGCGAACGATCCACGTCGCCCACAGTCCCGATTCCGACGACGCCTTCATGTTCTACGCGCTCGCCGAGGGGCTGCTCGACACGGGCGACCTGCAGTATGTGCACGAGCTGTCCGACATCGAATCGCTGAACCAGCGGGCCCTGAAGGGCGAGCTGGAGGTGTCGGCGGTGTCGATCCATGCCTATGCGTATCTCACCGACCGATACGCGCTGCTCAACAGCGGCTCGTCGATGGGCGACGGCTACGGCCCGCGACTGGTCTCCCGGGCCGCCCGGCCCGCCGATCCGCGTCGGGCCCTCGGGGGCAGGCGCGTGGGGGTGCCCGGTCTCCTCACCACAGCGTATCTCGCCCTCAAGCTCTACCAGCCGGACATCGAGCCCGTGGTCCTGCCGTTCGACCGGATCGAGGCGGCCGTGCATGCGGGCGACGTCGACGTGGGTCTCCTGATCCACGAGGGCCAGCTGACCTATGCCGACGACGGTCTCGCCCTGTGGCAGGATCTCGGGGCATGGTGGCTGGAGGAGACGGGACTGCCGCTCCCGCTGGGCGGCAATGTGGTGCGGCGGGACCTGGGACCCGAGGTGATCCGGCAGATCGCGCGGGACCTCGAAGCCAGCATCCGCTACGCGCTGGCACATCGGGCGCCGGCTTTGGCCCATGCCAAACGGTTCAACCGCGGGATCAGCGACGAGCGCACCGATACCTTCGTGGGCATGTACGTCAATCACTGGACGGTGGACTACGGCGACAAGGGGCGGGCGGCGGTGCAGCTCCTGCTCGACCGGGCGTTCGAGGCGGGCCTCGTGCCGAGCCGTCCCCGCGTGGAGTTCGCCACGCCGTCGGGCTTCCTTGCTCCGGCCCCGTCCGCGGCCTAAGTTCCGCCCCACAGTGCCTCAGAGTGAGACGGTGGGTCGACAGCCCCGGGCGGGGCGCTATCGGGGCCAGGAGCGACGGTGACGGTGAGCGACAACGCGGTGGGCGTGCTCGTCGTCGATGACGAGGAGCCGATCCGGAACGCGCTCGGAAAGTTCCTGAAGCAGCAGGGCTACCAGGTGAGCGTCGCGGGCTCCGGTGAGGAGGCCCTCGCCGTGCTCGAGCGCCAGAAGATCGCCTGCATGGTGCTGGACGTGCGCATGCCCGGCATCAACGGCGTCGACCTGGTGCCGCGGGCGCTCGAGATCGAGCCCAATGTCGCCATCCTGATGCTCACGGCGGTCAACGATGCCACCAGCGCCGCGCTCTGCATGCAGCGCGGGGCGATGGATTACCTCACCAAGCCGATCGACCTCCGGGATCTGGACAAGGCGATCCAGCGGGCGCTCCGCCGGCGTCACACGCAGCTCGAGAGCCAGGAGATCAACCAGTGGCTCAAGGAGGAGGTGGCGCTCCGGACGGCCGAGCTCCGGCGGGAGCGGGCCAACCTGCAGCGGATCACCGTGGCCACGCTCGAGGCGCTGGTCAACGCGCTGGAGGCCAAGGATCCCTACCTCCGCGGCCACTCCGCCCGCGTGGCCGATCTCTCCGCGATGATCGCGGCGGAGATGGGCCTGAGCGACGAGGAGGTCGAGTCGGTACGCACCGGCGGGCGCCTGCATGACATCGGCAAGATCGGCATCCGCGAGGAGGTGCTGGCCAAGCAGGGCCCGCTGACGCAGGACGAGTACGAGCATGTCAAGCAGCACGTGGTCATCGGCTCGCAGATCCTGTCGCCGCTGACCCACCTCCAGGACGTGATCGGCTGCGTGCGCAGCCACCACGAGCGGTGGGACGGGACGGGCTATCCGGACGGGCTGGCCGGCGAGGCGATTCCGATCGGGGCTCGCATCATCGGGGCCGTGGAGATCTACGACGCGCTCACCACTTCGCGGCCCTATCAGGAAAAGATGGCCCAGGAGATCGCCGTGGAGCGCATGCGGGATCTGATCGGTACGTTCATCGACGGCCAGGTCCACACCGCGCTCGAGTCGGTCGTCCGGCAGCGCCAGGCGCTGGTGTTCCTCGATGACACGCCGGCCTGAGTGACCACGCCGCGGTGCGGGTGGCCGGTGTACATGCGGCATGACGGGATCCGTCACCGCGCGAACGTGACGGCGCAGCCCGCCCGCCGGGCCCCGCAGCGCGCGTCGCTCCGTGTACGCTGAGCATCGTCCACCCGCCACCGATCGGCATGCGGCGGCCGGCTCGCCGGATCCCGGGCCGCCGGCGGACGGCCTGAAAATTCTCCTCGTCGACGACGACTTCGACATGGTCCGCCAGGTCCGCACGGTCCTGGCGGCGCGCGGCTTCCCCCTGTGGCGTCAGGTGGAAACGGCCGCGGCCGCGCTCGAGGCGGCGGCCGAGGCCGACATCGTGCTCCTCGACCAGCAGCTCCCGGACGGCACGGGCCTCTCCGTGCTGGAGCGGATCCGTTCCACCCTTCCCGATCCACCCGCGGTGGTCATCATCACGGGCCACGGGAGCGAAGCCGTGGCCGTGGCCGCGCTCCGGCTCGGCGCCGACGACTACGTGCGCAAGGACGCCTCGTTACCCACACTCCTGCCGCAGGTGGTGGAGCGCGTCCGGCGCCACCGGGCGATTCGTCAGGCGCTGGGGGCGGCCGAGCGGGATCTGGTCGAGGCGGAGCGACTGGCGGTGGTGGGCGAGATGAGCGTGACGCTCCGGCACGAGCTGAACAATCCGCTCATGGCGGCGCTGGCCGAGGTGGAGCTGTTGCTGCAGTCGCCCGCGGCCAGGTCGCCGGAGACCCGCACGGCCCTGCGGGCGGTGCAGGATGCCCTGACCCGCATCGCCGCCACGATCCGCCGGATGGGCGACATGCAGACCACCCCCTCGGCCGAGTATGGTCCGGGCATCCGCATGCTGGATCTGGCCAGCGGGTCGGTGACCGCCGGCAATCGGGGCAAGGCCCTGGTCCTCGTGGCGGATGAGGACCTCGCGCGGCTCACCGTCAGGCTCCTGCATCATGCCGGCTTCGCAGTGGAACGGCTGCGCTCGCTCGACGGCGTGACGGAGCGGGTGAACGCCGTCCGGCCTCGTGTGCTGGTCACTGACGCGCGGCAGTTTGCGCCGGAGGCAGCGTTTCTCGAGCGCCGGGCATCCGACCGCGATCGCTGCCTGCTCGTCGCACTCGCGAACGACGGCGCTGCGGCGGCCCGGGCCCGCGCCGCGGACCTCGTGGTGCAGGTGCCGTTCGACCCCGCCACCTTCGCGGAAGAGATCCTGGCCGCCCTGCCGGCGTAGCGGCGCGGGGGCAACCACGAACCGTCGCAGGTCGCCGGCGCCGCGGGCGCTCCTGGCGAGCGACGCCTGAAGGCGCCCACCGTTTCCGCCTGGTGTCGTCGACCTGACTCCGGCGCAATGACGGCGTCGCGAGGTGTCGATGGCCGTTTCTGCTACGGCAGGTTGATCGCCATCGCCACGCCGACGGCCAGCAGCCCTGTGGCGAAGAGCACCAGGTACAGCGGCACCACGAACCGGAGCCATCGCTCGTAGGCCACCCCGGAGGCGGCGAGCACCGCCATCAGCGCGCCGTTGGTGGGGGTGATCAGTTCGCACAGGCCGGCGCCGTACTGGTAGGCCAGCACGGTGACCTGGCGCGAGATGCCGAGCAGGTCGGAAAGCGGGACCAGCACCGGCATGGTGAGCACGGCCTGTCCGCTGACGCTGGGCACCGGGACGTGCAGCGCAGTGTGCACCGCCATCATGCCGAACGCCGCCATGGCCACCGGCAGGCGCGCGAGCGGCGTGAAGAGTCCGTTGACGATGGTGTCCACGATGTGCCCCTGCTCGAGCACCACATAGATGCCGCGGGCGAACCCGATCAGCAGCGCGGCATAGGCCATCGCGCGGAAACCATCGACGAAGGCCTCCGCCGTGCCGGCGAGGCCCAGGCGACCCAGCAGGCCGGCGATGAGGCCCATCGCGAGGAAGAGCGCGGAGAGCTCGTCGAATCCCCAGCCCAGCTCGATGACCCCGATCACGTAGGCCAGGAATGTGACCACTACGAGCAGCAGCACCAGGCCACGGCTTCCGCGGGATGCGGCGGCGGTGGACGCGGAACCGGCCGGAGTCTGGGCCACCGCGGCGGCGGGCGCCGTGCGCCGCGCGTAGCGGAGCGTGCCCACGATCCACGCGGCCAGCGCGAGCAGGAGGAATGCGAGCCGGAAGCCACCGGCCGAGAGCGCGGGGAGCGAGGCGAGCTTCTGCGCGATGCCTACCTGAAACGGATTGATGGGACTGAACGACGCGCCGATAGCGGCGGCGCCCACGCTGATTGCCACCGCGACCACCGCGTCGTAGCCGAAGCGGCGCGTCAGCAGGACCAGCACCGGAACCAGCGCGATGATCTCCTCCTGCATGTTCTCCAGTGCGCCGAACGTCGCGAAGACGAGCGACGTCACCGGAATGACGAGCGCGCCGCGGTCGCGAAGTAGAGCCGCCAGCCGGTCCACCGCCCAATGGAGCGCGCCCGTCCTCTCCACCACCAGGAACGCGGCGCCCGCCAGGAAGACCGTGGCGATGACCGACGCCGCCTCGGTAAAGCCCCGCGGGATGGCCATCAGTGCCTGGAAGAAGCCGACCGGCGCCGGGGCCACCCGGTGATACGTCCCGGCCACGACGACCATCCGGCCGGTGATGGGATCCTGCCGGCGGTCGAACTCGCCGGCGGCGATGACCCAGGTGAGCGTGGCGGCGATCAGCACGCCGGCGGTGAGAAGGACGATCGGATGCGGGAGACGCCAGCGCGGCGCGTCGGGCGGGGCAGGGGCGGTCGTGGGATCGACGCTCATTCAGGCTCCCGGGCGTCTGGGTGGAGCGCTGTGCCACGTCTTCTCGAAGAGGATGAGCGGCACGCGATTGAAGACGAACGGTCCGCGACTGACGAAACCGCACTTGCGATAAAACGGGGCGGCGCCCGCGGGGCTGTCGTAGGCGTCAAACCGGAGGGCGAGGCAACCCCATTCTGCCGCCATCCGTTCCGCCTCCGACACGCACCACCGGCCGATGCCCTGGCCCTGCAGACCGGGCAGGACCGCGAGGTTGCTGAGATAGGCCGCCGGATCCGCCGGGAATCGGAAGCGCTCGAGATGATACCACCCCGGCGCCTTGCGGTTCAGGGCCAGCGTCGCGACCGCTCGTCCGCGGCGTCGCACCGCGAACACGTGACGCCGCTCGGCCTGCACCGCGAGCCGATCCAGCGACGGCGTGTAGCTCCAGTGGCCACGGCCGTAACGCGTAGCGAGGTCGGTGGCCGTGGCCCGCATGATGGGGTGTATCTCGGCGACCTGCTCCGGGGTCAGGCGCACGAGGGTGAGCCCGGTCATGTCGTCCCCCGCATCCGGCTCAGGAACGCCACGTAGGCAGCGAGGAAAGCAGAGACCGCCTCGCGGGTGGGCTCATCCACCAGCCTGCCGTCCGGACCGAACCGGCTCGGGGCCTGCGCCACGAAGACATTCGGGGTCGGCAACACCAGCGCCCCGAGATGCGTCAACGTCTGGCGGAGCTGCACCTGCGAACGGGCGGTGCCCCAGAGGCCGGTCGTGGCGCCAGCGATCGCCGCGGGTTTCCCGTGGAACGGCTGTCCTCGAGGGGGACGCGAGGCCCAGTCGATCGCGTTCTTGAGCACGCCCGGCGTGCCCGAGTTGTACTCCGGCGTACAGAAGAGCAAGGCGTCTGCCGCGGCGATCGCGTCCCGGAAGGCCTGGACCGGGCCGGGGATTCCCTCCGTTTCCACGTCGCCGTTGTAGAGCGGAATGGGAGAGATGTCATACGGCGTGAGGTGCAGTTCCGGCGGGGCCAGATCGATGCAGGCCGCCAGCAGCTTCCGATTGAAGGACTCGCGGCGCAGGCTCCCTGCAATGCCAAGGACGCGAAAGGGACCAGCGGTCGATGCGGTCATGTCGGGGGATCCGGTGGTATCGGGCAGGACTCGTACTGCCCCGTAGTTTGGCGACGAGCAGGGCGGCCGCCAAGAGGTGATGCGCGATCGCCCGCGCGCGACCGATTGCCGTGATCCGTGCGGCGACCTAGTCTTCCGATTCCTGCGAGCTCCCTCGAGGGAGGAGATCGATGTCACCAGAGATGCTCGAGGGCGAGCTGGTGGTGCGGGGTGCGGGTGCCGCGCGAATCGGCCGGGCCATCGCCACGCTGGAGCCCATCTCGCCGCGCCGCCGCCTGGGCCGGGCCGCGTTGTGCGCCGGTGCTGGCCTGATCCTCGCCGTCCTGTTCCTGCCCATCCCCATCATGCACCTCGTCGGCATCGCGCTCGGCATTCCCGGCGGGATCTACCTGGCTTCGCGCCAGCTGCGGATCGGTCACGTCCTGCGCAAGCTCGAAGGCACCTGTCCGTTCTGCGGACAGCGGCAGGCCTTCTGGCCCGGCCTCGGGGTCCTGGGCTTCCGGCTGCCGCTCAGCGTTTCCTGTGAGTCCTGCCACCGCAACCTCACCGTCACCGAGCTGACGCCTGGATCGCCGGCGGCGTGAAGCTGATCCTTGTCATCGCCGTCGGCTATCTCGCGGCGCGGGTTGCCTTCGACTGGCTCGCCCGGCACCTGCTGATCATCTCGGGCGCGGAATACCTCGTCCTCGGCTTCCTTGCGGGGCCCCGGGTGACAGGCGTGCTGGGCTCCGAGGCGCTCGACTCGTTTGCCCCGTTCCTCACCCTCGCCATCGGCTGGCTTGGCGTGCGTGTCGGCATGGAGCTGTATTTCCCGGCGCTCATCCGCGTGCGGGGCGTCATGTGGCGGCTGGCGTTCGTGCAGTCGCTGATCACCCTGACGCTGGTGGCGGCGGTGAGCACCGTGGCCCTCTCGTGGCTCTTTCACGTGGGTTACTCCTACGCCCTTCTGCCGTCCCTCGTGCTCGGTGCCGTGGCCACCTGTTCGGCCTCGCAGGGCATCCAGGTGATGCGGGGACTGGGTCGCGAAGGACCGCTGGTGCGGCAGCTCGAGGTGGCCAGTGGCGTCGACGCCTTCGTGGCCATCGTGACGGTGGCGGCGGTCTTCTCGCTCAACCACGTGCCCACGCCCGGCCTCGGGCGCACCCCCACTGCCGTCGAGTGGGTGGTGATCGACGTGCTGGTGGGGCTCGTGGGCGGCGGGCTGTTTCACCTGTTCCTGGGCGAGGAGCGCAACGTCGATCGGTTGTTCATCGCCCTCGCCGGCGCCATCATCTTCATCACCGGCGCCGCTACCTACCTGCAGCTTTCGCCAGTGCTGCCGGGGATGCTGCTCGGGATGATCCTGGTGAACACCTCGCGCGCGCGTGACCGCATCCAGGAGACGCTCGGGAAGGTGGCGCGGCCGCTCTACTTCGTGTTGCTCATCTGCGGCGGCGCCATCTGGCAGCCGGGCAGCGACGTGGTGCTTCCGGTCCTGCTCTTCCTCTGCCTCCGGTATGTGGGCAAGGTGGGCGGCGCCCGGCTCGCGGCGCGGGCGAACGGCATGCTGCCGGTGGTCGGCCCCGGCTGGGGCCGCGCCCTGCTGGGCCAGGGTGGTCTCGCGATTGCCCTCGCGCTCAACTACCTGCTGACCAACAACGCCGTCCTCCAGAACATCGTGTTCACCGCGGCCGTCGCCTC
>JBMOPM010000272.1:0-24641 GCA_049323575.1 Gemmatimonadota bacterium | reverse complement strand
CGGTGGAGTCGATCCCCGCGTCGACCGTGGCCTGCAGGTACAGGCGGACGGCGAGGACGAAGCCGATTACGCCGTAGACCCCGGCGCCCAGGCGCCGGGCCAGATACACGGTGGCGGCAAACGAGAGCAGCCGGGCGACCACCTCGCCGCCGGCGAGGTGCGCGAAGATCCTGGTGGGGGAAGGGAGCGGCCCGGGCGGGCCGTCAGGACGTGTGGGAGATGCCGACGAGCCGATTGTACACCGTCCCGATCAGCCGGCCGATACCGTACCCGAGCACGAACGCGTAGATGAAGCCGATGAGGCTGCCGACGAACGTCACCCGGTAGCCGGGGAAGAACACGCCGATCAGCCGGAGATGCTTGCCGACATCAGGCCCACCCTGCAACACCAGGATGTTCGTCGCGATGAACAGGCCCAAGCCCAGCACCAGCCCGAAGGCGATGCCCCAGGCCCGCCCGTTCAGGGTGAGAATGATCCGTTCGAGTTCCCGTTCCTGCTCGGTGGGGTGTTGCTCGATGGCGTTGGTCATCGGTCGGCCCGCCTCAGATATGGTCCAGGAAGTCGCGGGTCTGCGCGAGTTCAGCCCGGGTGCGGATCACGAAGATCGACAGCGCGACCACGATGTTGCGGCAGAAGGCGGTGAACCAGCCGGCCACGAACCCCACCACGAAGCCCCAGCCGAAGCCGACCAGCGCGCCCGTCCACGACACGGAGTAGCCCGCGAAGTAATTCGCGAGCAGGCCCAGGTTGAAGGCGAGGTCCGGCCCGGGGTTGCGCAGGAGATAGATGACGGTGGCCAGGCTCACCAGCAGGCCCGCGGTCAGGCCGACCGCCACACCCAGCGCGCGCTTGTGCAGTGGCGCGAAGGCGAGGGCCAGGCGGCGCGGCACGGTGGGGGGAGCGGGAGAGCCAGCCACGAGCGTCATCGGCATCACGCCTTGACTGATGGTGACTTGTCGCTCGCCCGGCGCTTCGGCTGGATCCGCCGCGGCACGGGCGGCCACGACTGCAACCCCGTCTCGGCGAAGGCCTGCACGCTCGCCGCCGGCGCGGGTTCACCCACGACATGATGCAGCAGCCACCCGATCGTCGCGGAGAACCCATTGACAACATAATACGCCAGATGCAGCGGGAGCACCTTGAGCGCAAACCAGAGCCCCTGCCGCCGGCGGAAAAAATCGTAGAATCGGCGGTTGGTGTAGATCACCGGCAGCGCCAGCGCCAGCGCCAGCAGCAGGAGCCACGGCTCCCGCCAGCCGATGGCAGCCAGCAGGGCCAGCGTGGCGAGCCCAACGAGTGCGGTATTGATCCGCTCCACCTGCCTCAGGTTGAGCGTCTCCTTCGTGGAGACCATGCCGTGCTCCACCAGGAGCCGCATCCACGGCACGCCGCGGTCGTTGAGGTCGGTGCTGATCACGTTGCGCAGCGTCCACTGCTTCAGATGGGTGCCCTGGATCTCGGGGCACAGCAGGATGCGGTGGCCCAGCGCGCGGATGCGCTGACCCAGCTCGATGTCCTCGATCTGGGGCCGCGTGTAGCGCCATTCGTCGTACATGCCGGCCTCGCGGAACACGTCCGCCCGCACGGCGCCGCACCCGGCCCAGAACGTCTCGGCATCGCCCGCATGCTGCTGGTGTACCCAGTAGTGGAGCAGGTTGCGGTACTTGGAGACGGTGCCCGGCGCGGGCGGACTGTCGTCGTACGATCCGAAGACCGCGCTCACGTCCGGGTTGGCGGCGAAGACCTGGGCGAAGCGGCGCAGCGCGTCCGGATGGATGCACACGTCCGCGTCGACGAAGACAAGGATCTGCCCCCGGGCCACCTCCGACCCGCGGTTGCGCACGTAGGCGGGGCCGTGGGGACGGCCGGGCAGCCGTACCACCACATCGGCCTGCGCGGCCGCGATTTCCGGCGTGGCGTCGGTGCTCGCGTCGTCCACCACGATCAGCTCCCAGAGCGGCCGCGGCAGGTCGCTGTGGCGCAGCGCTTCCAGGCACCGGGGCAGCACGGACCCGCCGTTGTAGACCGGCACGATCACGGACAGCAGCGGCGTGCTCACCAGCCCCCTCCCTGCCCCGCGAAGACCTCGCGCACCCGCCGCGCCTGGGCGCGCAGCCAGAGCCGGTGCTGGAATGGCATGGACCCCCAGCGTTCGAGCTGACCGGGATCACGGAGATAGAACGCGTCCAGGCGCGGCAGCCGGTGCCGGTCGTCGCCGGCGCCGATGGGCGCGAGGCGGGTGGACACGGCGCAGCCGAAGCGGCTGCGCGCCACCGCCACCGCACGGTCATCGGCCGCGCCGTAAGGATAGGCGAAGGCGAACGGCTCGACACCGGTCAGCGCCTTCAGGCGGTCGGCCGATCCCAGGATCTCGTCCTCGAGCGCGTGGTCGTCGAGCCGCGGCAGGTGCGCATGCGTGCGCGAATGGGCGCCAAGTTCGAAGCCCTCGGCGGCGATGGCAGCGAGCGCGTCGGCGTCCATCAGGCGCAGCGTGGGCACCCGCGGATCGGCCCGACCGCCCCAGGCGTTGGTGCGGCCGATCGCATCGGTCACGACGAACACCGTGGCGGGGAGTCCGTATGTCCTGAGAGGTCCCGCAGCAACCCTGCGGAAGCTCTCGAACCCGTCGTCGAACGTCAGCGCGACGGCGTCGCGGTCGTCCGGCAGGGTGAGCAGCTCGCGCAGCGACACCACCCGCACCCGCCCCGACGCGAGCCACCGGACGTGCGCCCGGAAGACCTCCGGGTCCACCGAGATCGGGGAGCCGGAGGGATCGAGCGAGTGGTAGGTGAGGATCGCGCGCATGGGACGGTGCCCCGGTCAGCCGTGGAAGGGCACGGCCTGCCGGGCCTCCATCCGGGCCCGCTGGTCGGCCACCACGTCGGCGATGATCTGCCTGAGCGGCGTCCGCGGCCGGAAGCCCGTGGTGCGTTCGAGCCGCGTGAGGTCCGGCACGCGCCGCTCCAGGTCCTCGAAGCCCTCCGCGTACGCCTCCTCGTACGGCACCAGCACAATCTCCGACGAGCTGCCCGCCTCCTTCCGCACCAAGTCCGCGAGCCGGAGGATGGTGACTTCCTCGTCGGAGCCGACGTTGAATACGCCACCCACCGCGGCCGGCGTCGCGATGAGCCGGAGCACCGCCTCCACGGCGTCGTTCACGTGGCCGAAGCAGCGGGACTGCTGGCCCGTGCCGTACACGGTGATCGGCTCACCCGCCACGGCCTGCGCCGCGAAGCTGGGCAGCACCATCCCGTAGCGGCCGGTCTGGCGCGGCCCCACCGTGTTGAAGAAGCGGACGATGATCACCGGCACCTTCTTCTCCCGCCAGTACGCCAGGCCGAGCCATTCGTCGAGCGCCTTGGAGCAGGCATACGCCCAGCGCGAGTGCGACGTGGGGCCGAGCTTGAGATCGTCGTCCTCGGAGAAGGGAATCTTGGTGCCCTTGCCGTACGTCTCCGAGGTGGAGGCGATCACCACGAGCTTCTGCTTCTTGGCGGCCGCGGCCAGGACGACCTCGGTGGCGCGGACGTTGGTCTCGATGGTGTGGACCGGACGCTCCACGATGAGCTTGACGCCCACCGCCGCGGCGAGATGCACGGTGACGTCGCACCGGTCCACGAGTTCCGCCACGAGCGGCACGTCCGTGGCCGAGCCGATCCGGTAGTCGAAGCCCGGTCGTCCGATCAGATGGGCGATGTTGTCCATCGAACCGGTAGAGAGGTCGTCGAGCACCAGCACCGAGTCGCCCCGCGCGAGCAGCCGCTCCGCCAGGTGTGATCCGATGAAACCCGCTCCACCCGTGATGAAGACCTTCACGCCACCTCCGCTGCCGCCGCGGCCTCGACGAGATCCAGGCGACCCCGCCGCGCCGCCGTCCGCCGCACGATGTCGAGGTACTGCGGCACCACCACCGCCTCCGACCACCGCTCCACGAAGGCGCGGCGCCCCGCGCGCGCCAGCGCGTCGCGGTACCCGCGATCGGCTTGCAGCCGCGTCATTGCCGCCCTGAGGTCCGCCGCAGTGTCAAACAACTCGCCACCTCCCGCCGCCGAGACGATCTCCGGAAACGGGCCGATCCGCCGGGCCAGCACCGGGGTTTCCTGGCGAAACGCCTCGATCAGGATGATTCCGAAGGTTTCGAAACACACCGAAGGCACAATCAGTGCCACGGCGTGCTGGTAATAGCGCCGCAATGCATCCGGTGGCACGCTGCCGAGGAACCGGACACTCTCGATCCCCGCGGCCAGGGCGCGCAGGGCCGGCCCGTATTCGCCGTCGCCGGCGATCAGGAGATCGGCGTCGGGGTAGGTCCGAAAGAGCGGGATCACATCGTCGAGCCCCTTGATCTTCTCCAGCCGTCCCACGAAGAGGAAGTACGGGCGAGGGTGAGGATTCGGGTCGGGCAGGAGCGGCATCTGCCCCGCCACCGGCGCGTCGTCATCCGGCAGGAAGTAGGGCAGCACCTCCATCGGGCGGGGGAACCCGAACTCCCGGTGCTTCTCGCGGCTGAACTCGCTCATCGCGATGAATGCGTCCACGTGCCGCAACTGCCGTTCGAGGTAGCCGGTCCACCGCCACGCCTGCGGGGGCCGGTGGTGCGCCAGGGTGCAGCGGAAGCATTGGCGTCCGGTGCAGAGTTCGCGCTTGTGCCGCCACAGCACGTGCATCGGGCACACCAGCCAGTGCTCGTGCGCCATGTAGAGCCGCAGCGCGTCCCCACCGTAGGAGAGCAGTCCGGGTCCGCCGATCAGCGAGAGATTGTGGAAGTTGACGACGTCGAACCGGCCCTCGCGGAGGATCCGGCGGATGCGGCGCCCGTTGGCCACGGGACGGCCGGTCTGCTGCGTGAGGAGCGGCGAGAGTCCGCCGAGGCCGCTCCGCAAGGTGATCACTTCGAGCCCCAACGGTTCGGTGCCGGGCGCCGGTTCCGGCCCGTGGTGGAGCAGGTTGTACGCGTCGGCATCATGCACCACGGTCACGTGATGGCCCCCGCGCACCAGCCCTCGCGCCAGTCGCTGCACGCCGATCCCGTCCCCGCCGAAGTTGAACGGTGGATAGAACGTGGTGAGGAAGCAGAAGCGCAGCGGGCTCATGCCACGGCCTCCCGGATCGCCGCGAGTGCCGCCCGGGCGCTGCGCGCCCAGCCCAGTTCCCCGGCGCGCCTGAGGCCGCGCTGGGCCATGGCCTGCCGGCCGGGCTCGTCGTCGAGCAGACGGCGCAGGGCCGTCGCGAGCGCCGCCGGATCGCCCGGCGGGACGAAGATCCCGCCGCCCTCGAGCAGTTGGGGCAGCGGGCTCCGCGTGGTGGCGATGACGGCCGTGCCGCACGCCGCGGCCTCCACCGCGGGCAGGCCGAAGCCCTCGAGCGCGGAGGGCAGCACGAGGGCCACGGCGCCGGAGTGCAGGTGGCGCAGTTCGTCATCCGGCACGAAGCCCGTCCAGTGCACGAGCGCCTCGACGCCCTCCTCGGCGATGGCCCGGCGGATGCGGCCCTGGTCGCCGTGGAACACGTCGTCCGAGAGGGTGCCCACGAGCAGCAGGTGCGGCGCCGCGGCGCCGCGTTCCCGCGCCACCTCGGCCAGCGCGCGCACCAGCAGGTCGACATGCTTGTGCGGATTGAAGCCGCCCACGTAGGTAAACCACCGCGCGCCCGGCGGCAGCCCGGCGCGCTCCGCGGCGCGGGTCACCTCCTCCGCCGCATCGCTCGGGCGGAACGCGGGTGCAGGCGCCTCGACCGCTACCCTGAGCCGCGCGCGCGGGACACCGAGCACCTCGTGCACCTCGTCAGCGGCGAAATCGGACACGGTGAGGACGAGCCGGGCCTGGCGGAGCGCGAGGCCGACCTTGAGCCGCCAGAACAACCGGGCGCGCGGACCCGGCAGCGTGCGCTCGGGAAAGCGCTCCGCGATCGCGTCATGGATGGTGACCACGGCCCGCTGGCCCGGCGGGAGCGGGAAATAGCTGTAGACCGAAGGCGAGAAGAATACGTCGGGTCGATGGCGCCAGACGGCGCGGGAAAGGCGGAGCATGTCGGCAGGCGAGCGGTAGCCGTCGGCCGCGGCCGCCTGAGCCGGCGCCGCGCGCTGGGGCACTTCCACGAGGCGGACGTTGGGGCGGTGAACATCGAACCGGGCGGCGGAAAGCGGGTCAGCGAAGCAGAGGAATTCGACGTCGGGCGCCTCGTCCGCCATCGCGGGCAGCAGCTCGCGCACGAATCGCCCGTAACCTCGCCCGTTGGCCCAGCACGTGATGTCGATCCCCACGCGCATGCGGTCACCCCGCAGCGGCGCCCGCCGCGACCCCGTTGGTGTCGATCCGCTGTTCCTCGTGGTATTCGTAGTCGGTATTGACCGCCCAGATGTCATGCTGCGCCCCGAGCATGTTCTCGACCGCCATCATCGCGGTCAGCATCGAGTGGTCCTGGTTGTTGTACTTGTGCATCCCGTTGCGGCCGACGGTGTGGAGGTTGGGGATCCCGTCGATGTGGGCCCGCACGGCATCGAGGTGGCCCCGATACGCCGAGTCGTAGATGGGGTAGGCCTTGGGCATCCGGATCACGGTGCCGTCGACCACCTGCTCTTTCTTCGCGAGGCCGAGCTGGTGGAGCTCGTCGGATGCGAGGCGGATGAGATCCTCGTCCTTCGACTCCCAGAGGCCATCGCCCTTGAAGCAGAAGTACTCCATGCCGAGGCAGGTGCGCCCCGGCTCCGGCACCATGGCCCGGCTCCAGTTGTTGAAGTTCTGGATGCGGCCCACCCGCACGCCCGGGGTGTGGATGTAGATCCAGTTGTCGGGAAACAGATTCTCCGCATCGAGGATGAGGGCCACCACCACGAAGTCCCGGTAGCTGAGCCCTTCGGCCGCCTTGCGGACCGGCGGCGGCGCGGCGGGCACGAGCGCGCGGACGAGCGAGCGCACCGGCATCGTGCTGATGACGTGGTCGGCCGGGATGCGCACGTCGCCGTCGTCGGTCCTGGCGCGCACGGCGACGGCCCTGCCCTCGGACAGCTCGATGGCCGTCACCCAGTGCTGCATCAGGACCTGGTTGCCCATGGCAATGATGCGGTCGCGGCAGCTCTCCCACATCTGGCCGGGGCCGAGCCGGGGATACTGGAACCGGTCGATGAGGGTCTTGATCGTCGGCGAGCGCTTCTGCAACGTGGTGGCGCTGAGGATCGCGCGGGCCAGCGAAAGGCCCTGGATCCGCTGCGCCGCCCACTCGGCCCGGATCTCGGTGCACGGAATGCCCCACACCTTCTCGGTGTAGGTCTTGAAGAAGGTATTGAACAGGCGCTTGCCGAAGCGGTTCGACACCCACTGCTCGAAGTTCTCTTCCACCGGATCGGGCCACAGCCGCGCCTTGAGATAGCTCAGGATGATGAGCGCGGCGTTCACGGGCCCCAGGCCCTTGAGCGCGTTGGCGGCCTTGAGCGGGTAGTCGAAGTACTTCCCGTTGTAGTGGATGCGGGAGAGCCGCGGGACCTGGATGAAGTCCGGGCCCAGGATCTCGTGCCACAGCGCCTCGACGGGCGCGATCTTGGTGAAGAACCGGTGGCCGCCGATATCGAAGCGATAGCCCTTGTACTGCGCCGTCCGGGAGATCCCGCCGACCGCGTCGGTGGCCTCGAGCACGGTCACCGTGTAGCCCCGCTTGGAGAGCAGGTAGGCCGCCGTGAGCCCCGCCGGTCCCGCACCGATGACGACGACCCGCTCCCCCGCGCGAAGCGGCGTCACGAAGCGTGGGCCTGACAGGCTCGGTGCAGTCATCGGGTTCCGTTCCTCAGCAGACCCGGCGGAGCGCGACCGATCATCGGGTCCTCGGTGACCGCGTTGGAACCCGCCGTGGCGATCTCGAAGTCAACGGCTTCGAGGACCCGCACTCGAATGGGCGCCGGCACACACCTCGTGCCTGCGCGCGCTCCCTCCGGCTCCAGGCACCCGGCCTGATCGGCGGAGCGATGACAGAGCGAATGACGACAGAGAGTCCGGTCGCCCGGCACGACACCGGGCGTCCGGAGCCGGGCCACCCCGCGCGACTCAGCGATCGGTGCCCGGCGCCAGAATCCCGAATGCCGCGAGCGTGGTCTGCAGGTCCAGGGACCCGTGCGGGCGAGGATCGCTCCCCGACCGCCGGGCCAGCGTCTCGGCCCAGGGTTCATGAATGGCGGAGTCGTCATCGGTCAGGATGACCACGTCACCTTTGGCTTCGCGCATCCCCATGGCCCTGAGCGAGGCCGCGGACGCATCTGCCGGCGCCGCGATCACCCGCACGACGCCCCCCGTCAGGACCCCCGCCGGATTGCCGGCACGCACCACCACCACCTCCACGTCGCGCGCCTCGGCGGCGGGCTGGAGAGCAGCGAGGGCTGTGTTCAGCGTGCGCAGCTCGCCTCGGGAGGCAAGGACCACGGACACGCGAGGGGTGATCCGCACGGCAGGGTTGGACACGAAGGCTTCTCCATCAGGTTCATCGAAGGACATATCGACCTGACGCATGCGGCAGCGTCGGCCACGCTAGGCGCAAGAGGGATGCCCGGTTGCCTGCTGCCTCGAGCGGGCCATGCAGCCCCAGGTCAGGGCCGATCCCGCTACATATCGTGGCATGCGCGCAACAGGTCGCGCGCACAAAGTGCCGCGCCCGCGTGTCAGACGTCGCCGCCGGCAGGCGACGATGCAACGAGCCGCTGCAGGACATCGCACGCAGCGCCACGCGCCTCGGATTCGTTCGCCGCGCGGACCCGGAACAGGTAGGTTCGCGGCGGGAAGACCCGGACCAGCTCGAGCACTTCGCAGTGTGGCAGCAACGACTGCGGCAGCTCGGTGGCTTCCACGCTCGTCAGTCGTCCGATCAGGATGTAGTCGATGTGCTCGCGCCGGAGGAAGCTCAGCAGGTCCGCGTCGCCGAGCGCCAGGGCATTCTCCGCGTGGATCACACGGCGCCGCGAGTGATAGGCGAACGAAGCCTCCCGCTCGACCATGATGGTGCTCGCCATCGGCAGGCTGTCGCGGGCGAACTCGGCCGCGGCGAAGAAGCTGCGCTGGTCGGCGTCGTAGCAGCCGGGAGAGATGTGCGGTCTCGATCGGTCACAATACCGTCTCTCACCCCCCAGATCGGCGACCTGCTGACCGCCGCGCCAGGCTATTGACGCGACCAGAAGCAGGATTACCGCGAGTCTGACTCGCCGATCGACGCTCCTGGTGCACGCGAACGCACCGGCCAGAAGGAGGAGACTCACCAGCGGCTGGACCGGAAACAGAAACCGTCGCGTGGTCCACGTGAAGGCGAACAGCACCGCGAAGTACAGCACCAGGTAGATCGACACCGCCCGCCACCGGCGCCAGAGCGCGACCAGCCCGAGCCCGCCGAAGATCAGCAGGATCAGCAGCCACGCGATGTTGTCGATGGGTGTGCCCTCCAGGCGCAGGAAGGGCAGCACCGTCGGGAGGTCGCCGGTCACGATGATGCGGGCGCGATCGACGACGTCCGCGACGATACCGCGATAGCCCTTGGACACCTGCACGGCGAGATCGGACGCGTAGGACCGGCCGGGCACCTGGCGCGGGCCGATGAAGTTCCAGGCGAGCCACGGCCCGAGGGTGAGCGCCGCCGCGGCGCCGTGCAGCGCCGCCCCGCGCCAGTTCCGCCGGGCCACGTGCCAGAGGAACACCGCGCCGATCGCCGACAGTCCCACCGAACGCATGAAGGCAGAGGCGATCGATGCCGCGGTCGCCAGGACCTGCCGCCGCCCCGACGGGTGGACCGGCGCCAGCGCCCAGAGTGCCAGCATCGAGAAGAAGAAGTACGACGCCTCCGACATGAGGCGCCCGCCCATGCGGAGCACGCCGGCATTGAACACCGCCAGCGCCAGCGCCAGCAGCGCGAACCACCCGGGCCACCAGCGGCGCACCGCATCGAAGAACAGGAGGAGCCCGCCGGTCGCGAGGGCGGTGACGAGGGCGAAGCTCACCCTCAGCGTGTCGCCGGAGAGCGCGCCGGCCAGCGCGAGCAGCGCCGGCCAGCCCGGCGGATACTGCGTGTGGTACGGCTGATCCAGGTGATAGAGCTCGCGATAGCTGCCGGCCCGGAGCGCCTGGGCCAGCATGACGTAGATCGCGTCGTCGTTGCTCGGCGAGACGCCGGGTATGCGGCAGTACCAGGCCAGCACCGCGTAGGTGATGAGCAGGGCGAACGCCGCGATCCAGACCCGCTTCGCGGGGACCGGGGCAGAAGACGAAGATCTCATCCCCGGATCAGTCACCGAATGCCCACACCACGTTACGATTCGCCTCGACCATGCGCAGCCAGAGCTCGACCTGAACAGCGCGGAAGACATCGCGCGCCTCAGGCACGACACCACCCATCCCGCGCCGCAGGGCTTCGACCAGCACGTCGGTCCGGATGATCCCGCGTTGCCTGGTCCGCGGTTCCCGCAAGAGCTCGCCGCATGGCGCATTCAACGCCGAAGCGAACCAGCGATCGGCCGACGTGGGGAAGCCCATCTTCTGAGGACGCGTTCTGACCGCGTCGGGTATGCGGCTGCGGAGCGCATCGCGAAGCACGGCCTTGTTCCAGGGGCCCCTGAGCTTGAGGCGGTCGGGCAAGGCCAGGCCGTACTCGACGACACGAGGGTCGAGGAACGGCAGTCTCGCCTCGACCGAATGGGCCATCGAATTGCGGTCCTCGATTCGCAGGTACAATGGTAGCGGCGAGATGAATGTCGACCGGCGAAGCACGTCGCCGAGGGACACGGGGCTCTCCGCGCCGCCACTATCCGGCATGATGGCGAGGATCTCCGGCGCGACGAACCCTGGCCAGCGCCGCGCGCCCGGCTTGAGCCCGCTCGCAATCCCACCCCGTTCGCGCAGCACGCCGGTCACTGCGGAGCCGAGGGCGGCCGCACAACGACGCACGGCTGAGCCGCCATGGACGGCGCTATAGGCCGAGACCTTGCCCCACAACTCGGCGACACGGCCTTGAGCGGCGAGGTGGCGCCACCATATCCGGAAGTAGCTGTCGTAGCCGGCGAAGATCTCGTCTGCGCCCTGCCCGTTGAGCACGACGAGGGTGTCGTGAGCCCGGGCCAGCTCCATCAGCCCGAAACCCATCACGACCGCCATCGAGTGCACCGGTTCGTCCTGGAACTCGAGCACACGGACCAGGCGGTCCATGGTGAGACTGCGCTGCTCGTCGAGTTCGTGAAGGCGGATGCCGGTCCACGAGGCGGTTTCGGCGATCAATGATCGTTCATCAAATCCTTCCGCGTGGTAGCAGAACGCATTGAAGCCCCCGCGAGCCCCCGCACCATGCCGGGCCATCAGGCACGCAATGGCTGTCGAGTCGATGCCGCCGGACAGACACACCCCCACCGGAACGTCGGCGCGCAGGCGGAGCCTGACCGACTGCTCGACCAGCCGAGCGATGACGGCCGCCGCGTCGCCCCCGTCACGACCGTCCGGGCTCGGTGGCTCCCAGAAGCGGCCGCTATGCAACGTGAGATCGGGCGATATCTCGAACCAGGTGCCGGCCTCGACCTGGCGCACGCCCGCATAGAGCGTTTCCACGCTCGTATCGAGCCGTCCCTGGCCGAGATACAGGGCAACGCGTGGCCAATCCACCTCCGGCTGATACAGGCCCGATCGGACGATCGCCTTGATCTCCGAGGCAAGAAGGATGGCGTCTGCCACCCGGGCGATGTAGAGAGGCTTGATGCCGAACGGATCACGCGCTCCGAAGACCATATCGCGCAGCCGGTCGTGCACCAGAAAGGCATACATGCCGTTGAGCCGCGTAAGGCATTCGCGCCCCCACGAAGCATAGGCTGCAAGCAGGACTTCGGTGTCGCCCGTCGAGCGGAAGGTGTGGCCGAGTGCCCGCAGTTCCTCGCGAAGCTCGATGTAATTGAAGATCGCGCCGTTGAACACCAGCGCGAAGCGTCCGTCCGGCGACACCATCGGCTGATGCCCCTCCGAGGAGAGATCGAGGATCGCCAGGCGGCGGAAGCCTAGCTGGACCTGACCCCGGGTGAGGAAGCCTTCGTCATCCGGACCGCGGTGGACCATGGAGCGGGTCATTCTCTCGATAGCACCCAGCGGCGGCGCCCAGCCGGGGGCACCAATCAGACCGGCGAATCCGCACATGCGTTGCTGTGTCCTCGGAGGCAGCGAGTTTTTGCCACGCGATAGCAAGTTCGAGGCCGGCTCCGCCGGGCGGTACGGCCGACGGAGCTACGATCGATGCCTGTCACGGATGGGCACCATCGACCTATCCCGCCACCTCATCGTAGTGGCGAGCCAGCGCCGCAGCGCAGTGCCGAACATCGAAAGCCTCGACTATGCGCTCGCGGAACCACTCCCCGTGACGGCGGGCAAGCTCAGGATCTTCGGCATAGGCCTGCAGGCGGTCCGCGATCGCGGTCGCGTCACGCTCGGGCAGCAGCAGTTGCCGATGGGGGCCGAACAGGTACGGGATATCGGAGTGATGGGTGGTAACCACCGGCATTGCCGTCGCCATCATCTGCTGGATCACGACCGGGATTCCTTCCATGTCGCCGTCCGCGGCCGTCACGCTTGGCGCGACCAGCACGTGGCAGGACAGACCCAGCTCGATCAGCTCCGCAAACCGGAGGTAGGGCAGCCGGCGCACGCAGTCGCCGAAGTCGTACCGGGCCAGCCGCTGCTCGATGGCTTCCTTTGCGGCCCAGTCCTGCGGTCGCCCGCCGACCTCCCCGACCACCGTGAGCCGGAAGCGCACCCCGCGATCCCGCAGGAGCTTGGCCGCGTCGAGGAGGTAAGGCAGGCCCTTGCGTTCGCAAAAGGTACCCGCGAAGAGGATCTCGAGCCGGTCTCCCGGCGAGCGATGTCGGGGACGCACGGGCAGCGCACCCACGTCCACCCCCAGCGAGTGGATGGCGATCTTTTCCTGCGGGCATCCCATGGCGGTCAGCGCCGCCACCATCGTGGGCCCGAGCGCAAGCACTCGCGACACCCGACGGAAGAGCTCAACGTATCTGGCGGCCCGTAACTGAGGGTTGAGATAGACGTCGGCCCCGTGGAAGCTCACGAGCCACGGAACATCAAGCGCGGCCTGCAGCGGCATGCCGCGTGTAGCTACATACCCCATGTGCGAGTGCAGCACGCGAGGCCGGTACCGGCGCAGCCGGGCAGCATAGGGAGGATACAGCACGGCCGGCCGGATACGGTTCCAGATGCGAGGCGCCAGCGCATCCCCATCCAGGCGAAAGGTCTCGAGCAGGGGGAACTCGTCGCGATTCTGGAGCACCTCGGCGCAGACGACCACGCGGTACCGTGGCACCGAGCGCAGGTGGTCATAGTTCCAGTTCATCGTGCGGGCAACGAAGACGTCACACTGCTGCAGCGCCACGGGCATGCGAGAGGTCATGGTCGGCAAGGGAGTTGGGCATCGCCTGACATCAAAACTCGGGGACCGGGGCGCCGTCCCTATCGTGCGAGCCGGTCATAGTGCTCCGCCAGCCGGGCGGCGCAGTGGCGGACGTCGAAGCCCTCCTCGATCCGGGCGCGCTGTGCCTCGCCATCGCGGACGATCGCGGCGGGGTCGGCGGCGTAGTGCTCCAGCCGGCCGGCGATCGCGGCGGCATCGCGCTCGGGCACGAGCTGATGCGCGAGGGGGCCGAACAGGAAGGGAATGTCGGAGTGCGCGGTGGTGATCACCGGCATCGCCGTCGCCATCATCTGCTGCACCACGATGGGCACACCCTCCTTGTCGCCGTCGGAGGCGGTCACGCTGGGTGCCACGAAGACGTGGGACGCGAGGCCCAGCTCGATGAGCTGCTGAAAGGGCAGGAGCGGGAAGCGTCGAACATGTCGCTCGAGGCCGTGCTCCGCAATGCGCCGGCTGGCCTCCGCCTCCTCCTCGCGGTCGCCCGGGCGCCCGCCCGCCTCGGCCACGACGGTCAACCGGCAGTTCACGCCCCGCGTCACGGCGAGCGCCACCGCATCCACCAGATAGCGGAAGCCCTTCTTCTCCCGGAAGGTCCCGGCGAAGAGGATCTCGAGCGGCTGGCCCCGGGCCAGCACGCGGGGCCGGGCGGGCAGGTGGGCGACATCCACGCCCAGGGGATGGATCGCGATCCTCTCCAGTGGGCAGCCGAGGGCCGTCAAGGCCTCCGCCATGTGCGGGCCGAGGGCCAGCACCCGGGATGCGCGCTCGAACAGCCTCCCGTAGATGGCGCGCCACTCGGGCCGCTGCCCGAGCATGTAGATGTCGGCGCCGTGAAAACTGATCAGCCACGGCACGTGGAGGGCGGCGTGAATGGCGACATCACGCGCGGCCACGTACCCCATGTGCGAGTGGAGGACCACCGGCCTCAAGGCCCTGAGCCGCGAGGCCAGCGGCGGGTAGAGCCGTTCCGGGAGGACGCGGTTCCATGCGCGATGGAGGAGTCCCCCGCGGTCGATGCGGAACGCCTCGAGCAGCGGGAACTCGTCCCGGTTCTCCAGCGCGTCGGCGGCCACCACCACCCGGTAGCGCGGCACCGAGCGGAGGTGGTCGTAGTTCCAGTTCATGGTGCGGCCCACGAACACGTCGCAGCGCTGAAGCGCAACGGGGGCACCCGCCAGCGACGTCATTCCGGGCGGTGCGAGTACAAGGGCGATGAGATCATGGTCGGGGCCCGTTCTGCTCCAAGTTCCGTGCCACACCGGTTGGCCTCGGTCTTGCCCAGCAGCGCATCCGTGAAGCCACGTTCGACCGACATCCGGGCCTGCCCGCCCGGGCGGCCGGGGTTGCCCGGCGGCGCCGCCGCCGCGAACCTTCCGCGGCATGCCTGACACCGTCACAGCCGCTCCCGCCGGCTCGCACGCGCAGCTCGATCACAAGCTGCTCCGCGGCATCGCCTGGACCGGGGGCATGAAATGGGCGACCCAGGTCATCGCCTGGAGCAGCACGCTGGTGCTGGCCCGCCTGCTTACGCCGGCCGACTACGGCCTCGTGGGCATGGCGAATCTCTACCTGGGCCTGGTGGCCCTGTTCACCGAGTTCGGGCTCGGCGCGTCGGTCATCACGCTGCGCGATCTGAGCGACGACGAGATCGCCCAGCTCAAGTCGGCGGCCCTCCTGCTGGGCCTCGGCGGCACGGCGCTCACCTGCGCGGCCGCGTGGCCGCTCGGCCTCTTCTTCCGCGCGCCGGACCTGCCGCCGGTCGTGCTGGGGCTGAGCCTCACCTTCGTGCTCAACTCGGTCCGGTCGATCTCCAACGCGCTGCTCCAGCGCGAACTCCGCTTCCGGGCACTGGCGGCGGTCGACGGCATCCAGGCCATCGTCTTCGCGCTGGCCAACGTGGTGTTCGCGCTGCTGGGCTTCCGCTACTGGTCGCTGGTGCTGGGCGGGCTCGTCTCCAACGCGCTGGCCGGCGCCATGGTCAATCTCCTCCGGCCCCATCGCTATGCCTGGCCCACCCGCGCCGGCCTGCGCCGCACCATCCGCTTCAGCCGCGACGTGCTGGTGGGCCGGCTCGCGTGGTACGCCTACTCCAACTCCGATTTCCTCGTCGCCGGCCGGATGCTCGGGCCCGCGGCGCTCGGCGCCTACTCCTTCGCCTGGACCATCGCGAGCGTGCCGGTGGAGAAGGTCACGAGCCTGGTGACCCGAGTCACGCCGGCGTTCTTCAGCCGGCTGCAGCACGACGACGCCGGCCTGCGCCGCCTGCTCGCCAACGTCACCGAGGGTCTCGCCTTCCTCACGCTGCCGGCCTCGCTCGGCATGGTGGCCGTCGCCGGCGACTTCGTGCGCGTGGCCCTGGGGCCCAGGTGGGAAGCGGCGATCGTTCCCCTGCAGTTCCTCTCGATACTCGTCACGTTCCGCTCGATCATGACCCTGCTGCCGCAGATCCTCATGGCCAAGGGCGATACCCGCTACCTGATGTGGAACGGCATCGCGACCGCGCTGGTGCTGCCGGTGGGCTTTGTCATCGGCAGCCGCTGGGGCGCCGGCGGGATCGCGGCGATATGGCTCGTACTGTACCCCGTCTTCGTGGTGCCGCTCTACGTGCGGACCTTCCGGGCCATCGGCATGTCGTTCCACGAGTACACCGCCCGGGTCTGGCCCGCGCTCCGCGGGTCCCTCCTCATGCTGGTGCCGGTGCTGGCGCTCAAGTTCATGCTTCCCGCCGCGTGGCCGCCCGCCCTGCGCCTGGGCGTGGAGGTCGGCGCCGGCGCGCTGACCTTCTTCCTCACCACGTTGCTGCCTCAGCGCCAGCGGCTCATCGCACTGTTCCAGCTCATCCGCACCCCGAATCGGCCGGCGCCGTCAGCGGCCCCGGCCTGATCACGCGTGCCCGACGATCGCCTGCTCCTCATCTCGTACCACTTCCCGCCGGCCCAGACCGCCGGCGCGCTGCGCTGGGAGAAGCTGGCCCGGTACGCCGCCGAGCGGGGCTACGGGCTGGACGTGGTCACGCTTGACCCGGCCCAGGTCCCCCGGCCCGACCACCGGCGTGTGGCGGCGCTGCCGGCCGGCACCACGATCACCGGCGTGCGCGAGGAGCCGGTGTGGAGCGATCGCCTGGAACGCGGGCTGTGGAAGCTCCTGCGCGGCACAGGCGGGCAGCCGGGCGCATGGACCGGTCAGCCGTCCGCGAACCACGGCGATGGATCATCGGCCAACGGGCCGCCGTCCACCGTCAACGGTGCCCGCCCGGTTTCGCTCGCGCCGGAGGAGATCCGCTGGTCGCTCGCGCCGCGCGCGGTGATGCGGCTCTGGTGGACGCTCAACTTCTGGCACCGCGATGCGGCATGGGCCCGGGCCGCGGCCGCCGCGGGGCGCCGACTCCTGACCCGGGCCCATCGCGCCGTGATCACCTGCGGGCCGCCGCACCAGGCGCATCGCGCGGGGGCGCGGCTCGCGCGGGAGAGCGGTCTGCCATTCATCATGGATCTGCGCGACCCGTGGTCGCTGCCGCGCCGCCTGCCGGAACATCTGGCCAGTCCGCTCAACTTCACGCTTGCCGGATGGGCGGAGCGGCGCTGCGTGGATCGCGCAAGCCTCGTGGCGTGCAACACCGAGCCGCTGCGCGATGCGATGCGCCGGCGCTATCCTGCGGCCCAGGAGCGCATCATCGCCGTCATGAACGGCTATGATGACGAGCCGCTGCCGGCGGCAAACCATCGCTCGAACACGTTCACCGTGACCTACGCCGGCGCGCTCTACCTCGACCGGGATCCTCGCCTCTTCCTGCGTGCGGCCGGGCGCGTGGCCCGCGACCTCGCCCTCGCGCCCGAGGAATTCGAGATCGTGTTCCTGGGCTCGGGACCGACCTTCGGCAACACGCCCATCACGGCTCTCGCGGAGGAGGAGGGCGTGGGCGGGTTCGTCCGGGTGCTGCCGCGCCTGCCGCGGGCGGACGCCCTCGCGTTCCTGGCCCGCTCCACGATGCTGCTCAACCTGCCGCAGGACTCGCCCTACGCGGTGCCGTCGAAGGTGTTCGAGTACCTGATGTTCGAGAACTGGGTGCTGGCGCTTGCCGCCCCCGGCACGCCGACGGCGACCGCGCTCCGCGGCACCGGCGTGGACGTGCTGGCTCCGAACGACGTGGACGGCATCGCCCGGCTGCTCCGTGCCAGGATCGAGGCCTTCCGGCGCGGCGAGCGGCCCGGACCGATCGCGGGACGGGAACGACTGAGCCGCACCCACCAGGCCCGCATCCTGTTCGACGCGATCGACCGCGTGGTGGGCCGATGACCGGCCTCAAGGATCTGGTGCTCAGGGCGCTCACGGCGCCGCTGATCGGCACCCTGTGGTCGCCGCTCACGCGCCAGGCGCTGCCGGTGCTCATGCTGCACCGCTTCGCCGACCCCGAGACGGGTTCGCCCGGCTTCGACCCCGCCGTGCTGCGGCGGCAGCTGGCGGCGCTCGCCGCCGACGGCACGCGCTTCCTGCGGCTCGACGACGCGCTCGCTCGGCTGGGCGCCGGCACACTGCCCCGCAAGCCCGTCTGCTTTACCGTGGACGACGGCTACGCCGACTTCCTCACCGGCGGCCTGCCCGTGTTCGCGGAGTTCGACTGCCCGGTGACGCTGTTCGTGACGACGGGCTTCGTGGACGGCGCGCTCTGGATGTGGTGGGACCGGATCGCCGAGGGCTTCGCGCGGACCCGCGTGACCTCGTGTACGCTGCCGGGGGCGGACGCGCGGGACCGCCTCGCGTGGTCGAGCGAACCGGAGCGCCGCGGCGCGGCGCTCGCCGTCATCGAGCGACTCAAGCGCGTGCCCGAGGCCGAGAAACGCGCGCTGATCGACCAGGTGCTGGCAGCGCTCGATGTGGAGCTGCCGAGCCGGCCGACGGACCGGTACGCGCCGGCCACCTGGGACGACCTCCGCACTGCCGCCGGGCGTGGGGTGTCGTTCGGCCCGCACACCGTCACCCATCCCATCCTCGCGCGCTGCGACGATGTTCAAAGCGAGCGCGAGATCGCCGACTCGTGGCGCCGGCTCACGGAGGAGATTCCGGCCGCCGCCACCGTGCCGGTGTTCTGCTATCCCAACGGCGGCCCCGCCGACCAGGGCCCGCGCGAGGCGGCCATCGCGGCGCGCCACGGCCTCCCCTGGGCGGTGACGACCATCCCCGGGAGCGTCACGCCGGAGGCGGCGCGGGAACGCCCGCACCTGCTGCCCCGGTATGCCCACCCCCGGGACGTGCCGCATGCGCGCAAGCTGGTCGGGGGGCTGGAGCGGCTGCTCGAACTCGTGCGCAGCCTGGCCGCGTACTCACGGTAACACTTTCGGCTCGACGCACAACATCAATGCCGATTCGTTCCCTGCTCAAGCCCGGGGTCTGGACCCAGCGCGTCATCGAGGCGTGGTGGCAGGCCATGCCCGGCCGGCTCGACCCGGTGATCTACACCTGGCCCGTCAGTGCAGAGGAGTGCCGCGACGTGGTGATCCGCTGGCCCGACAAGGCCTCGTATCGCTGGCCGCCGCGCAAGATCTGGGGGGATCAGGTGCTGGGCGCGCTCCGGCGCCACGTGCGCTGCGAGGAGACCGACCTGCCCCAGCCGTTCGACGGGGTGATCAGCTTCGAGGCGATCATCCGCGGCCGGCGCTGGCGGGTCAACGTGGAGACGTCGGACTACGCGCCCCTCAACGAGGAGGCATACGCCGCCTGCGACCTGCACTTCAAGATGGAGTATGCCCTGGAGGGCTACGGCGAGCGCGACCACCTGGTGCCGGGCGGGTACGTCAACGCCGACGCCGCGATCTACGCCTACCTCCCGCGCCTGCGCGCGCTGCGCGACCACGCGCCGCCGAAGTACGAGGTCCACGGCCGCTTCGGCCTGAGCATGGAGAAGCGCCGCCGGCCGATGGAGATCCTCCGAGCGAGCCGACGGTTCCGGTTCTTCGGCGGGGAGGGGAAGGTGCGCTACCGCCAGTTCCTGGTGGAGGTGGCGCGGTCGAAAGTCTGCATCGACCTGCCCAGCATGTCATCGGTGACGTTCCGGATGATCGACTATCTGGCCATCGGCTGCTGCATCGTGGGGCCGCCGCACACCAACCGGATGATCGTGCCGTTCCAGGACCGGGTGCATTGCGCGTACTGCCGGCCCGACTACTCCGACCTGGAGGACGTGGTGGCATACTACCTCGATCCCGCCCATGAGGAGGAGCGGCTGACCCTGGTCCGCAACTCCCGCGCGTTCTTCGACGCCTACCTGCACCGGGACCAGCTCGCGACGTATTACGTGCGCCAGATGCTGGATCGGCTCCGCTGACCGGAGAACGACGACGACGCCCGCGCTCACCCTGCCTTGCCAAGCACTCGCTTCACTGCCCGCGCCACGACCGAGCGGGCCCGCCAGAGATGAAGCAGGGCCGTCTCAGCGGCAGTGCGCTGGGCGGGGGGAATGCCGAACTCGGTCAGCGTCCCGGCCGGCAGCGGCTGGCCCCAGATGGGGCCGAAGCGGCTTCCATTCCACCACGCGCGGGACGAATTCTCTCCGGTGTCGGCATGCCAGATCCCGCCGATGAACGGAAGCGGCTCGAGGTGGTGGCCGCGCTCCTCGAAGTACTTGATGAAGTCCACATGGCAGCCGAGGATGCGCTTGAGGTAGAACGGATCGAGCGCCGCAGAGACCTCATCACGCGAGGGCCTGAGCCCGAGGCCGGGCGGCACCGGGAGGAGATCGTTGCGGATGATGTGCGTGGTGCCGCAATAGCTCCAGAACTTGTCGCGCGGCGCGGCGATCTTGAACAGGCCGCTGTAGATCAGGCCGTCGGGCATGTACCAGCCCGGGGCCGCCGGATGTTCCCGCACGAATGCCGCAAGGCGGTTGCTCACGAAGTCGTCGGCATCCACGAACATCACGTGCGTGGGCTGGAACCGATGGCGGGCATGGAGCAACCCCACCGCGATCTTGGCCCCCTTGTCCATGTAGAGCCAGTCGACCCAGTCCTTCGCAGTGGCCGGTGGATCGGCAGGGGGAAAATCCACCTCCACCCACACGCGGTTCGGCGCGTCCTCGGCCCAGTCCGGCGTCTGGTTGCACACGATCACGGTCGCGAAGTGCGGATCGGTCTGGCCCTCCACCGACCGCAGGGTCTGGCGCAGAAGATCCGTCACGATGCGATAGTTGCGCGAACGGGCCGGATGCTTGACCGGGATCACGAATACGAGCATCATCCCCCTCGAGACGTTGACTGAAACATGCCGCCGCCGATGGCGGGCCTCCCGCGTGAGACCACGCACCGGGAAGCTCGTCGGCCGCCGGGGCAATGCAAGGCTTCCTGCCGGTTCACCGCCCCCACACATCGGCAGGGGGCGGGTCCCGCTGCTTCACGCGGCGCAGCACCCGCCCATCACCTGGCCGCCCAGTCACCAAATGCACTCCAACAGCCTCTGGATGTTCCAGAAGTATGCCGCACCGCTTTTCGAACCGGCGACCCGCGTCCTGGAAATCGGCCCCAACGGCTTTCCCTCCGAGTACGAAAGCGCAATGGGGACGGACCATGTCGCGTGGCATACCCTCGACCTCTACGACAGCCCGTTCCTGACGTACCGCGCGGACTCCATGTACCGCTACCCGATCCCGGATGGTAGCTACGACATCGTGTTCTCCGCCAACGTGCTGGAGCACGTTCCCAGGATCTGGGTCTGGATTCGCGAGGTAACGCGGGTCTGCCGACCGGGAGGCCTCGTGATCACCATCAATCCGGTCAGTTGGCCTTTCCATGAATATCCGGTGGACTGCTGGCGGGCGTACCCGGACGGCATGCGGGCGCTCTATGCGGAGGCAGGCCTGGAAGTCATGCTCACCACGTGGGAATCGCTGGAGGCGCGCCATTTCCCGCGCCACACGCCGGGCCGCACGCCAGGGTGGTGGCTCCCCGGCATCCGGAAGCGGCTCTACCGGCTGCTGGGCAGGATCGGCATGCGGGTGGAATGTGCCTATGACACCATTGCGATCGGGCGCAAGCCGGCCTGAGCCGGGACGGCGGCCGGGTCCCGCGTGGCCCGGCTCATGCTTTGCATGCGGGGCCGGACGAGTTGCCAAGGACGGACGGACATGACGCCGGCTGCCATCTATCTTGCGACGGGAGATGCGACATGAGTCTCGTGGTGGTCACCGGGTCGGCCGGACTGATCGGGTCGGAGGCGGCCCTGTATTTCGCCGGCTTGGGGATGGACGTCGTCGGCATCGACAACGACATGCGGCGCGTCTTCTTCGGCGAGGACGGCTCCACGCTGTGGAACCGGCAGCGGGTCCAGCAGCGGCTGGGTGCGCGGTACACGCACCACGACACCGACATCCGCGACCGCGACGCGATCGGCCGCATCTTCGCCCGCCACGGCAAGGACATCGCGCTCGTGATCCACACCGCGGCCCAGCCCTCGCACGACTGGGCGGCGCGCGATCCGCAGATGGACTTCTCGGTCAACGCCAACGGCACGCTCAACGTGCTCGAGGCCGCGCGCCAGCACTGCCCCGACGCGGTATTCATCTTCACCTCCACCAACAAGGTGTACGGCGACACGCCCAACCGCCTGCCGCTGCTGGAGCATGAACTCCGCTGGGAGATCGATCCGTCCCACACCTACGTGGGCGGCATCCGCGAGGACATGCCGATCGACCAGTCGCTGCACTCGCTCTTCGGCGCGTCCAAGGTCGCGGCCGACGTGCTGGTGCAGGAGTACGGCCGCTACTTCGGCATGCGCACCGCGTGCTTCCGGGGCGGCTGCCTCACCGGTCCCAATCATTCCGGCGCGGAGCTGCACGGCTTCCTCGCCTACCTGATGAAGTGCGCCATCACCGGGCGGAAGTACACGGTCTACGGCTACAAGGGCAAGCAGGTCCGCGACAACATCCACTCGAACGACCTCATCCGCTGCTTCCACGAGTTCTTCAAGGCACCGCGGGTGGGCGAGGTCTACAACATCGGTGGCGGCCGGTTCAGCAACTGCTCGATGCTCGAGGCCATCCGGCTCAGCGAGGAGATCACGGGCCGGCCGATGAACTGGAGCTACGCCGAGGCCAACCGCATCGGCGACCACATCTGGTGGATCAGCGACAACGGGCGGTTCGAGCGCCACTATCCGCAGTGGCACCTGACCTATGATGTCCCGGCCATCCTGCGGGAGATCTACGAGGCGAACGCGGAGCGCCTGGGCGTAGCTTGAATCGCGTGGACGCCAGAGCCAGCACGTCGCGGGCACGCCAGCGACCCGGCCGTTCTACCTCCGTCGTACGTTTCGCATCGTTCCACTGCACACGCCTGTTTCGCCGCCCTGCCGGTCGTGGGCGCCACTGGGCACATGACGGCATGAACCGTTGAGCATACACCACACGTCTGTCGCCTCCATGCTTCACATGACGTCGACAGCGATGCAGACCTGCCGCTGATGGGCCTCGGCGCAACAGCCTACGGGCTGCTCCGGCGCGCCGGAGTCCCGGCACTGCGGCGTCGGTTCGCCGCCGCCGCCCCGGTCCTCTGCTTTCACAACGTGGTGCCGGATGCCTTGGCCGCGTCGATCGGGGACCCCTCACTCCACCTGGGCATCTCGCGCTTCACCGAGATGGCCGGCTGGCTGGCGCAGGCCTTCCGGGTCGTCCCCCTCACCGAACTGCTCGGCCGGCTGCGGCAGGGCCGTTCCCTCGGCGGACTCGCCGCCATCACGTTCGACGATGCCTATCTCGGCGTCTTCCGCCACGCCCTGCCCGTGCTCGAGCGGCTGGGGCTGCCGGCCACCGTGTTTATCATCGGCGCGGCGCCGGATCGTCCACGGCCCTTCTGGTGGGATCGGCTCGCCGCCGCCGGACGGCTGGATGATCCCACGAGACTCCGCTGCCGTGACGACCTCGCCGGCGACGCCGAGCGCATCGTGCAGGCGGAGCCGACGCCGGAGCCCGCCTTCCCGCCCGAGTGGCTGCCCGCATCGTGGGATGTGCTCCGTGCCGCCGGCGGCGCGGGAGTGAGCTACGGCTCGCATTCCATGACGCATCGCAACCTGGCGCGGCTCGCGCCGGCCGATCTGGCCGATGAGCTGATGCGGAGCCGGCGTCGCGTCGCGGACGAGCTGGGGAGCGCGCCCGGGGAGATCTCCTACCCGTACGGGTGCACCAGCGACGCCGTGGCGGCGGCCGCGCGCGAAGCCGGCTATGCCGCGGGGATCGCCCTGTCCTACGGCGTCGTGCGCGCGAATGCGGACCCGTTCCGCATCATCCGCATCAACGTGCCGGCCAGCATCCCGGTGGACATCCTGGACTGCTGGACCGCTGGCATCCGATGGAACCCGCCGCGGTGAAGTCGCTGCGGATCGCGCAACTGGTGCCGAGCCTGCGGGGCGGCGGGCTCGAGCGCGTCGTCACCGACCTGGCCATCGCGTTGACCCGGGCGGGCCACGAGTGCGCCGTGTTCGTGCTGAACGGCCTGGGCGTGTACCAGCAGCCCTTGGAGACGGCCGGGGTACGCGTGATCGACTGCCAGGAAGGCCGGTTCCGGGTGCGCGGGTATCCGCGCCATCTCGTCAGCCGACTGCGCCAGTTCAAGCCGGACGTGGTGCACGCGCACAGCGGCACCTGGCTTCCCGGCGCGGTGGCCTCCACTCTCCTCGACCTGCCGCTGGTCTTCACCGATCACGGTCGCTATCCGCCTGAGCCCAGGTCGCGGGCGCTGATCCAGCGCTGGTGCGCCCGGCGCACCGACCGCATCGTGGCCGTCTCCGCGCCCCTTGCCGCGTATGTCCAAGATTTTCTTGGGCTTGCGTCGAATCCATCGGTCATCCCCAACGGCATAGACCTTGCCCCCTTCAGGGACCGCGGCGATGAGCGGGGCCGGCTCCGGGCCGAATGGTCGATTCCGGCCGACGCGGTGCTCGCCATTGCGGTCGGGCGGTTCGCCCCGGTGAAGAATCACGTGGGGATGGTCCGCGCGCTCGCCGCGGCGAGCCGGACATCGAGTCGCTTGCATCTGGCCCTCCTGGGCACGGGGCCGCTGGAGCCCGACATCCGGGCCGAGGCCCGGCGACTGGGCGTGCTGGAGCGAGTGCGGTTTCTGGGCTTCCGGAGCGACGTGCCAGCGTGCCTGGCGGCAGCGGACCTGTGGCTGCTCGCGAGCAGCACCGAGGGACTGCCCATCGCGCTGCTCGAGGCCATGGCCGCCGGGCTGCCGATCGT
>JBMOPM010000271.1:0-24807 GCA_049323575.1 Gemmatimonadota bacterium | reverse complement strand
CCGCGAGCTGCACCAGGGGCGCATCGCGGCCAAGCAGCTCCGCTACCTGCTCGAGCCCCTGCGGCAGGTGCTGCGCGATGCCGCCCGCGCCCACGAGCAGCTCACCATCCTGCAGGACCTGCTGGGCGAGCTGCAGGACGCGCTCGTCTTCACCGAGCGGGTCCTGCCCCGGCTGAACACGCCCGAGCAGATCGCCGTGCGGCGCGCCATCGCGTCGATCCTCTGGGAGCACCGCTGCCGCCTCTTCGACCGGCTCGAGGCCGAGTGGCGCCAGGGCCGCGCGGCCTCGTTCTTCGCCCTGCTCGATCGGCTCAAGGGAGAGGTGGCGAGCCAGGGGCGTCCGCCGCAGGAGATCGAGCGGAAGTTCCTGCTGTCCCGCCTGCCGCCCCTGCCGCGGGGCGCCGCGGTGGCCGAGATCGACCAGGGCTGGCTGCCCGGCACCGTGCTCAGGGAGCGGGTGCGCCGCGTGCTCGATAGCCAGGGCGAGCGCTGGTATCGCACGGTAAAGCTGGGCGCCGGCATGAGCCGGATGGAGATCGAGGAGCCCACCACGAGCGAGGTGTTCGAGGCGCTGTGGCCGCTCACCGAGGGTTGCCGCATCCGCAAGCTGCGCTACCGCGTCCAGGACGGCGCTCTGGCCTGGGAGATCGATCGCTTCGTGGACCGCGACCTCGTGCTCGCCGAGATCGAGCTGCCAACGGAGGACACACCGGTGATCCTGCCCGAATGGCTCGCGCCCCACGTCGTGCGGGAAGTGACGGGCGAGCCCGCCTACCTCAACCTGAATCTGGCCAGATGAGCGCTCACCCGTTCGCCTTCCTCGTCGATACGTACGAGACCGAGCGTCTCAAGACGCTCAGCGTCTGGTCGCAGTTCGACGACGGCGACCTCGAGTTCCGGCCGGAGCCACGCATTCGCACCCCGCACGAGCACATGGTGCACCAGTGCGTGAGCGAGGACATCTGGATGACGACGACGCTCGCGATCGACGCCGGTCTGGCGCCGCTGCCGAGCCCCGAGTCCCGCCTCGGCTTCATCGCCACCTACGCCGCCGCATCGGGTGCGCGGCTGGCCCGGCTCAGGGAGAAATCGCCGGACTGGTTCGAAGCCGAGGCCCGGTTCTTCGACGTCGAGCGGCCCCGCGCATGGATCCTGCTCCGCCGCATCGCGCATACGTCCCACCACCGCGGCCAGCTCACGGTATACCTCCGGCTGCCGGGCAAACCGCTCTATTCCACGTACGGCCCCACGGCCGACACCGGCGGCCTGTTCCAGCACGAGGCGCCCGTGATCTACCGGTACGACTCGCTGGAGGAATTGCTGTCGGCCGAGGCGGAAGGCGGCCTCCGCAAGCCGCTTCCCGGCCCCGGTGACAGGAGTCCCACCGAGCGCCCCTGACCGCTCAGCCCCCGGACGCGTTCGTCTCGCCCGTCCCCGTCTCGATCGGTCCGCCCGCCTGGGCCCACTCGGTCCATGAGCCGTCGTACACCGCAGCGTCGATCCCCAGTCGGGCCAGGTTGAGCGCGAGCGCGCACGCGGAGGTCCCGCTGCCGCAGCTCGCGACGACAGGCCGGTTCAGGTCGATCCCCGCCCGTTCGAGTCGCGCCCGGAGCTGGTCCGGCGGGAGCACCGTGCCGTCGGGCTGAACCAGCTCCGTGAACGGCACGTTGCGGCTGCCCGGAATGTGTCCGCTCGGCAGCCCGGGCCTGGGCTCCGGCTCGATCCCCAGGAAGCGGCCGGCCGCGCGCAGGTCCACCACCTGAGCCACGCGGCGGTGAAGATTCTCCCGCATGAACGCCAGGTCGCGCACCGCAGACGGATCGAATCGCGCGCGGAAGCGGCCCGCCCGAGCCGGAGCAGGCTCCCCGCTTTCCAGCGGCCGGCCCTCGGCGATCCACGCCTTGAGGCCGCCATCGAGCACGGCCACTTCCCCGTGGCCGAACACGCGGAACATCCACCAGACCCGCGGCGCACTGAGGTTGGTACCCGAGCCGTCGTAGATCACCACGCGATCGCCATCGCTGATGCCCAAGGCCGAGACGCAGCCGGCAAAGTGATCCGCCGGCGGGAGCATGTGGGGCAAGGGAGACGCCGGATCGCTGGCCGCGTCGAGGTCGAAGAAACGGGCGCCGGGCAGGTGCCCCGCGCGGTACTCCGCCCGCGCGTCCCGTCCGCTGCCCGGGAGATACCACGAGGCGTCGAGCACCACGAGCCCCGGCTCGTGGAGCCGCGGAGCCAGCCACGCCGCGGGCACGACGGGTCCGGGCAAAGAGAGATCGCGCATCACTTCACCAGGAAGAGCGCGTCCTGCCGCCGGTTGATCCACCGCGGCTTGCCATCGGCGCCGATCGCGAAGTCCTCCTCCTGCGCCACGCGCACCGGCTGACCGCCCCATTCCGGCACCGGCGTCGTCACCTGCAGTTCGCTCGAGAACCACATGTTGGCGAGCACCTTGTAGTCGCCGCGGCCGGGCACACCCTCCTGGTAGTCCCACAGCCCGATCAGCGGCCCGGCCCCGTGGCCGTGCATTCCGATGGGATGGCTGTAGACCGTGCCGTCGAGGCCTTCGTCCCGCATGCGCTCGCGCGTCGCGGCGAGCACCTCGTTGCCGGTGCGTCCGGCCCTGATTTCCTCGAAGAGCAGATCCTGGAGCCGATTGCTGTTGCGGAGCGCGCGGCGGAGTCCTTCCGGCGCGTCGGTCTCGCCTTCGCGCAGCACATAGGCATTGTGCTGGGTGTCGGTGTTGAGCCGGAGTGCCGTGATGCCGACATCGCACCAGAGAACGTCACCGCGCTCGATCACAGGGTCGTCGCCCAGCTGCTCCGGCGTGGCGCCCTTGCGCTGCACGGCGACGGAGGGCTGGAACCACGTGCCGAGGCCGAGGTCGTTCACCCGCTGTCGCCACCACCAGACGAGGTCGCTCGTGCGGGTGACGCCCGGCGTGATCGTGCGGCTGGAGAACATCTCCTGCGTGAGCTGCCACACCAGCTCCTGCATCTTCCGGTAGACCGCCTCCTCCTCCGGCAGCCGCCGCGCGATCAGCTCCACCGCCATCTCCTCCGCCGGTTTCATGCGCGCGGTCCAGCCAGGCCCGAGCGCCTCGCGCATGCTCTCGTATTCACCGGCGGTCAGTCCGTCCGCGAAGGCGCTCACCCGCGATACGTTGATGGCGATGACCTCGGGGTTCCGCTCCTCGATGACTCGCTTGAGCAGCTCCCACTGCTGATCGCCCCACAGCTCGGCGGTGTTCCGGCTCTGCCCGCCGACCGGCGTCGCCGGCCTGGTGGAGCGGAGGGCCGTGTAGACACCGCCCTGGGAGCTCCCCCCGAGCGCGAGGCGCTCGACGCCCTTGCCCGGCCCGCGGTCAAAGAAGACGTAGATCGTACGGCGGCGCGCGGCGAACGTCGTGGGCGATACCAGCGAGGTGAACATCGGGTCCTCGTGATACTCCCGCATCGGAATCACCCACAGGTCCACGTCGTACTGGCGCATCACCTCGGGAAGGTAGGTATCGAGTCGGGCCTGCAGCCATTGCTGCTGCAGCGCCGCCTGCTCGCGCAGCGTGCCGAACGGCCGTTCAGCAACGCTGCGCTGGGCGGCGAGCGGGGCCGCGGCGAGCAGCGCGGCGGAGAGCAGCAACAAAATCCGGACGGGACGCATCTTAGGTTCTGGACTCCGCGTGTGTGGGTTGCAGTCTGAAACCTTGCGAGATCTTACTCGTCAGAGTGCATTGATTGTGTCCCCGATTCACCCTTTGCCGACAGGATCCGCCATGCCGTCATGCCGGACCACGCCGTTCGTCCTCGCGTCGCTGCTCGTCGCCACGCCTGTCCTGGCGCCCCTCGGGCCGAGCGAGGCGGCGGCGCAGGTGGACGCCCGGATGTTCCGCTATCCCGATGTCTCCGCCAGTCAGATCGCGTTCGTCTACGCGGGAGATATCTGGGTGGTGCCCAAGTCCGGCGGCAGCGCCGCCCGGCTCACCACGGCGCGGGGCGAGGAGGGTTTTCCTCGCTTCTCTCCCGACGGATCGCGCATCGCGTTCACCGGCAACTACGACGGCAACTCCGACATCTACGTGGTGCCGAGCGCCGGCGGCGAGGCCCAGCGCATCACGTACCACCCCGGCACCGACCGGCTCATCGACTGGTATCCCGACGGCACGGCGCTGCTCTTCGCCTCGCAGCGTGAGAGCGGCTCGCAGCGCTTCAACCAGTTCTACCGCATCGCCGCCACGGGCGGCCTCGCCCGGAAGCTGCCGGTGCCCTACGGCGAGTTCGCCTCGCTCTCGCCGGACGCGCGCCGGATCGTCTACACCCCCGAGGCGCAGGACTTCCGCACGTGGAAGCGCTACCGCGGCGGTGACAATGCCGACCTCTGGCTGTTCGACCTCGAGTCGTATGCCTCGGAGAACCTGACCGACTCGAGCACCAACGACGCGCAGCCGATGTGGCACGGCAACACGATCTATTTCGTGTCGGACCGCGGCACGCCGGCTCGCAACAACATCTGGTCGTACGACCCGGGCTCGAAGCAGTTCCGCCAGCACACCCGCTTCACCGACTGCGACATCACGTTCCCCGCGCTCGGGCCATCGGACATCGTCTTCCAGTGCGGCGGAAAGCTGTATCTGCTTGCCCTCGCGTCGGACCAGGTCACCGAGGTGAAGGTGTCCGTCGTGACGGACCTCGCCACGCTGCGCCCGCGGGTCGAGAAGGTGGACCAGCAGATCGCCGGCGCCGACCTCTCCCCCACCGGGCAGCGCGCCCTGTTCGCGGGGCGGGGCGACGTGTTCACAGTGCCGGCGGAACATGGCCCGGTCCGCAACCTCACCGCGAGCTCGGGCGTGGCCGAACGGTCGCCCGCGTGGTCGCCCGACGGCCGGCTCGTG
This sequence comes from Gemmatimonadota bacterium, assembly GCA_049323575.1. Classification (GTDB taxonomy): domain Bacteria; phylum Gemmatimonadota; class Gemmatimonadetes; order Gemmatimonadales; family GWC2-71-9; genus JBMOPM01. Next base: position 19,919 of record JBMOPM010000271.1, on the reverse strand, counting down.
GCCTACTTCAGCGACCGCTCCGGCGAGTATGAACTGTACGTGCGCCCGGCCGACGGGTCCGGCACCGAGAAAAAGCTGACCGGCTTCGGCCCGGGATTCCGCTACACGCCGTTCTGGTCACCCGACAGCAAGCGGCTCGCGTTCATCGACCAGGCAATGACCATCCACATCGTCGATGCCACGGCCGGCGCCGTCACCCGCGTCGACCGGCTGCTCCAGGCCACACACGGCACCCTGGCCGCGTGGAAACCGTCCTGGTCGTCCGACAGCCGCTGGCTGGCCTACCAGCGCGAGCTGCCCAACGGCCACACGGCGATCGCCCTCTTCGATACCCGCACGGGCAAGTACCGCCAGGTGACATCCGGCTTCTACACGGACTTCGTGCCGGCCTTCGACCCGGACGGCAAGTATCTCTTCTTCCTGTCCAACCGGACGTTCATCCCGGCCTACAGCGACCTGGACAATACCTGGATCTATCCCAACACCACGAACGTCGTGGCGGTACCGCTGCGCAAGGACGTCCCGTCGCCGCTCGCGCCGAGGAGCGATGAAGAGGTCGCCCGGGCCGACTCGGCCAAGGCCGCCACGCCGGGCAAGGCCGACGGCGCGAGACCGGCCACGGATACGGCGAAGAAGGCGGCGCCCACGCCGGTGGAGATCGACCTCGACGGCTTCGAGCAGCGGCTCGTCGTGCTGCCGCCCAAGGCCGGCAACTACACCGATCTCGGCGCCGTGAGCGGCAAGGTGCTCTACCGCCGGCTCCGGCCCGCCGGCGTGCAGGAAGGCGATGAGCCGCTGGTCTACTGGGATCTCAAGGACCGGAAGGAAGAGACCATCCTCGAGGACGTGAGCGGCTATTCCGTCTCGGCCGACGGGAAGAAGATCCTGGCGCTGAGCAAGGGGAAGTGGGGCATCGTCGCGGTGGCCGCGAAACAGAAGCTCGACAAGCCGCTGCGCACCGAGGAGATGGAGGTCCCGGTCGACCCGAGGGCAGAGTGGAAGCAGCTCTTCGCCGACGCGTGGCGGTTCGAGCGCGACTACTTCTACGAGCCCGGCATGCACGGCGTCGACTGGAACGCCATGCGCACCCTCTACGGCCGCATGCTCGACGGGGCCGTGACGCGGTGGGACGTGAACTGGATCCTGGGCGAACTCATCGGCGAGCTCAACGCGTCCCATACGTATCGCAGCGGCGGCGACCTCGAGCAGCCGCCGCAGAAGGCGGTCGGCCTGCTCGGCATCGACTGGGCGTTCGCCAACGGCGCCTACCGCGTGGGCGCGATCATCGACGGCGCCCCGTGGGACAGCGAGGTGCGCTCGCCGCTCCTCGCGCCCGGTGTCGACGTGAAGCCCGGCGACTACATCCTCGCCGTCAACGGCGTCCCGCTCGACCCCGCCCGGGAACCCTACGCCGCATTCCAGGGGCTCGCGGGCAAAGTGGTGGAATTGACGGTGAACGACCGGCCCACCACCGAGGGCGCGCGGAAGGTGATGGTGGACGCGCTGGCGGATGAGAGCCGGCTCCGGAACCTCGCGTGGATCGAAAGCAACCGGAAGCGCGTCGAGGAGCTGAGCGGCGGCCGGGTGGCCTACGTCTATGTGCCCAACACCGGCACCCAGGGCCAGACGGAACTGGTGCGGCAGTTCGTCGCCCAGTTCGACAAGCCGGGCATGATCGTGGACGAGCGCTTCAACTCGGGCGGTCAGATCCCCGATCGGTTCATCGAGCTGCTCAACCGGCCGCCGCTCGCCTTCTGGGCCATCCGCGACGGGAAGGACTGGCAGTGGCCGCCCGTGGCGCATTTCGGCCCCAAGGCCATGCTGATCAACGGCTGGAGCGGCTCCGGCGGCGACGCCTTCCCCTGGTACTTCAAGGCCGTCGGCCTCGGCCCCCTGATCGGCCGGCGCACGTGGGGCGGGCTCATCGGCATCAGCGGCGTGCCCGCACTGATCGACGGCGGAAGCGTCACCGTGCCGACGTTCCGCATGTACAGCCCCAAGGGCGAGTGGTTCCCCGAGGGCCACGGCGTGGAGCCGGACGTCGAGGTGGTCGACGATCCCACGCTGCTGGCCCGCGGGCGGGATCCCCAGCTCGAACGCGCCGTGCAGGAGGTGCTGAAGCGGCTCGACCAGGCCCCGGTGGCCGCGCCGAAGCGGCCGAAGTACGAGGACCGATCGAGGTAGACGCGGCGGGAGTCCTACTTCAGCTTGATCACCGACAACGCCGCGCCCTGCGGGTCCATCAGCACCGCCATGCGGCCCACGGGGTCGACGTCGAAGGGGCCGTGCAGCACCTTGCCGCCCAGCTCGGCGGTTTTCGCCGCGGTGGCGTCGCAGTCGGCCACCGAGAAGTACACCATCCAGTGCGGCGGCACTCCCTCCCACTCGGGCGTGACCGGCATCATGCCCCCGACCGGCTGACCGGTAGCCGGGTGCATGAACATCGTGTAGCTGATCGGACCCATCGGCGTGACCTGCTGCTCCCAGCCGAACAGCTCGCTGTAGAACGGTCCCGCCGTGGCGTTGTCGGCCGCCGACAGCTCGTTCCAGCAGTTGGTGCCGACCTCGTTCCCCACCTGTGCGCCAATGTGCGACCGGGGTTCCCAGACGGCGAAGCGGGCTCCCGCAGGATCCTGGAGCACCGCCATGCGGCCGTAGGTCATCACGTCGAACGGCTCGCCGAGCACGGTGCCGCCGAGCTGCTTCGCCCTGGCCGCCGTGTCATCGGCGCTCGCAACGGTGACATAGGCCATCCAGTGCGCGGGAATCCCCGGCATGTCCTGGCCCAGCTGATACAACGCCGCCACGTCCTTGCCGTTCACCCGGAACATGGTGTAGAAGCTGTCGGAACCGATCGGCGCATCGAACACCTCCCATCCCAGCAATTCACTGTAGAACCGCTTCCCCCCCCTTCTGGTCGGTGGATCCGCATTCCCACCAGCTGAAGGTTCCGGGTTCGTAACGAGTCACGTCGGGCATGCGGCCTCCGGGGAAAGAAACGAGCGACACGGAGCATCGACCCAGCCCCCTTGTCTCGGGCGCCGATTCGCCCAACTTACTACGAATGTCCACGAATGGCCGCCTCTTTGCGATCCTCGCAACTATCCTGCTCCTCCCGCCTGCCCTCCACGGTCAGGACAGCGCCGCCGCGCGCAAGGACTCATCCGGGGTGCTCCTCCCGGAGCTCACCGTCACCGCAACGCGCCTGCTGCAGCCGATGCGCACGGTGCCGCTCGCGGTGACCGCCATCGACCGGGCTCAGCTCCAGGACCGCCGTGGCTTCGGCCTGGACGAGGCGATGCTCGCCGTCCCCGGAGTCCTCGCGCAGTCCCGCGCCGGCGGCAGCGACATCCGGCTCGTGATCCGCGGCTTCGGAGCCCGCGGCGCGGGCGACCGCTCGAACGCCGGCACGGCGCGCGGCATCCGCGTGCTGCTCGACGGCATTCCGGAGACCGAGCCGGACGGGCGCACGTCGTTCGACCTGGTGGATCTGGCCGCGGTGGACGGGCTGGAGGTGGTGCGGTCCAACGTGTCGTCGGCGTGGGGAAACGCCGCGGGCGGCGTCGTCAACCTGTCAACCCGTTTCCCCTACGACCACCTCGGGATCCATGCCCAGGCGGAGTTCGGCAGCTTCGGGCTCGAGCGCTACATCACGCGGGCCGGCGGCCCCATCGGCGCGTCCACGCTCTCCGCCACCTTCGTGCAGACCTACTTCGACGGCTGGCGCCGGCACAGCAGCGCCCGGCGCTCGCTGCTGACCCTGGGGTATTCGGGTCAGCTCGCGGCCCGCACGCGGCTCAACCTCTCCGCCGTGGGCGCGCACAACCAGTGGGACATCCCCGGCCCGCTCACCCGGGCGCAGGTGGACGCGGACCCGGGGCAGGCCAACGCGACCTACCTCGCCCGTCGCGAGCGGCGCGACAACCTGCTGGGCCGCATCGGCGCGCAACTGAGCCAGGGCGTGGGCCGCGCGGGCGAGTTGTCCGCGATGGCGTTCGTGACGCCCAAGCACCTGATCCGCTCGGAGCGCGGCACCTATCGCGAGTTCGATCGGGTGCACGCGGGCGGCAACCTGGTCTACCGCCAGCCGCTGGCCCTGGGCGGCGTGCCAGCCACGCTGGCCGTCGGCGGCGACGTAGCGCATCAGGACGGGCCGGCACGGTTCTGGTCGCTCGGCGCCGGCGGCGGGAAGGGCGACACGCTGCGCACGGACAAGCGCGAGGGCTCGCTCAACGCCGGGGCCTTTGCGGAGGTCGAACTGGCGGTGGCGCCGAGCTGGCGGGTGCTGGCCGGCGCGCGCTTCGACGACATCACGTACGACTACCGGGACATCCTGCTGCCCCAGTTGAACGACAGGCGATCCTACACCCAGCTGACCCCCAAGCTGGGCGTCTCCTGGCTGCCGAGCGCGGCGGGCAACGTGTACGTCAACGTTGGCGGCGGCATCGAGGCGCCGGCCGGCAACGAGACCGACCCGGCCGGCACCTTCGGCCAGGACACGATCACCGCGATCAACCCGTTGCTCGAGCCGATGCGCTCCCTGACGGTGGAGGCCGGCACCCGGTGGCAGGTCCGTTTCGGGCGCACCAGCCGTGACGCCCTCTCGGTCGATCTCGCCGCCTACCAGACCGGCGTCCGCAACGAGCTGGTCCCCTATCGCGGCGGCCGCTTCTATTTCAACGCCGGCCGCGTGCGGCGCCGCGGGCTCGAGCTCGGCGCCGCGGCAACGACCGACGCGGGCCTGCTCTTCCGCGGCGCGCTCACCTGGTCGAGCAATCGGTACACCGAGTATCTCGTGGACTCGGTGCACTACGGCAGGCCCGGCGCCGTCGCGAATTTCGCGGGCAACGAAGCGGTGGGCGTGCCCGGCGTCTTCTACGGCGCCGAGCTGTCCTGGGCCGGCCGCCCGCTGCCGATGGTGCGGCTCGGCGTCAGCGTGCAGGGCAGCAGCAGCTACCTGGCCGACGACGCCAACACCATCACGGTGCCGGGCTACGGCATCCTGAACGCGATGCTCGCCATCGCGGAGCCGATCGCGCTGGGCGCCGGCATGCACGTGCGGGGTTTCCTTGCGGTCAACAATCTGCTCGACCGCCGCTACGTAGCCTCCGCCTTCCTCAATCCGGACGTGGTGAACGGGACCCCGGTGGCATTCGAGCCGGGCCTGCCGCGTAACGTGGTGGTGTCCCTGTCCGTGTCCCGCTAGGCAGAGACGGAGGGATCGTGTCCCCGCTCGTCGACCTGAGCCACACGATCGAGCACGGCATGGTCACCTACAAGGGACTTCCGGCGCCGGTCATCGGCGACTATCTGAGCTTCGAGGCGTCGCACGAGCGGTACGCGCCCGGCACGGAATTCCAGATCGGCCGGATCGAGATGGTGGCCAACACGGGCACCTATGTCGATGCGCCCTCCCACCGCTATCGCGGAGGGAAGGACCTGGCCGGACTGCCGCTGGAGCAGCTCGCCGACTTGCCGGCGCTGGTGGTGCGCGCCACGGCCCGGCGAGATCGTGCGATCGAAGCCCTGCCCTTCCCCGATGACGTCGTGCGCGGCAAGGCGGTGCTGTTTCATACCGGATGGGACGCCCACTGGCGCACCGACCGCTACTTCGAGGGCCATCCCTACCTCACCGGCGAACTGGCCGAGCGCCTGGCGCGGGCCGGGGCGGCGCTGGTGGGGATCGATTCGTTCAACATCGATTGCACCGACGACGGCCATCGCCCGGTGCACTCGACGCTGCTGGGAAACGGCATCCCGATCTGCGAGCACCTGACCGGGCTGGACGGCCTGCCCGACGCCGGCGCCCGCTTCTTCGCGGTGCCGGCCAGGGTCAGAGCGCTGGGGAGCTGGCCGGTGCGGGCATTCGCGATCGTCTGACGGTCCGCCGCCACCTCACCACGGCGACCATCACGGTCATCGCGATGGTGGCGAGCGTGATCGCGATCGTGAGATCGACGGGAATGGCGAGCCAGTGGCCCACCGCGGCAAAGAGGAGGAAGCGCGGGAAGCGGCCCAGCGCGTGGGCCAGCAGGTAGCGGCCCGGCGGATACTCCGCGACGCCCGCCACCACCCGGCCGAGCCAGTCGGGTATCGGTGTCACGGTGCCGAACCAGATCGCGAAGAACGGCGATGCCGCGAACCAGCGCATCAGGCGGCCGGCCTCCACCGACGCGCGCAGTCGTTCGAGCGCCTGCAGGCGCAGCACGCCGCGGTACATGTGGTAGTTGAAGTACTCCACGCACACGTTGGCGACGGTGCCGATCAGCGCCACGAGCGCCGGCGGATACAGCCGGCCGAAGAGGATGAGGATCGGCTCGAACGTGGCCGGCAGGAAGGGCGACAGCGGCCCGTGGCACCACACCGTCGCCAGCACGAACAGCGCCAGATCGACCGCGCGCGGCACCCAGAGGATCAGCGGAATCGCGAGCAGGCCCACCAGGCCCGTACCCCGGATCGCGGCATCCCACTCCACGGTCCCGCGACGCCGCGTGAGCCGTCGCCACCACGGATCGGCCCGTTCCTCCATATCGTTGAGCGGGAGGGTCGTCATCCGGCGGCCCCCCCACCGGAGTACACCGCGTGCGCCCGGCCAGCCGGCACCGCCTCCGGCCGCCACACCAGCCGCCCGTCGATGCCCGGCGGGACCGGAAGCCCCAGCCACGACAGCATCGAAGGCAGCAGATCCACGGCCCGGAGTCGAGCCGCCGGAAGCGGCGCGCTCGACCACAGCGGCACCTCCATGTGGCTCCGCACCAGGCTCCCGTGGCCGCACCTGTGTTCCGGAATCTCGAAGCGGTCGCGCAGGTCGAAGCCCTCGTTCGCCGCCACCAGGAGGTCGCCGGCACGAGGCGAGCTGAACTGATCGAGCAGTTGCACCGCCGCATCGGGATAGCAGTCACTGGCAGCGTGGGCCAGCCACTCGTCCGCGGTGGCCCGCCGCTCCCCGCCCAGTCTGAGCGGATCGCCGGAACCGGGCCGATACGTGATGAGCGGCCCGTCCCGCTCGATCGTCGCCGCACCGTCGGCGCTCACCACGGCGATGCCTCCCGCCGCGCGTTCCGCCGCCAGCAGCGCGATCGCGGGCTCGGCGGCCAGCGCGGCGATGAGATCGGTGCTGCTGCCGAAGGCGTCAGGGCGGCGCAGCTCCTCGAGCGGCATGCGCGCGGTGCGCGGCCGGCCGGGCCGGGCATACACCATCGCCGAGCCGTTGCCCGCCACCATCACCGCCGCGCGGGGAGCACGCTCCCACACCACCGGATGGCTCAGCGTAGGAACGTCCCGTGCCCGGAACCAGTCCGCCAGGTCGAGGTGCGTGTGCACCGGCGCGAAGCCGTGGTCGCTCACCAGCACGATGAGCGTCTCGTCCAGTTCCTCGCGCTCCGCAAGATCGCGCCGGATCCGCCCCACGACCGCATCGAGCCGCCGCATCGCCCGCCGCACTTCGGCCGCATCCGGCGTGCGGCGGTGGGAGTAGCCGTCGACGGCCGCGAAGACGGCGAAGATGAACCGCCACGGCCCGTTCACTGCCTCGATGAGATGGCGACCGGTCACGTCGTCGAGCACCTGGTGCAGCGGCAGGAAGAAATGCGACGCGAGGGCCAGCCACTTGCGCCGCGCGCGCACGGGGTCCCGCTCGGGCGGGAGGCCGCGGCTCATCGGCGTGCACAGGCCGATGCTGTCCGGCACGAGTTCCCAGATCGTCGGCACCCCGGGGGCGAGGTCGGTGTCGAACCTGGCCACCTGGTAGCCGCAGTAGCTCCGCACCGCCTCGCGGTCCTGCCACCAGCGGCCCGCGTAGCGCGCGCGGTCGAGCCAGCGGATGGACGGCACGTTGCAGGTACCCGGCATGCAGCCGGTGAGGAACGGCAGGTAGGCGACCATCGTGGTCGACGGAAACACCGTCACGCTGCGGGCGACACCGGATCGCGCCGTCATGGCCGCCAGGTGCGGCAGTTCGCCGGCCGCGAGCATCGCCTCGGCGCAGTCCGGGCGCAGGCCATCCACGAGCAGGAGGATGACCCGTCTCATGAGGCCTCCGGGGGAGATGAACGGGAGAGACTGAAGGCGAACGATATCCTGAGCGCCGCGCCTGTGCCAACCCGCCGTGTCGGCGCTGCCCCTTGGCGTGCGGCCCCGCCGGCGGATACGTTGCGTCCGGATTCCATGTCAGCGATCGAGCTCCGGCTCCTGGGCCCCCTCGATCTTCGCGGCCCGAGCCGAGACCTTCCGGGAAGTCTGCTCCGCCAGCCCAAGCGGCTGGCCCTCCTCGCGTACCTCGCCCTGGGACCGGCTGGCCGCCTGCACCGGCGCGATGACCTGCATACCCTCTTCTGGCCCGACCTGGACGCCGAGCACGGGCGCGCCGCCCTCCGGCGGGCGCTCCACTTCCTGCGGCAGGAAGTGGGCGACGATGCGCTGGTGGTGGGCGAAGACAGCGTGGGGCTCGCCGAAGGCGCGGTGTGGTGTGACGTCCGCGCGTTCGACGCTGCCCTCGATGCCGGCGACCGCGAGGGCGCGCTTGCGCTGTATCGGGGCGACCTGATGGCCGGGTGCTTCGTCCCCTTCGCGCCGGACGTGGCACGCTGGCTGGATGGGGAACGCGCGCGGCTCCGCGCCCGGGCCCTCGCGGCGGGCTGGAGGCCGGACGAAACCGCGGTCCGCCCTGCGGCACCGCCGGGCGGCGAGCTGGTTGCCGTGCTGCCGTTCGCGGTGCATGGCGATCCGGCGTTCGCGTACCTCGGCGAGGGCCTGATGGAACTGGTCAGCATCGCGCTCGACGCCGCCGGTGATGTCCGCGTGGTCGATCCGGCCATGGTCGTCGCGTTCCGCGCATCCCGCGGCGGAAGCGGCGCCGATGCCGTCCGCACCGCGCGACGTTTCGGCGCCGAACTCTACCTGCAGGGCACGCTGGTCGAGACCGGAGGGCAATTGCGGGCCACGGCCTGGCTGCGGCACACGATCGACGGGAAAGTCGCTGCGCGGGCCGAGGCGCAGTGCTTCGATGAGGCCGGCCTGTTCACGATGGTGGACGACGTGGTGCGCCAACTGCTGGGGTCCCGCCATGACGGGACGACCGAGCCGCCCGCACCGGTCGCCTCGCTCACCACCGATTCGCTCCCCGCGATCAAGGCCTATCTCGCCGGAATGCAGGACTTCCGCCGCGGGAGCCACTTCGCCGCGCTCGGCCGCTTCGGCCAGGCCGTGGCGCGGGATCCCGCGTTCGCGCTCGCCCACTTCCGGCAGGCCGCCTCCTACGCCGCTGGCCGCCTGATCGACGCGGCGCGCGAGGCGTCCGCCCGCGCGGTCGCGGCGCGCGACCGGCTGCGCGAGCCGGAGCGGCTGCTGGTCGACGCGCAGCAGGCCTGGCTCGATGGGCGCACCGCGGACGCCGAACTGGGCTACGCCACCGCCGCCGCGGCCCGCCCCGACGCGGTCGAGGGCTGGTACATGCTCGGCCACGTGCTCTTCCACGGCAACCCCTCGCGCGGCCGCTCCATCGCGGAAGCCCGGGAACCGCTCCAGCGCGTGCTCGCGCTCGACCCCGGCCACGTCGGCGCGCTGACCAGGCTGGCCCGGATCGCGGCGCTCGAGGATCGATCCGACGAGCTGCGGGACCTGACGGACCGCGCCATCGTCGCGAGTCCGGCAGGAAACCACGCCCCGGGCATGCTCGCCCTCCGCGCATTCGCGTCGGGCCGCGCGGACGAACGGCGCACCGCGCTCGCGGCGCTCGAGGCCGCGCGCCCCACCCAGATCGGCATCGCGTTGACCGACGTGGCGGTCTACCATGGCGACCTGGCGGCGGCGGAAGCCTTCGGGCGCACGGTCATCGAACGGGCCCGGTCCGATGAACTCCGGGGTCTCTGGCACCTGATGGTGGCGCATCTGGCCCTGGCCCGCGGACGGATGGCGGCGGCATGCGCGGAGCTGGACCACGTGGACCGCCTGCTTCCCGCGCTGGCCCGGGAAGTCCGCGCGCTCTTCACCGCGCTCCGGTTCCTCCCCTTCCCCGACGCCGCCGTGGAGAAGGCACTGGACGCACTGGAGCACTGGGATCCGTCCACCGCGCCGGCGTACGCGGGCCTGCCCCTCTCGCTGCACAACGGCCTGCACGCGCAGCTCCGCGCGGCGCTGCTCAGCCACCTGGCCGCCCGGCGCGGAGACCACGGCGCGTCGGTCCGGTGGGCGGAAAAGCTCGCGGAGCTTCCGGTGCCGGATGGCGCCGCGCGCGTGATCGAGCGCGCGCTCCGCACGCTCGAAGCCCGGTGGCTCGCGTCAGCGAATCGCCTGGACGAGGCCCTTCGGGTGATCGAAGGCGGCGCCGCGGACGTCTGGTACCAGCACGCCGTGGCGTCACCGTTCTACGCCGGCGCCGCCGATCGCCTCGCGCGCGCGACGCTGCTCGAGCGCGCGGGACGCGAGAAGGAGGCGCTCGCCTGGTTCGGCGCCATCGCCCAGCACTCGGTGTGGGAGCTGCCCTTCGCGGCGCCGGCCGCGTTCCGCATGGCCGCGATCTGCGAGCGCCAGGGCAGGCACGACGCGGCCGCGCACCACTATCGGCACGCGGCGCGGCTGTGGCGGGACTGCGATCCCGGGCTCGCGCCCGACGTCGCGCGCGCGCTGGCCCGGGCGGAGGCGCTCGCGGCGGCCCGGCCTTGAGCCTTGCCCGCTGCTATTTCCTGGGCTTCATCGCCGCCAGCATCTGTTTCACGGCGGCCCGGTCGAGGTGGGCGAAACCCGCGAACTCCTGACCGGAGAAGAGCGCCTCGCCGCCGTCGATGGTGATGAGATCCCCGGTCAGGTAGGGGCTCGCGTCGCTCAGCAGGTAGGCGACGAGGTTGGTGAGCTCCCAGTGCTCGCCGAAGCGCCGCAGCGGGATGCGCTCGAGCGCCTGCTGCTGCATCTCCGGGCTCGCCATCAGGCGGCTGAAGGCCCCCTCGGTCGGGAACGGTCCCGGGGCCACGGCGTTGAGCCGGATCCCGTACGCGGCCCACTCCACCGCGAGCGAGCGGACCAGCGCCAGCACGCCCGCCTTCGCACACGCCGACGGCAGCACGAACGCGGAGCCGCTCTCGGCGTAGGTCGTGGCGATGGCGAGGATCTCCCCCGGCTGCTTGCGCTCGATGAGCCGCCGCCCCAGCTCGATCGTGCAGTGGAACGTGCCATACAGCACGATCTGCACGACCGAGTTGAAGGCGTTGGGCGACAGGTCCTCCGACGCCGCGAGGAAGTTGCCCGCCGCATTGTTGATCAACTGATTGACCGGGCCCAGCTCGGCTTCGACCACGTCGAATGCGTTCCTGACCGACGCGGGGTCCCGCACGTCGGCGGGCACGCCCACCGCGGTACCGCCCGCCGCGCGGATCGCGGCCACGGTTTCGGACAGCGGCTCCGGCCGGCGGCCCAGCACCGCAACCCTGGCGCCGAGGCCCGCGAGCCGGAGCGCCATCGACCGGCCGAGACCGGTACCGCCGCCGGTAATGATGGTCGTCTTCCCCGCAAGCAGGTCGGGGCGGAACGGATCGAACATGGGCGCCTCCCGACCCGCGCGGCCGGTCACCAGGTCTCCACCGAGTCGTCGACCACGACCTTGAGGGTCCGCTCCACCTTCGTCTTGCCGTACGTCATGGTCACCTTGTAATTGCCGCCCTTCACGAGCCGCGCCTCCTGACCACCGTACGGCGTGCGCAGGTCGGCGGTGGGCTTGAGGTCCCACGTGACCCGGTTGAACCCCGGCGTGCCGGGCCCGGTCAGGTTCGCCACCACCCGGCCCGCGCCATCCTCCACCCGGAAGCTCACCTGGTCGCCGGTGTATTCCTTGACCCAGTAGTTGAAGATCGCGCCGTCGGGCGGATTCTCGCCCTTGAACTCGGCGCTGCCGCCCGAGTCCGTCCACCCCTGCAGCGGGTAGAAGCCGATCGCGGGGCGCGGCTCGAAGAACTCGACCGCCTTGGCATGCACTGCCGGGTTCCATTGCTGCAGCGGCCGCAGATCGTCGATGATGTAGAGGCTCCGCCCGTGTGTGGCGATGATCAGATCCAGCTCGCGCGGATGGATCATGATGTCGTCCACCGCGACGGTCGGCAACTCGCCCAGCGGCACCCAATGCGCGCCCCGATCGGTGCTCACGAACAGACCGAACTCGGTGCCGGCGTACAGCAGGTCCGGGTTCTTCGGGTCTTCGCGCACGACCTTCACCGGGCCGTCGGCCGGGAGATCCCCCACCACGCTCTGCCAGGTCCTGCCCCCGTCCTCCGTGCGGTAGGCCAGCGGTGCGAAAACGCCGGAGCGGAAGCCGCTCACGGCAAGATAGGCCACCTCGGGGTCGTGCCAGCTCGCCTCGATGCGGCTCATCCACAGACCCTTGGCGGCGGCGGGCAGGTTGGCCGTGAGGTCGGTCCAGGTGGCGCCGTCATCCACCGTGCGCCAGACCTTGCCGTCGTCGGTCGCAGCCCAGAGCATCCCGGCCTTGAGCGGCGATTCCGCCAGCGAATACACCACACCGTAGTTCTCGGCGCCGGAGCCCGTGGTGGTGGTCTTCTCCGGATCCCGGGTCGAGAGATCGGGGCTGATCACGGTCCACTTGTCGCCCCGCTCGGTGTGCTTGAAGACCCGGTTCCCCGCCAGGTAGAACGCCCGCCTGGTGTGCCGGCTGGGAATGAGCGGCGAGTTCCAGTGGAACCGGTAGCCGGCCGAGCCTTCCGCCGGGTTGGGCCGGAGCAGTTTGAACTCGCCGGTGCGCAGATTGAGCCGGTGGACGAATCCCTCCTGCGACTCGGCGAAGACGATGTCGGGGTTCTCGTCGTCGAAGAAGCAGTAGAAGCCATCGCCCCCGTACACGTTGATCCAGTCCGCGTTGCGGATGCCTTCCCGGCTGCGCGTCGCGCTCGGGCCCACCCACGTGAGGTTGTCCTGCAGGCCGCCGCACACCCGGTAGGGCGTGCTCGAATCGGCGTTGATCCGGTAGTACTCGCCGCCGCTGAACCGGTTGAGGAAGGCCCAGCTCGTGCCGTTGTTGTAGCTCTGGTAGACGCCGCCGTCGGTGCCCAGGATCAGCCGCTTCGGATTCGCGGGATCGATCACCAGCGCGTGGTTGTCGGCATGCACGTTCTTGAAGCGGTCGTCGTTGAACGTGGCGCCGCCGTCGGTGGACATGTGCAGCGCAAACCCGAGCACGTAGACCGTCCGGTCGTTGGTCGGATCGATCCGGATCTGGCTGAAGTAGAACGGCCGCGGGTTGAGCGGATTCATCCGCTTCCACGTCTCGCCGCCGTCCTCGCTGCGGAAGACCCCGCCGGCCTTGCTCTGGATGTCGTAGAGGCTCTGCAGCCCGCCCTCGTCGCTCTGCACCACCGCCATCACGACCTTCGGGTTGCTGGCCGAGATGGCGAGGCCGATGCGGCGGGTGAGCGGCGGCAGGCCGTTGGTCAGCTTCTTCCACGTGGTCCCGCCGTCGGTGCTCTTGAAGATGCCGCCCAGATCCTTGCCGTCGGTGAAGCCGGGGCCGGCGAGGAACGCCCAGGGCCGGCGCTGGCGCGCATACAGCGCGGCGTAGACCGTGTTGGGGTCCTTGGGGTCGATCACGACGTCGCCCGCGCCCACCCGGTCGTCATACGGCTTGGGAGCGGAGAGGACCAGCTTCCACGTGGCGCCGCCGTCGGTCGTCCGATACAGACCGCGCTCACCGCCGAAATTCCACAGGTCGCCCATCGCGGCCACGAAGGCAATGTTCGTGTCCGTGGGATGAGGCACGATACGGGCGATGGTCCGGCTGGTCCGGAGCCCCACGTTGGTCCAGGTGGCGCCGCCGTCGGTGGACTTGTAGACGCCATCGCCCCACTGCGAGCTGTTGCGGTCGTTGGCCTCGCCGGTACCCACCCACACCAGCTTGGGGTTGGCCGGCGACACGGCGACGGCGCCCACCGCCACCACCTTCTCATGCTCGAAGATGGGCTGGAAGGTGGCCCCGTTGTCGCTCGTCTTCATCACGCCGCCGGTGCCCAGTGCCACGTAGAAGGTGGCCCCATCCTGCGGGTCGAGCGCCAGGTCGGCCACGCGCCCGCCCATGACCGCCGGGCCGATGCTGCGGGCCCGGAGCGCCTTGAGCTGGGCTCGCGAGAGCACCGGGGTCGCCGGCGCCGCGGCCTGGGGCTCGGGCTTCTGCGCCTTCCCCCGGGGCCTGGCCGGTTGCTGGGCGGACGCGGATGCGGCGCACAGGGCCGCAAGGACGAGGACGCGGACGGATCGCGGCATGTCGGTCGTGTGGTTGTGGGTGGAAATTGCCCGGGCATGAGTGCCGGCCAGCGGGCAGAGTAATCTAGTCATATCCGGTTTTGCGCACGCGGGGGGCCAAGCCGATCTCTCTCCTCGCATTTCGGCTCCGGTCTGGCGAGAATGCAAGGGTGGTCCGACCCGTCACACCCGATCGGAGGGTCCCCGATGTCCCGCTCCCGCCTCCCCCTCGCCCTGCTCCTCGTCGTGCTGATTGCACCCGCGGCCCGGGCCCAGGAAGCCGTTCCAGCGGCCGGCTCTGCGGCCGCCACTTCCGAGATGCGCGCCGCACCGACGGCCGGCACGCCGGCCCAGCGGATCGGTCCCGCGCCCGCCGCGCTGCGGATCGGGATTGCGTCCCCGACCGAACCGGCCGTGGCGACCGCCCCCGTCATGGGTCCCGATGTCAGCAAGACCAGCCGTCGCACCGGGCGCGCGCTGGCGATCGTGGGAGCGGCCGGCCTCATCACCGGCGCCATCATCGGCGATGACGCCGGCACCGTCATCATGGTCGGCAGCGGTGTGCTCGGGCTGTTCGGTCTGTATTTCTGGATCAGGTAGGCGCGGCGCCGCAGTCGATTCCCCGCCCTCGACCGTGTCAGGCCGGGAATGACGCCGGCCGCGACGAATCCGTCGCGGCCGGCGATGTCGCCACCGAGACGGGCATCGGCCTTCGTCAGTCCGATTCCTGCGCCAGCATGGCCCGAACCGCCTCCAGTTCCTTCCGCTTGGCCTCGTCGACTGGAGGGAAGTGGAGGTCCAGCTCGACCAGGGCATCGATCACCGCCGCCGAGACCACGAGCCGCGTGAACCACTTGCGGTCGGCCGGAACGACATACCATGGCGCGTGCGGCGTGGCCGTGTGGCGGACCATCTCCTCGTAGGCCCGCATATAGTCGTCCCAGCAGCGGCGTTCGTGGGCATCAGCGATGGAGATCTTCCAGTTCTTCTCGGGCTGGTCGAGTCGCTCGAGGAAGCGCTTGCGTTGCTCTTGCTTCGACACGTGAAGGAAGAACTTCCGGACCACGATGCCGTTGCGCGAGAGATAGCGTTCGAAGGCGTTGATGTCTTCGAAGCGCTGCTGCCAGATGGCGTCGGTCACGAGCGCGGGCGGCAGGCGCTGCCGCGCCAGGAGTCCGGGGTGCACCCGCACCACGAGGGTCTCCTCGTAGTAGGAGCGGTTGAAGATGCCGATGCGGCCCCGCTCGGGCAGACACCTGGCGGCGCGCCAGAGATAGTCATGGTCCAGCTCCTCGGGTGAGGGAGCCTTGAACGAATAGACCTGGCAGCCCTGGGGGTTGATGCCGGACATCACGTGCTTGATCACGCTGTCCTTGCCGGCCGCGTCCATCGCCTGAAAGATGAGCAGCAGGGCGAACCGGTCCTGCGCGTACAGCATCTCCTGCAGGCGAGCCAGACGCTCCACGCCGCGCTCGAGCATCTCCTCCGCAGCCCCCTTGCCGTCGAGCCTGCCCGCATCGCCCGGGTCGACGTCCTCGAGCCGGAACTTCGTGCCGTCATCGATGCGATAGGGACGGGCGAGCCGGTCCAGCCGCGATTCGCGTGACGGGTCCTGGGCCACGATACACCTCCCTGGCGGGTTCGGGGGAGCACCTCGTTCGCGGGCGACCGGCCAGCCTCGAAGCGCCTGGATGCCGCGTTCGCGTCGCATGGTCGCCTGCGGCTCGGCCTGGCGCAAGGCATCGCCCTGCCGGCTCGTCGCGCATCCGCGATATCTTCCGCCGATCATGCGGCGGAGCCCCATTGTTCATGGTCCGGACTGCCGAATTCGAGATCTCGTCTGCGAACAACGGGACCACGCCCCATGTGGTCATCGTGGGCGGCGGCTTCGGCGGCGTCGCGGCGGCGCGCGCCCTCAAGGATGCGCCCGTCCGGGTCACCCTCATCGACCGGACCAACCACCATCTGTTTCAGCCGCTCCTCTATCAGGTGGCGACGGCCAAGCTCTCGCCGGCACAGATCGCGGCCCCCATCCGCGAACTCCTGGCCGACCAGGCCAACGTGACGGTCATGCTGATGGAGGTCACCGGCGTGGATGTGGATCGCCGCCGGATCAGGTTCACCTACCTCGATCTCGGCGAGCGATCGCTCGAATACGATTACCTCATCCTCGCCACCGGCGCGCGGCACAGCTACTTCGGCCATGACGAATGGGAACGGTGCGCGCCGGGCCTCAAGTCTCTGGTCGACGCCACCATCATCCGCGAAAGGATATTGAGCGCCTTCGAAACGGCCGAGCTCAAGGCCGATCCCGGCGACCATCCGGAACTGCTCACGTTCGTCATCGTGGGCGCGGGACCGACGGGAGTGGAGATGGCCGGCGCGATCGCGGAGCTGGCCCGCACCACGCTCGACGCGGAGTTTCGCCGGATCGACCCTGCCCGGGCCCGCATCCTTCTCCTCGACGCCGGATCCCGGATCCTGCCCACGTTCTCCGAAGAGCTGGCCGCGCAGGCGGCGGCGCGGCTCGAGCGCATGGGCGTGGAGATCCTGGTGAACACCACGGTCGAGTCGATCGACGGCGAGGGTGTGGTGGCCGGCGGTCGGCAGATCGCGAGCCGCACGGTCATCTGGGCGGCCGGCGTACAGGCATCACCCGCCGCCCGGTGGCTCGGCGTCGAGGCGGACCGCGCAGGCCGGGTGCTGGTCAAGCCGGACTGCAGCGTGCCGGGCCATCCCGAGGTGTTCGTCATCGGGGACACCGCCTGTTTCGTCGACGAGCACGGCAAGCCTCTGCCCGGCGTGGCGCAGGTGGCCATGCAGCAGGGCCGATACGTGGCCGATGTGATCGGCCGCCGGGTGTGGGGCCTGCCCGCGCCGCCGCCGTTCCGTTACGTCGACAAGGGCGTCCTGGCCGTGATCGGCCGCGGCTTCGCGATCATGGAAGCGGCCGGGATACGGCTCGCCGGGTTCATCGCCTGGCTGATCTGGGGCCTGGTCCACATCCAGTTCCTGAACCTGTTCAACAACCGCGTGCAGGTCTTCAGCCAGTGGGTGTGGAACTATTTTACGGGCCAGCGGGGATCGCGCCTCATCAGCGGGCAGGGCCGCCAGGTGCTTTGAGACGGTGGTGCCGGGAGCGCGCAGCGGTCACACCTTCCGATGCACCGCCGCGGCACGCGCCAGCAGCGTCCGTGGCAGCAGCCTGATCAACGCCACCAGCAGCTTGTATCGGAGCCCCGGCACGCATACCACCGGCCCGCCCCGCTCCAGCGTCTCCAGCGACGTCCGCACCACCCGCTCCGCGCTGAGCCACATCCAGGCGGGAATCGTCGACTTGTCATGGTGCATCCGGTCGTGGAACTCGGTGTGGGTGAAGCCGGGACAGAGCGCCTGCACCCGCACCCCGGTCCCCTCGAGCTCGGTCGCGAGGCCCTCGGAGAGCACCGTGAGATACGCCTTGGTGGCGCAGTAGTTTACGTTGCCGGGCGAGAAGACGAACGACGCTACCGACGACACGTTGATGATCCCGCCGCGTCCCCGGCTCACCATCCCTGGCAGCGCTGCCTGGGCCAGGAGCCCGCAGGCCACCACGTGGAGATGGAGCATGGCCTCCTGCGGGCCGGGCGGGATCGAGGCCAGCCGGCCCTTGGTCCCGAACCCGGCGTTGTTGACGAGGAGCGCAAGCCGGGGTTCCTGCCGGATCCGCGCCGCGACCAGCGCAATGCCTTCGTCCCGGCTCAGGTCCGCCGGGAGTGACTCGACGGTGATGCCATGCTGGTCGCTGAGTTCCCGCCCGAGGGCCTCCAGCCGCTCGGCGGCTCGTGCCACCACGATGAGATCGTACTGGCGCTGGGCCAGTTGCCGGCAGAACTCGCGGCCGATGCCGGACGACGCGCCGGTGACGAGGGCGACGGGGCGGGGAGTGTTCCGGACTGGAGATTCTTGCCTCATTTCGTTTCGATCCTCGCGACGTGGTGATCGAGGGAGCCCGCTGTGTCGGCGGGCAACAGATCGGGGAAGCCGTTGGGGCCGCGCCACAACAGGACCGACGCCACAATGGCCCGGCCACTGGAGAACAAACCTCAGATCGTGACACCGATCGCGTTGATTCGCGCAATCTTACAAGATTGAAGCCGTAGAAATGGGGCGCTTGCTCGAGCGCCTCGCTGCGCGCACAAAAGTTGCTGACGGCTGGAGACGGTAAATTCCGTCCGACAAATCGAGCGTGATCACGTGGCCCGTTCGGGTCCTACCATTCCTTTTCGATGCGGGAGGGCGTGTGATGCGGCATGTCGTACGAGCAGGTCTGGGTGGCCTCGCGCTGACCGCGGTTCTCGGGCTGGCGAGCGCCGCCACGGCCGCGGCCCAGTTCGCCGCCAATCCGGGCGGCACGCCCAGCGGGCCGACGGTGGTGTCGATGGGCGGTACGGCCAACATCGGCAACCCGTTTGCGAATTTCGTCTTCGCGCCGCGGAGCCTCGTATCCGTGGCCGGGTTCGACCCGAACGCTCCGTCCTACTTCGCGAACGACCCCAAGTACAGTGGGGTCGTGTCGATCTTCATCCCGTCCTCGCCAGGCTCGAACAGCGGCTTCATCTGCAGCGGCACGCTGTTGCCCACCCGGCACCACATTCTGACGGCTGCTCACTGTCTCACGGGCGCCGACGGATCCCCGATCGGAACCACACCGACGGTGGTGTTCAACACGCTCGCCGACGGGTCGGCCGGCAACACGAACGTGCAGATCGTGGCCAAGTCGGTCACGATCAACCCCGGCTACACCGGCGCGATCATCGATCAGAACGACATCGCGATCATCGACCTGTCGCAGAACGCTCCATCCTGGGCCAGGTCCTATGAGGTCTACACCGGCAACGGCGTCGGCCAGAACTTCAACCTGGTCGGCTATGGCCGGCGCGGCACCGGAGCAACGGGCCTTACCCAAGGCGCGAGCTTTTTCAATCGCCGCCAGGGCCTGAACCGCTACGACTTTACCCTCGCCGACGCCGCCTTCAACGGCACGTTCAACTTCGGCCTTGCCGGCACCTGTACCGGCAACTGGTGGGTCTGCCGCTACTCGCTGTTCGGCCCGGGCATCATCAACCCCAACGGGTTCGACGTCTACATGTCGGACTTCGACAACGGCGTCGTCACGTCGGGCTACCCGCTCCAGGATTCGTCCTGCCTGCTGGACGATGCGCTCCTGACGTCGTTCATCCCGGGCTCGCCTAACTTCACGGCCCTCACCGGCACCTGTGATCTGGGCCAGGGCCTGAGCGAGGTCTCCGTCGGCGGCGGCGACTCGGGCGGTCCCCAGTTCATCAACGGCAGGATCGCCGGGGTGACGTCGTTCGGCCTGACATTCGGCTGTCCGGCGGTGCTGGTGACTCCGAATGGGCAGGTCTGCGCCTTCGACTCCGACAACTCGCTCAACAGCTCGTTCGGCGAGTTCGCCGGGTACACGCGGGTAGATCTCCACGCACAGTGGATCTACAACACCACGCCCGAGCCGGTCTCCATGGCGCTGCTCGGCACCGGTCTCGCCGGCATCGGCGGCGCCGGCTTCTTCCGCCGCCGCAGGAAGCAGGACACGCCGGAGAGCTGATCTCCCCCCTCGCTCCGGCGTGGCGAAGGGCGGCATCCTTGGCGGGGTGCCGCCCTTCGCATCGTGCCCATCAGCC
>JBMOPM010000270.1:0-1956 GCA_049323575.1 Gemmatimonadota bacterium | reverse complement strand
CGTTCGTCTTCGACGACGCGGAGATGGCGGCGCAGCTCTTCGAGCTCAAGCAGTACGGCAATATCTACACCCGCATCGGCAACCCCACCACCGCCGTGCTCGAGGAGCGCGTGGCGTCCCTCGAGGGCGCGGCCGGCGCGGTGGCGGTCGCCAGCGGGATGGCGGCGCAGTTCAGCACCTTCATGACCCTGCTCGAGCCGGGGGACGAAATCGTGGCTTCCTCCCAGCTCTACGGCGGCACCGTCACCCAGCTCACGCATACGGCGAAGAAGCTCTCGGTGCAGGTGCGGTTCGTGGACCCGACCAGCCTCGACGCCTGGGAGGCGGCCATCACGCCGAAGACCCGGGCCCTCTACGGCGAGACCATCGGCAACCCGGCCGGCCGCATCCTCGACCTCGAGGCGGTGGCGCAGCTCGCCGCGGCCCACCGGATCCCGCTCATCGTGGACAACACCTTTGCCACGCCCTGGCTCTGCCGGCCCATCGAGTGGGGCGCCACCATCGTGGTGCACTCGGCCACCAAGTTCATCGGCGGCCACGGCACCAGCATCGGCGGCATCGTGGCCGAGTGCGGGACGTTCGACTATTCGCATTACCCGACCATCGCCGCCCCGTCCCCGTCCTATCACGGACTCAAGTTCTACGAGACCTTCGGGCTCTACGGCTTCCTGATGAAGCTCCGGGCGGAAACCGTGCGCGACACCGGCTGCTGCCTCTCGCCGATGAATGCGTTCCTCCTGCTCCAGGGACTCGAGACCCTCTCGCTCCGCATGGCGCGGCACGTCAGCAATGCCATGGCGGTGGCCACGTTCCTCAAGGACCATCCCAGGGTGGCGTGGGTGGCATACGCGGGCCTGCCGGACCATCCGGACCACGCCCTCGCAGCGAAATACACACCGCAGGGACCGGGGGCGGTCTTCTCGTTCGGGCTCAGGACCTCGGGCGACGCCCGCGCGGCGGGCCGCCGGTTCATCGAAGGCCTCCAGATCTTCTCGCACCTGGCCAACGTGGGCGATGTGCGGAGCCTCGTGATCCATCCCGCCTCGACCACCCACCAGCAGCTCAGCGACGAGGAGCTGGCGCAGGCCGGCGTGGGGCCGGAGCTCATCCGGCTGTCCATCGGACTCGAGACCGTGGAGGACCTGCTGTGGGATCTGGATCAGGCGCTGGAACGAGTGTAACGGATACGGCCATGCCGGACTCCACAGAACGAGGAAACCTCCCGTGACATCGCAGCACCTGACCCCCGAGCGGGCCGCCCGCTGGCAGCGCCCCGACACCATCCGGCGCCTGCTCACCACCGCGCGCACCGTGGCCATCGTCGGTCTGTCGTCCGACCCGCAGAAGGCCAGCAGCTTCGTGGCGACCTATCTCCAGCGGGCCGGCTACCGCATCATCCCCGTGAGCCCCCGGGGCGGCGAGATCCTGGGCGAGAAGGTCTACCCCGATCTGGCGAGCATCCCCGAGCCCATCGATATCGTCGACGTCTTCCGTCCCGCCCGGGACTGCCCGGCCGTGGTGGATCAGGCCATCGCCGTGGGCGCGCGCGCGGTGTGGATCCAGCTCGGCATCGTGAGCCCCGAGGCGGGCGAGCGCGCCGAGCGCGCGGGACTCGACATCGTGATGGACCGCTGCATGAAGATGGAGCACGGCCGGCTGGCAGGGACGCTCCACTGGGGGGGCATGAACACCGGCGTGGTCACTGCGCGCAAGGCGAGGCTGCCCGGCCTGCTGTGACGACGGGCGACGCGCGACCTCGGCTGAAGCCGAGACTCGGCGTTGTCATTCCGAGCCGCCAAGCGGCGAGGAATCTGCTCGACCTGGCTTGTGGCCCGGGCACACGCGTTCTCGGCTGAAGCCGAGGGGTGCATTGTCATTCCGAGCCACGCAGCGGCGAGGCATCTGCTCGACCTGGCTTGTGGCCCGGGCACACGCGTTCTCGGCTGAAGCCGAGGG
>JBMOPM010000269.1:0-25047 GCA_049323575.1 Gemmatimonadota bacterium | reverse complement strand
GCGGCAAAGGGTGGGAAGCGGCTGACGATTACGCCGCCATCGCGGCGGCCGGGGTGATCGCGTTCAACGGCGTGCGCCTCCTGCGCCCCGCGCTGCACGACCTGATGGACCGGGCCCCGGACCAGGAATTCCTCGACCGCATCACCCACGCCGCCGAATCGGTGCCGGGCGTGCTGGCCACCCACAAGCTCAAGGTCCGCAAGATGGGGCTGGATCACTACGTGGACATCCACGTCCAGGCCGATCCCACGATGTCGCTGTTCGACGCGCACGAGTTGAGCGGGGCGGTCAAGAGCGCCATCCGGCGGGAATGCCCCACGTGCGCCGGCGTGCTGATCCACATGGAGCCGTACGAGCGACGCCGAGCGGAGTGAAGTCCGGCGCGGTGCCGGCGATGCTGCGCGGCCACTTCTATCGTACCGATCACGCTGCCGTCATCCGCGCCGATCACACCTGGCGCCGCCCCTCACGATCTCGCAGGCGGCGGGCGGGACGAGCTGCCCGCCTCGTCCCGCCGCGCATCGAGGCGGGCGGCAGCAAGCCACCGGTCGATCCGCTTCGCGATGGTCTCCGCACGGCCACGGCGCAGGCGGTAGCCGTGGCTGAGCGGGACCCGGTCGCCGCCGCGCAACACCAGCTCCACCCGATACCGATGGTCGTCCGGCGCCGACGGAGGTTCACGCACCACGACCCCACGCACGTCCTCCAGCGTCCCCTCGCGCACCAGTGCGGGCCGCCAGCCACCGCGGCGCACGCAATACCGGTTGCTCCGGCGGTCCAGCTCGAGCTGGATGCGGTCGCCGGTGGCGGCCGCGAGAGCCGCGAGCACGGTGCAGGCGACGCCGAGCGTCGCCAGGAAGGGATGGCGCCGCGACGGGTCCGGGGCCCACGTGCCGAACACCAACAGCACGAGCGCCGCCGCGAGAAGGATCCAGGCGGCAGCTTCGCGTGTCGCCGGCATTTCGCTGGCGACCAACGCATTTGTCGATTCACGGTCGATGTGCATGGGGCCAGTCAAGGTGCGACGGGAAGGCCAGTTCGGCAATCCCGAACGCGGGGAACGCCGCTCCGCCGCACTCGATAATCGGTGCGGGCGGCTCCAGATTGCACGTGCAATGAAGCGCGCTGCATGCCTCGGTCTCCCGCTGGTCGCCGGGCTGGCGCTCGGGCTGGCAGGCTGCGCCGGCTCGCCGATCGACGCCGGCTCGGCCCCCGTCGGGCGCATGACGGTGACGCCGTCCACCTCGGCGGTGGCCCCGGGGGACCGGATCGATCTCACGGCCTGGCCCTTCGATCGGGACGGCGGCGAACTCACCGGCCGCTCCGTGACGTGGCAGAGCTCCGACCCGGCAGTCGCGGTGGTGGACGGATCGGGTCGCGTCACGGTGGCATCCGATGCCGCCCAGGGCACGCGCGTGACCATTACCGCCACCAGTGAGGGCGTCGCCGGGACGGCCGTGATCATCGTCGCGCCGCCACCCGATGCGGCCTTCGCCACGTGGATCAACTGTGACCCGGCGCGGCCGGGGGTCCTGGTCGCGAGCCGCGCTGCCGACACGCCCGGCGAGCTGGAGCGGAAGCCGTGGACTCTGGTGTCGGGGGCCAACGGCGTGTTCCGCATTCCCGTGGGCGCGTTCGTCTCCGTGGCGGTGACCCAGCAGCGGGGCACCGGCTGGTTCACCTCCGTCTACGTGGTGACGGGCGCGGAGGCGATCGAGCTGGGCCGCCGGATGTGCGAGCAGACGCACCCGGTCGGCACGGTGAATGCCACCGTGCTGAACCTGCCCCCGCAGCACTATTTCAGTATCGTCCTCGGCTCGGCGCAGGCGATTCAGATTCCACCGGCTACTGCGCTCTCGCTGGCCGACGTCACGGTCGGCGTTCCCGCGACCCTGGTCGGCGCCGCCATCGACGGCACCGGTCCCTACAAGTTCTTCGTCCGCCGGATCGCTGTCGCCGATGGACAGACCGTGCCGCCGTTCGACGTGAGCGGCCCCGGCATCGCGCCGGAGCAGCACGCCTTCACGGTCACGAACGCCGGCGCCGACACGCCGCACCTCAGCACGGCCGTGGCAGCCACCAGCGGCAGCAGCTCCGGCGTCTACTTCGGTACCGACCTCCCGGTGCCTGCCGGGTTTTTCCGCGCGATCCCGTCGGGCGCGCTCCCGCAGGGCACGATCCAGGCGCTGTCGGCGGTGGCATTCGGCGGCGGGGGCAGCTCGCGCAGCGTCCATCAGTTCTTCACCGCGCCCAGGGACCTCCAGCTCGCGCTCGGCCCCGCGCTCGCGCCGGTCAGCATCAGCGAGCTGCCGGGCGAGGGCTATCGCCGCCTGGCTTTCGTGTTCACCGTGCAGCCCGAGTACGGGCGGTCGTTCGTCGTCAACCTGAGCCAGGGCCCCCGCACGCTCAGGCTGATCACGTCCGGCGCCGCCCTGAACGGCGCCTCGACCGCGCAACTGGTCACGCCGGCGCTGGCGGCGCTGGCCGCCTACGCGCCGATGCCCGGTGCCCCGGTGGACTATAGCGTCGTGGTGCGAGGGTTCGCGGGGCCCGGCATCGTGGCGCCGCCGCCGGCCGACGGGGTCGTCGTCCGGGCGGCAGTGAAGGCCGGCTCGTGGCCCTGACGATCCGGCCGGGTGCGAGTTGAAACCTTTCGCTCGAGGACTGCGTTACAGGGTGTAACACGATGAAGTTGGGGCGGTGGGGTCAGCCGAGCGCGGGCCGGCATGTTGCGCCCCACCCGGAAGCCACTTTCGATCGGGGTAAACGCCTGTGCGTAGCTACTGGGTCAAGATCTTCCTGGGTGCCCTGGTCATCTTCGGCGTCGGGATGGGCATGATCGCGCTGGGCAAGCGGGGCGCGGCCGAGGTGCAGTCGCTCAAGACGACCAGTGATCCGATCAACATTCCGCTGGCCTTCCTCCCCTTCAAGCTTGACGGAGCGAAGCTTGGCACGCTGGCCGGCATTCGCATCCTCAGGGACCGGCCGGACCACGTCACCAGCGTCGAGATCAAGGTGAAGCTGGCCGACTCGGTGAGCCCGGCGCGGTTGTCCCGGTGCATCCTGACGCTGGACAACGAATATCGGATCAATACGACCACCTCGTTCGTCTGCCGCACTGCGGCCGATACGGTGGGTCTCGCGCTGCGGCCGTTCGGCGCCGTGCGGGTATCCGGGACCGACGAGGCCTATCCGCTGCTCCTCAGCAAGGCGGCGATCGACGCATTCACCGCATTCGACTCGCTCCAGGTCAACGTGAACGAGGCCGATCGCCAGGCGCGGCGTGCGGAGCGGATCCAGGCGAGGGCCCAGCGGGCTCAGCGCGTGGCTGACTCGCTCGCGGCAGTGGCCAAGCGCTTGTCGGACTCCCTCGCCGCCGCGGCGAAAGGGCCGCCGGTCGTCAAGGGCAACTGACGGCATCGCATTGACATAGCCGGCATCACCTGCGACGTTACGTCCAGCTGAAGGGGCCCCCGCCGGGGGCCCCTTTCACTGCGACCTTCGAGCTGCCCGTGTTCCTCGTCCTCGACAATTACGACAGCTTCACCTACAACCTGGTCCAGTACCTCGGCGAGCTGGGGATCGAGCCCGTGGTTTACCGGAACGACCAGCTGACGCCGGAGGCCGCGCTCGCCCTCGACCCCGACGCGATCGTCGTGAGCCCCGGGCCGTGTACGCCCGGGGAGGCCGGCATCTCCGTTCCCCTGATCCGCGCCGCGGCGGGGCGGGTCCCGGTCCTGGGCGTGTGCCTGGGCCACCAGGCCATCGGCGAGGCCTTCGGCGGCCGCGTGGTGCGGGCCAGTCGGCTGATGCACGGGAAGACCACCGACATCGTGCATGACGGAACGCAACTCTTTGCAGGCCTGCCATCGCCGCTGCGGGTGATGCGTTATCACTCGCTGGTGGTCGCGCCCCAGGGACTGCCGGCGGATCTCGAGGTCGTGGCGTGGTCCGCGGATCGACCGGCCCGCGAGGAGATCATGGCGCTCCGGCATCGGGAATTCCCGATTTTTGGAGTGCAATTTCACCCTGAGTCGATTGCGACGGAGCAGGGCAAGCGTCTGCTGGAGAACTTCCTTTCCCTCGTTGCCGCCCGCGTCTGAGGCAGCCCCCAGGCCCCCCTCCCAAGGGGGAAGCGCGTTCCCTATCTCCATTATCCACAATCCGATATGCGCGGTCGGATACATTCGGCACGACTTTTGACACCGGCGCCGGCCCCTGTTAAAATGGGGGATGCCTGTCCTTGGCGTGATCCCGGCTCGCCTCGGTTCGACGCGACTCCCCAACAAGCCGCTTCAGCTGCTCGCCGGAGCTCCGCTCATCGTCCGCGTCGTCGAGCGGGTGCGGGGAGCGGGCGTGGTGGATGAAGTCGTGGTCGCCACGGATGCTCCGGCCGTCGTCGAGGCCGTCGGCCCGGCGGGGGTGCGGGCGGTGCTGACCGGTCGGCACCACGACACCGGGACGTCCCGGGTGGCTGAGGTCGCTGGCCGGCCCGAGTTCCGGGGGTTCGATGTCGTGGTGAACATCCAGGGCGACGAGCCGTTCATCGATCGCGCGGCGATCGCGGGGGCCGTGGCGCGGGTCCGCGCCGGCGACGACGTGGGGACGGCGGCTGCCACGCTGGATGCCGCTTGGGCCGATGACCCGGCCCGCGTAAAGGTGGTGACCGACCTCGCCGGGCGTGCGCTGTACTTCTCGCGCTCCCGGATTCCCTTCCTCCGCGAGCCC
The DNA here is from genome assembly GCA_049323575.1 of Gemmatimonadota bacterium. Lineage (GTDB taxonomy): Bacteria > Gemmatimonadota > Gemmatimonadetes > Gemmatimonadales > GWC2-71-9 > JBMOPM01. Next base: position 20,319 of record JBMOPM010000269.1, on the reverse strand, counting down.
GGCGACGCGACGGTGGGGCTCTACTGGCAGCATATCGGTGTCTATGCCTGCCGGCCGGACGCGCTGGCGCGCTGGGTGGCGCTGCCGCCGACGGCGGCGGAACAGGCGGAGCGGCTCGAGCAGCTCCGGGCCCTCCAGCATGGCATGACGATTGGCGTGGCGTTGCTCACCGAGCCCGCTCTGCCGGGGGTGGACACGCCCGAGGACCTGCGTCGGGCGGAAGCCCGCTGGCTCGCGCACGAGGTGACCGTATGACGACGAGTCCGTCCACTCCGAAGTACATCTTCGTTACCGGCGGCGTCGTCTCGTCGCTGGGCAAGGGCATCGCCGCGGCATCGCTGGGTCGGCTGCTGGTGGAACGGGGGCTCAGCGTGACGATGATGAAGTTCGATCCGTACATCAACGTGGACCCCGGGACGATGTCGCCGTTCCAGCACGGCGAGGTCTTCGTGACCGACGACGGCGCCGAGACCGACCTCGATCTGGGGCACTATGAGCGCTTCATCGATCGCTCGCTCGCCCAGCAGAACAACGTCACGACGGGCCGGATCTACCAGACGGTCATCAACAAGGAACGCCGGGGCGAGTATCTCGGCTCCACTGTGCAGGTGATCCCGCACATCACCGATGAGATCAAGCAGTGTCTCAAGCGCACGGCGGCCGGGCACGACGTGGTGATCGTCGAGATCGGGGGTACGGTGGGCGACATCGAATCGCTGCCGTTCCTGGAGGCGATCCGCCAGTTCCGCCGCGAGGTCGGGCGCGACAACGCGATCTTCATCCACCTCGCGCTGGTGCCCTGGGTGGCCGCGGCGGGCGAGGTGAAAACCAAGCCGGCGCAGCACTCGGTGCGCGACCTGATGCAGGTGGGGATCCAGCCGGACTTCCTGATCTGCCGCAGCGAACGCCCTCTCGCCCCCGACATCAAGCGCAAGATCGCCCTGTTCTGCAACGTCGACTTCAGCTGCGTCGTGGAGAGCCCCGACGTGCGGTCGATCTACGAGATCCCCCTGCGCTTTCACGAGCAGGGCTTCGACCGCGAGGTGTGCCAGCGGCTCCGGCTCGAGACCGCCGAGCCGGACCTCACGACCTGGAAGCAGATCGTGCAGCGCATTCTGCATCCCGCCGAGCGGGTGAGGATCGCGGTCGTGGGCAAGTACACCGATCTGCACGACGCATACAAGTCGGTGCACGAGGCGCTGGTGCACGGTGGCATCCCGCACGACGTGGGCGTGGACATCGACTGGATCGGCAGCGACCAGTTCACCGACCAGGAGGCAGCGTCCCGGCTGCTCACGGGCTACCACGGGCTCCTCATCCCCGGCGGCTTCGGGGTGCGGGGCATCGACGGGATGATCGAGGCGATCCGCTGGGCGCGGGAGAACGAGCTGCCCTTCCTCGGCATCTGCCTCGGCCTGCAGGTGGCGATCATCGAGTTCGCCCGCAACGTGTGCGACCTGCCTACGAGCAACAGCACCGAGTTCGAGCCCGAGTGCGACGTGCCGGTGATTGCGATAATGGAATCCCAGCGCGAGGTGACCAACCTGGGCGGCACGATGCGCCTCGGCGCCTACACGGCGCGGCTGCGGCCCGGCAGCAAGGTAGCGCAAGCCTACGGCGCCGCGGAGATCAGCGAGCGCCATCGCCATCGCTTCGAGGTGAGTAACGCCTATCGGGACGTTCTCGCGGAACACGGGCTGCGGCTGTCGGGGCAATCGCCCGACGGCGGCCTCGTGGAATGCATCGAGCTTCCGAACCACCCCTGGTTCGTGGGGGTGCAGTTCCACCCGGAGCTCAAGTCGCGGCCCACCCGGCCGCACCCGCTCTTCGCGGCGTTCATCGGCGCGGCGGTGAAGCACCGCCGGGACGAGACAGCGCCGCCGCGCTCGGCCAAGGAGGAACTGGCCGGCTCATCCCGCTGATGGCCTGGTCGTTCCGCTACGCACCGTTCCTGATCGCGGGGCCCTGCGTCATCGAAGATGGTGACGTACTCCCGCGCGTCGCCGAGCACCTCGCGGCCTTGCAGTCCCGCCTTGCCATCCCCATCTGCTTCAAGGCGAGCTTCGACAAGGCCAACCGTTCCCGCCTCAGCGCCTCCCGGGGCCCCGGCCTCGAACAGGGGTTGCAGGCGCTCCAGCGGGTGCGCGCGGTCTCGGGCCTGCCGATCCTGACCGACATCCACGAGGCGTGGCAGGCCGAGCCGGTGGCGCAGGTGGTGGACGCGCTGCAGATCCCCGCGTTTCTCTGCCGCCAGACCGACCTGCTCATCGCGGCCGGGCGCACCGGCAAGCCAGTGAACATCAAGAAGGGGCAGTGGATGGCGCCGGATGCGATGCGCGGCGCGGTCGAGAAGGTCCGGGCCGCGGGCGCAACGGACGTGGCCGTGACCGAGCGCGGCACCTTCTTCGGCTACGGCGACCTGGTAGTGGACATGCGGAACTTCGCGCGGCTCAAGGATGCCACGGGCGCCCCGGCCATCTTCGATGCCACGCACTCGGTGCAGCAACCCGGCCTGGGTGAGGCCGGTTCGAGCGGAGGTCAGCGCCAGTTCATTCCGCCGCTCCTCGCCGCTGCCGCGGCGGCGGGCGCCGACGGCTTCTTTCTCGAGACGCACCCTGATCCCGCCCGGGCGCCAAGCGACGCGGCGACGCAGTGGCCGCTGGAGCGGCTCAATGACCTGCTCCAGACCGCGCTCGACATCTGGATGCGGACGCGCGAGGCGGCCCGTGTTTGATCCGGCCGTGGCCCGGCGGATCCGGCTCCTCGGACTGGACGTGGATGGCGTCCTGACCGACAACGCGCTCTTCATCGGCCAGGTGAAGGGCGAGCGGGCGGAGTTCAAGCGCTTCGACGTGCAGGACGGCGTGGGCGTCGTCCTGCTCCGCAAGACCGACATTCGCCTGGCGATCGTGAGCGGGCGCGAGTCTGCCGCCACGACGCTGCGCATGAAGGAACTGGGCATCGACGACGTGGTGCAGGACTCGAGCGCCCGGAAGCTCCCCGCCTTCGAGGCGCTGCTGGCCCGCCACGGGCTGAGCTGGGACGAGACCGCCTTCGTGGGCGATGACGCGGCCGACCTGCCGCTGCTTACTCGCGTGGGCCTGCCGATCGCGGTGGCCAATGCTCGGCCGGAGGTGAAGCAGGTGGCCGCCTACGTCACGCATGCGGAGGGCGGGCATGGCGCGGTGCGCGAGGTGATCGATCACCTGCTCCGCGCGCGCGGCGAGTTCGAGCGCGTGCTGAAGGCCTATCTGGAGGAACGCGGTGAGCATCGCGACCGGCTCCTCGGCACTGGTTGACGCCGGGCGGCGGACCCTGCGCATCGAGGCGGCGGGCATAGCCGCCGCCGCGGAGCGGCTGGGCGCCAGCTTTGCCGCGGCGGTGGACCTGCTGGCGCAGGCGCGGGGTCGGGTGATCGTCTCCGGGGTCGGCAAGTCCGGACTGATCGCCCGCAAGATCGCGGCGACGTTCACGTCCACGGGCACGCCGGCCTCGTTCCTCCACCCGGTGGACAGCCTCCACGGCGATCTTGGCATTGTCGGACAGGACGACGTGGCGGTGCTGCTCAGCAAGAGCGGGGCATCGGAGGAACTGTTCGGGCTCATCGGCGCACTGCAGCGGATGCAGGTGCCGATCATCGCCATCGTGGGCCGGCTGGACTCGATGCTGGCAAAGGTGGCGACGGTGGCGCTGGACGCGTCCGTGGCGGAAGAGGCCTGTCCGCACGACCTCGCCCCCACGACCAGCACCACGGTGGCCCTTGCCCTGGGCGATGCGCTGGCGGTAACGCTCCTCGAGGTGAAGGGGTTTCGCGCGGAGGACTTCGCCCAACTCCACCCCGGCGGAAGCCTCGGCCGCAAGCTGCTGCTCCGGGTGAAGGATCTCATGCTGCCCCCGCAGGGCCTGCTGCCGGACACCGCGCGGATGCGGGATGCCGTGGTGGCGCTCGCGCGGCACCGGGGTCTGGCGATGATCGTGCGCGAGGAACGGCTGCACGGCGTGCTCACCACCGGCGATCTCGCCCGCCTGGCCGAGCGCGAACCGCAGTTTCTCGATCGGCCGGCCGCCGACGTGATGACCCGGACGCCGAAGACCGCGGCGCCCGATGACCTTGCAGCCCGTGCGGTCGGGACGATGGAGCGGCACGGCATCATGGCGCTCCCCGTGGTCGACGGCGATGGACGGGTCGTCGGGGTGGTGCACCTGCACGACCTCATGCGGGCTGGCGCTGTCTGATGGGGCGATGGCTGCTTCTGGTCGCGGCGGCGGCCGCGGCCGCCGCGTGTCAGGCGCCCGGCGCGACGCCGCGGACCGTACTGCAACAGGCCGATTCCGCGGACCAGGTCCTGGAGCGGATGCAGCACTACGTGATGCGGGGCGGGATCAAGCAGAGCGTCGTCGAGGCCGACACGGCCTGGTTCTACGAGCCGACCCAGACGTACGAGCTCAAGAACGTGCGGGTCACCTTCTTCGGCCCGGATGGCGGGCTCCGCTCCACGCTCACCGCCAGGGAGGGGACCTACCGCTGGCAGCAGGGCACCATGGAGGCGCGCAAGGACGTCGTGGTGGTCTCGACCGACGGCAAGACGCTCAAGAGCGAAGTCCTGCGCTACGACCAGAACGCCAACCAGATCTCGACCGACACCACCTTCGTCTACGACGGCCCGGGCGAGCATCTGGAGGGCACGAGCTTCCGGGCGGATCCGGATTTCAAGAACGTCGTGTCCACGCGGCCCAGGGGCAAGAAGCGGGACGCGTTCCTGCTGCCGGGACAATGAGCCGCGCGCGTCGCGTCGACTGGCTGCTCGCCGCCCTGGCGGTGACCGTCGCGGCGACGGCGGAAGCCCAGGGCGCGCCGAAGAAGCAGCCCGATGCCGAGAGGAAGAAATGCACGTTCCAGGTCGACAACGTCGATCGGGAAGTCATGCGGACGGAGCCGGCGCCAGGCACGATCAACTACTTCGCGGGCGGCAACGTCCGGCTGAGCTGCGTCGGCACGCAAGTCCGGATCTCGAGCGACAGCCTCGCGGCGTATGCCGGCACGGTGGTGCAGTTCATCGGCAACGTGAAGTACCAGGACTCGTCCATGGTCATGACCACGGACTTCGGCACCTACTACAAGGACGACGAGCGCTGGGAATCACAGGGCAACGTGGTGGCGACCAACAAGAAGACCGGTACCGTGCTCAAAGGCCCGTTCCTCAACTACTGGCGGGCCGTCGAGGGCATGCGCGACACCTCGGAGGTCGAGGCCACGGGACGCCCGACGGTTACCTACGTCCCGGACGACACGGTTGGCGGCCGTGAGAAGGCGGAGCCGTACACCATCGTCGGTGATGTGCTCCGGTTCCGGGGCAGCAACAGGATCTGGGGATGGGGTCACGTGACTGTGAACCGGAGCGACCTGGCCACGCGCAGCGACTCGCTCGACCTGGATACGGGACCGCGCGGGCTCGGCATCCTCTCCGGCGGCTACCCCGAGATGCGCGGCCTCGGGCCGGACTCCTTCACCATCAACGGCAGGCGGATCGATCTCGAGCTCGACCACCGCGAGCTGAACTACGTGACGGCCAAGGGCGACGGGAAAGTCGTGCGTGAGGCCCTGGAGCTGGTGGGCGACACGATCAGGATGCGCGTGAGCGACAAGAAGCTGGAGCAGACGGTCGCGTGGGGCCGGAACCTGAGACCCAAGGCGGTCTCACCGGACTACGAGATCATCGCGGACTCGCTGGCCTTCGACACGCCGGAGCAGAAGCTCACCGAGGCGCGCTTGTTCGGCAATGCCTGGATCAGTGGTCGGCCGGACACGACCACGGTGCTGGCGGAGCCGGACTCTCTCGCCGATTCCACCGCGGCCCCGGATTCGACCGCGGCGCATCCGGACACGGCGGCGGGCGGCACCGGGCTGATCCTCGACCGCGACTGGATCGCCGGTGACACGGTGGTGGCCAACTTCGCGCAGCGCGACTCGGCCGGAACGGCCCGAACGGCGCTCACCCGGCTCTTCGCGCAGGGACAGGCTCGGTCGTTCTACCGGGTCAAGAGCGAGAACCCGCGCGGCCGGCCGTCGCTCAGCTACTCGCGGGGCCGACGGATCACGATCACCATGAAGACCGGCGACAGGACCGGGGTGGAGCGGGTGGACATCGGGGGCAAGGTGGATGGTGTGCAGCTCGAGCCGCAGCTTCGCGTGATCCGTGTCCGCGCCGATTCCGCCCCGCCGCCGCCCATCCCATGATCGCGGAGAGGCATCTCGAGGGGCTGCGCGGGCACGACCCCTCGCTGGCCGTGGTGCTTGCCGCTTTCGTACGCAGCGCCAGCGGGGACGGCACGGTCCGGTTTCGCGGTCTCGTCCTGGCGCTGCAGGCGCTGTACGAGGAGGATGGCAACACGTGGGAGGGTGGTTGGATCGCCGGGCTCACGGGCGGCCCCATGGCCGAGAACCTGGCGAATTCCGCGCTGCCCCGGCTGGCCTCCCTGGGCTGGATCACCGACGCGGCCGCCACCGGATGGGACCCCATCCGGGCCGGCGCCTGGTGGGAAGGCGCCGCTCGCGATCGCACGGCGAGCGAGGTGGCGCTGCTCGCCCTCGCTCGCGATGAATGGCGGCGGGCCACCCGCGGCACCCCGTCCCGGGCGGACAACGTCGGGCCGCGGGTGACGCTCGAGGCCAAGGGGCTGCGGAAATCGTTCAGGCGGCGCGCCGTGGTCAACGACGTGAGCGTGCGCGTGGAGCAGGGTGAGATCGTGGGTCTGCTCGGCCCGAACGGGGCGGGGAAGACCACGACATTCTACTGCATCACGGGACTCATCCGCCCCGACGCCGGGACCATTCATCTCGGCGACCGCGACGTGACAGGCGAACCCATGTACAAGCGGGCGCGCGCCGGCCTCGGCTATCTCGCCCAGGAGCCGTCGATCTTCCGCAAGCTGTCGGTGGAGGACAACATCCTCGCGATCCTGGAAACCCGGCCGCTCGGCCGGAAGGAGCGCCGCGAGCGCCTCGAGCAGCTGCTCGACGAGCTGTCGATCAAGCACCTGCGCAAGAACATGGCGTACAGCCTGAGCGGCGGGGAACGGCGCCGCCTGGAGATCACTCGCGCGCTGGCCACCGAGCCCAAGTTCATGCTCCTCGACGAGCCGTTCGCGGGCGTGGACCCGATCGCCGTGCACGACATCCAGACGATCGTCGCAGGTCTGCGCCATCGCAACATCGGCGTGCTCATCACCGACCACAACGTGGAGCAGACACTCGACATCGTGGATCGCGCCTACATCATGTACGAGGGGCGGGTACAGGCCTCGGGCACCGTTCACGAGCTGGTGTACGACGACGAGGTGGCGGAACTGTACCTCGGTCCGATCCTGACGGCGCGCCTGCGCGCCCGCATGGAGATGGAGCAGCCGGCATGAAGCAGGGACTGTCTCAGCACCAGTCGATGCGCCAGGAGATGCGGATCAATCCGCGACTCTATCAGGCCATGGACATGCTGTACATGCCCATGATGGATCTCCAGCAGCACCTGAAGCAGGAGCTCCTGTCCAATCCCTTCCTCGAGCTGCTCGAGCCCGAGGAGGACGAGACGCCCCAGACACCGGACCCCGAAAAGGAGAAGGAGAAGGCGGAGCGGGAGGACGAGGTGGACTGGGAGGAGATCCTGCTCAACGGGTTCGAGGTCGGCGGGATGCGCCAGCAGAGCGAGGAGCTCGAGTACATCGAGCCGGTCTCGGTGGAGGAGCGCACCCTCATCGACCACCTGCGCGAGCAGCTCAGCCTGATGGAGCTCACGCCCCGGCAGCAGTTGCTGAGCGAGGCCTTCCTCGGCAGCATCGGCGACGACGGCTACCTGGCCTCACCGCTCGAGGAGGTGCTCGAGTCCGCCAACCGCCTGGTCATGAACTATGCCGAGCAGCATGTCGCGGGGCGGCAGGAGGCGGCGGCGACCGACGACGATCTCGAGAACTGGGGCATCGCGCCGGCGGCCGAGAAGGCGCCCACGCCGCCGGTCGTGCCGTCCGTTCCCTCCGAGGCCCTCTATACGATGGCCGAGGCCGAGGAGATGCTCAGCATCATTCAGCGGCTGGATCCGCCGGGGGTAGGCGCGCGGGATCTGCGCGAGTCGCTGCTGCTGCAGCTGCGGGACAAGGGCGAGCTCGACACCCTGACCGGCCGCATCGTGGCCGAGGCCTTCGACGACCTCAAGGCCCACCGGTGGAACGACCTGGCCAAGCGGTTCGGCGTCGAGCCCCAGGACGTGCAGGCCGCCGCCGATCGGCTGTCGCGCTACGATCCCAAGCCCGGTCTCAAGTACGCCACGGGCAACGACGGCTACGTCATCCCCGATCTCATCGTCGAGAAGATCGACGGGCGTTACCACGTGTTCCTCAACGACACGGGGATGCCGCGGCTGCGGCTCAGCCGGGCATATCAGGAGATCGCGCGGGACCGCAAGCAGATGACGGCCGAGAACCGCGAGTTCATCGCGAGCAAGATGAACAGCGCCACCTGGATGATCCAGGCGATCGAACAGCGGCGCCAGACGATGCTCAAGGTGATGAACTTCATCGTCGACCGGCAGCGGGACTTCTTCGAGAAGGGCATCGAGCACCTGCGACCGCTCACGCTCCGCGAGGTGGCCGAAGTGATCAACATGCACGAATCCACCGTGAGCCGCGTGACGAACGAGAAATACGTGCAGACACCGCGCGGCGTGCTGCCGCTCAAGTTCTTCTTCTCGAGCGCGCTCTCGACCGCCTCGGGCGAGGATGCGAGCGCCCGGTCCATCCGGGCCAAGCTCCAGAAGATGGTGGAAGAAGAGGACAGCGCCCACCCGCTGACCGACCAGCAGATCGTCCATCTCTTCCAGGAGCAGGGCATCCAGATCGCGCGGCGCACGGTGGCCAAGTACCGCGATCAGCTGGGTATCCTGCCCGCCCGGATGCGCAAGCGCGTATGACGAGCCGCACGGCACCGGTGTCGGAGCGGCGGCCGGGCACCGCCATGGCGCCGCGTCCCCTGGACGTAAGCGTTCTCGTCCCGGCAAAGGACGAGGCAGCCAACCTCCCCGAGTTCGTGGCGCGCTGCGCCGCCGCGCTCGGTACCGCGCCGTTCTCCTTCGAGGTGGTGGTCGTCGACGACGGCTCGCGCGATGACACCGCCGAGGTCCTCGAACGCCTTCAGGCCGAGCATCCCTTCCTCCGGGTCGTGACCCATCGCCGCCAGCGGGGTATCGCGGACGCGCTCCGCTCGGCCGGCGACGTGGCCCGGGGCGACATCTTCGTCTTCTATCCCGCCGATCTCCAGTACCTGCCCGAGGACATCCCGACGCTGGTGATGCCGATTCTCCAGGGCGAGGCCGACATCGTCACCGGCACCAAGCAGGGCAAGTATGAGAAGGCCTTCGTGTCCCGCGTCTACAACCGCCTCTGTCGCTGGTTGTTCGGCGTGCCCGTGACGGACCTCAACTCGGTCAAGGCCTACCGCCGCGAGGCGATGCGCAACGTCCCCATGCGACCCGATTGGCACCGGTTCATGGTCGTGGTGGCGATGGCGGACGGTTTCCGCGTGATCTCCCGTCCCGTGCCGCTCTATCCGCGCAAAGCCGGTGTCTCGAAGTTCGACTGGACCCGCATTCCCATCGGCGTGCTCGACCTGCTCTCCGTCTGGTTCCAGCTGCGCTTCGGCCGGAAGCCGCTGCTGTTCTTCGGCGGGATGGGCGCCGCGCTGTTTTTCATCGGCTTCCTGGGCGGCGTGATCGCGCTCGTCCTCCGCTTCGGCTACGGCATTGGCTTCCGCCCGCTGCTCAACCTGGTCGAAACCATGGTGATCTCCGGCATCGTCCTCTTCGGCTTCGGCTTCGTGGGCGAGATGATCGCGGGCATGCGAGAAGAGCAGCGGGAGATCATCCGCACCCTGCAGCGCGGCCTCGGTTCGTCCGACGGGCAGGGATGACGGCGTGCGGGTCGTGTTCCTGACCCACAACTTCCCGCGCACCCCCGGAGATCTCTCCGGGGCCTTCCTTGTGCCGCTGGCCCACGCGCTGATCCGGCGCGGGCACGACATCGCCGTCATCGCGCCGAGCGATCGGGGAAATGTCGGCGAGCCCGTGATGGAGGGCATCCGCGTGCGTCGCGTACGCTACGCGCCGGCGCGGCGCGAGATTCTCGCCTACCGCGGCGTCATGCATCAGGCGGTGAAAAGTCCTGGCGGGCTGCTGGCGCTGCGGGGCCTTCTCAGCGCCCTTCGTCGCGCCACGCGTGAGGAGCTCGCCGCCGGTGCCGAGCTCGTTCATGCGCACTGGTGGGTGCCCGGCGGTGTCGCGGCCCCGACTTCCGCACCCATGGTGCTGACCGTCCACGGCACCGATGCGGCGCTGCTCTCCCGCTCAGCCCTGGCGCGCGCCGTGGGACGCCGTGTCCTTCGCCGCGCGCGCGTGGTCACTGCCGTGTCCTCCCAGGCCGCTGCCGCAATCCATACCACGACCGGGCTCGTGGTGCCTCCGGAGCGGGTCCAGCCGATGCCGGTCAACACCGAGGCCTTCATCCGCTCGATGGGCGGGGGCGGCGCGGTCACCGTCGCGCGGCTCACCGCGCAGAAACGGGTCCACCTGGCCATCGAGGCCGTCGCGCTGCTGCGCGATCGCGGGCGGCCGGTGCCGCTCACGATTGTCGGCGACGGTCCCGAGCGCGGGCCGTTGGAGCAACTGGCAACCGAGCGCGGCCTGGGCTCACTGGTGTCATTCGTCGGTGCGGTGCCGCCCGGCGCGGTGCCGGCGTTTCTCGCGGACGCGGATGTCGTGCTGTTCCCGGCCGAGCGGGAGGGTTTCGGGCTGGTCGCCGCGGAGGCGCTGATGGCCGGCGTGCCCGTCGTGGCGTGTCTCGATGGTGGCGGCGTGCTGGACGTGATCGACGGGCCCGATGCCGGCCGGCTGGTCGGCGCGTCCCCCGTCGAGCTGGCACTGGCGGTGGAGGGCTTGCTCGACGACCCCGGCCGCTTTGAGCGCGCGGCCCGGGCAGGCGAAAGCTGGCACCGCCGCCTCACGCCCGATGCGGTCGCGGAGCGCTTCGAGGGCTGGTACCGGGAGGCGGCGGGTGAGAACTAGGTGGTGGCGCGCCGTCCAGTGGGCGGCCGGCATCGCCGTCGTGTTCTTCGCGGCCCGTGCTCTGGTGCGCAACGCCGACCAGCTCCGCGCCACGGACATGCAGTGGGCACTGAGCCCGGGTCAGCTCGTGCTGAGCGCGCTCGCGGTGTGGGCGATGTATGTCCTGCTGATCCAGGCCTGGCGTATCATGCTTCACGGCTGGGGCGAGCGGCTCCGCTGGTGGACCGCGGCCCGCATCTGGACCGTCTCGAGCCTGGGCAAGTATGTGCCCGGGAAGGTGTGGGCGATCGCGGGGATGGCCATGATGGCCCAGCAGGCCGGCGTCGCCGCGTGGGCCGCGACAGGGTCGGCCATCATCCTTCAGGCACTGGCGGTGGTTACGGGGACGGCCGTCGTGGCGGTCACCGGCCTCGGCGTGCTCGAGTCCGCCTACCCCGGCGCGGCAATCTGGCTCGCCGCGCTGCTCGCGGCGAGCATCGTCGGCATCCTCGTACTGGTGTGGCCGCCCGCCACTCGTCGCCTGTTGACGTTGGCGGGGCAGGGGACCGGTCTCCGGACCCCATCGCCCGCGAGCATCGGGTTCGGCGCCCTGGCCAACCTCGTCGCCTGGATGGGCTATGGCAGCGCGCTCTGGCTCCTCGCGCGCGGGGTGCTGCCGGCGAGCGGGCTCACGATTCCGGCCGCCATCGGCGCCTTTGCCGCCTCGTATCTGGCCGGCCTGCTCGCGCTGTTCGCTCCGGCCGGCCTCGGCGTCCGGGAAGGCGTCTTCATCCTGATGCTCGAGCGGCCGCTCGGCATCGGCGCGGCTTCGGCCCTGGCCCTGGCCTCGCGGCTGCTGCTCACCATCACGGAACTCGGCGCGGCAGCGCCGTTTGTGCTGGCCCGGCGCGAGGGCGGTGAGCGGGACGGGCTGCCCGATGCGAAGTGATCGGTGACGCGCCAGCTTGCCCTCGTGCCGTGCGACTCGCGACTCGTGACTCATAACCTCTGACCGGCCACCCGTGACCAGCGACCAGACCCTGCCTTCACCCTACGAGCCCCGGCGGCCCGTCCTCACGGCCCTGGCGGTGTTCCTCCTCGCGGCGCTGACGCTGTGCTGGCCCATGCTTCAGGGCCAGTTCCTCGTCGGTGACGACCAGTACATCGCCGGCTACGGATTCCGGCTGTTCGGCGCCGAGCACGTCAGGCAGTACGGATCGATCCCGGAGTGGAACCCGTACCTCTTCGGCGGCTTGCCGTACATCGCCGCGATGCACGGCGACATCTTCTATCCGACGGCCTGGCTTCGCTGGTTCCTCCCGATCGACACGGCGATGAACCTGGGCTTCGCCGCGCATTTCGTGCTCGCCGGGCTGTCGATGTTCCTCTTCGTGCGGGCGCTTCGGGTCGGCTGGACCGGCGCGGTGGTCGCCGGCGTGGGCTACGAGTTGAGCGGCATCGTTGCCTCGCTCGTCCGGCCGGGCCACGACGGCAAGCTCTTCGTATCCGCGCTCGCGCCCCTCGCCTTCTACGCGCTCCTCATCGCCATCCGGGACCGGCGCTGGTCAGGGTGGGGGCTGTTCGCGCTCACCGTCGGTCTCTGCCTGCTGAGCCCGCACTTCCAGATGACGTACTACCTGCTGGTCGCGTGCGGACTCTGGACGCTCTACCTCACCTTCGCCGATCCCGAGCGCCCGCGCGACAGGCCCTGGTTCGTGCCGATCGGTCTGGCCGCGCTGAGCGTGGTCCTGGGCCTCGCGATCGCGGCCATCCAGATCCTGCCGTTCCTCGCCTACATCCCCTTCTCGCCGCGCGCGGCGGGAGGCCCGAGCGGCGGATGGGAGTACGCCACCAGCTTCTCCCTGCCACCAGAGGAACTCGTCACCGCCATCCTGCCGCAGTTCAACGGCATCCTCGAGCACTACTGGGGCCGCAATTTCTTCAAGCTCCACACCGAGTATCTCGGCGTCCTCGTCGCGGGCCTCGCGGTGCTGGCCTGGGGCGACACGAAGCGCCGGCCGCTGGTGTACGCGCTGGCCGGCATCGGTCTCCTGTTTCTGCTCATCGCCTTCGGCGGCCACACGCCGTTCTACCGGCTCTGGTACGAGGTCATGCCCATGATGAAGAAGGTTCGTGCGCCGGGGATGGCCTTCTATCTCTTCGCCTTCCCGACCGCGGTCTTCGCGGGCATCGGCACCGATCGACTTCTGGCGGGGGAGGTGAAGCCGCGCACGGTGCTTGCCATCTTCGGCACCGCCGCGCTCATCGGCCTTCTCGGCGCCGCCGGTGGGCTGCTTGGCGTGGCGCAGGCGCTCGCCGGGCCGGAGCAGTACGACCGGCTGTTCGCCAACGGGAGCGCCATGCAGGCCGGCGGCATACGATTGCTTGCCGTGGCCCTGGCCGCCGGGGCCCTGACGTGGGCCGTCGCGACGAGAAGACTCACGCGGCTCGTTGCGGCGACGGCGCTCCTCATGCTTGGCGTCCTGGATCTCTGGAGCATCGACCGCCACTTCTTCAACTTCAAGGGCCCGGCGCGCCAGCTCTACGCGGACGACGCGGTGACCACACAGCTCCGCCAGGCGAAGCCTCCGTTCCGTGTGCTCGACGCCGGGGTCTATCAGGGGTCGTACCTCATGGCGCACGACATCATGACGATGCTTGGCTACCACGGGAACGAACTGCGCTACTACGACGATCTCCTGGGTGGCAAGAACGTGTGGGCCAACGCGGTCAATCCGGCGCTGCTCGACCTCCTGGCCGTCCGCTTCATCCTGCTGGGCCAGGAGCAGGACGTGCCGGGCTACCACAAGGTGCTCGGGCCGGTGGTGACCACGCCGGGCCAGCCGGCCGTCCTCTACGAGCGGGACACGCCGGCGCCCTATGTGCGGGTCATGCCGTTCGCCGCAAAGGTGGCGGAAGACCGCCTCGTGCCCACGGTCAACGATCCGCGCTTCCCCTATCAGGCGCTCGCGCTCTATCCGGACACCGCGAGCGTATCGGCGACGCCGCTCAGCGATTCCACGGCCGCGTTCCCGCTCAGCGCCGAGCTGACCGAGTGGAGGCCCGGCGCGATCCGGGTCACGCTCACAGGCGAGGCGACGAAACCGGCCTATCTCGTGGTGGCGGAGAACTGGTATCCGGACTGGCACGCGACGGTGGACGGCAGGAACGCGCCCGTCCATCGGGCCGATAACACGCTGCTCAGCGTCGTCGTACCGCCCGGGGCTCGCGAGGTGGTTTTCGAATTCCGTTCCGCGCGCTACCGGCTGGGACGCACGATCTCCTGGTTCGCGCTGTTCGTCACGGCCGGGCTGATCGCCTGGCCGCTGGTCCGGCAGAGGAGAGCCGCCCGTGTCTGAGCGGTTCCTGGTGGTCATCCCGACCTACAATGAGATCCTCAACCTCGAGGCCATCGTCCGGGCCGTGCTCGCTCAGGATCCGCGCCTGGAAGTGCTGGTCGTCGACGACAACTCCCCGGACGGCACCGGCCAACTGGCCGACCGCCTGGCTGCCGAGGATTCCCGCGTCCACGTGCTCCATCGCGAATCCAAGGAAGGGTTGGGACGGGCGTACGTCGCCGGCTTCAAGTGGGCCTTGGAACGCGACTTCACGCTCATCTTCGAGATGGACGCCGACCTTTCCCACGATCCCAAGTATCTCGGGGATTTCATCGCCGCGACGGCGGATGCAGATCTTGTCATCGGGTCGCGGTACAAGACTGGCGTCAACGTGATCAACTGGCCGATGTCCCGGCTGCTCCTCTCGTACGGTGCAAACATCTATGCACGCTGGGTCACCGGCCTGCCGCTGGCCGACTCCACAGGGGGATTCAAGTGCTTCCGGCGCGAAGTGCTTGCCGCCATCCCACTCGACGAGATCCGGTCTAACGGGTATTCCTTCCAGATCGAGATGAGCTACCGCGCGTGGCGGAAGGGCTTCCGGCTCAAGGAAGTGCCCATCGTCTTCGTCGACCGGGTCGAAGGGACGAGCAAGATGAACAAGCGCATTGTCCGCGAGGCGATCTGGATCGTGTGGCACCTCCGCCTCGATCATCTGCTGGGGAAGCTGTGAAGGGCACGGTGTTCTACAAGGTCACGGGGTCGGGCAACGATTTCATCGTGCTCGACGGCCGCTATGCAGCGGGACGGGACTGGACGCCCGCGCGCATCGCCGCCGTGTGCGACCGCCGCCATGGCGTCGGCGCCGACGGCTTCGTCCTCCTCACCCCGGAGGCAGCGCCGCGAGTCCGGATGGACTACTTCAACGCCGACGGATCCCGCGCCTCGATGTGTGGCAACGCGGGGCTCTGCTGCGTGCGGTTGGCGGCCTGGCTCGAGATGGCGCCGGCCACCGGCGTCGAGCTGCTGACGGACATCGGGCTTGTGCGGGGTCGCTGCATCGGTCCGGAGTGGCTCGCCGAGATCGACCTGCCGGAGGCGACGGCGGGCCGGCCGGTGGAAGGAATCGAGGCTGAGCCGGGGGAGAGCGGATTCTGGCTCTCGCGCGCCGGGGTCCCGCATCTCGTGGTTGCCGTGGCGGACGTGGATCGGGTGGACGTCGAGGCGCGCGGCCGGACGCTCCGCTTTCACCCGGCGCTTGGCCAGGAAGGCGCCAACGTCAACTTCATCCAGTTGATGAACGGCGCAGCGGGGGAGAGGCCCGCGCTCCGCATCCGGACCTACGAGCGTGGCGTGGAGGGGGAGACCCTGGCCTGCGGGACAGGCTGTGTCGGCGCCGCCGTCACCACGGCCGCACTGGGCCTCACCCCGCTGCCGACCCGGCTGCAGACCGCGAGCGGCAAGGTGGTGGCAGTATCGGCCGAGCTGGGCGACGATGGCCGCGCCCGGCTGGTCTCGCTGTGTGGCGAGGGCCGGCTGGTGTTCCGGGGCGTGCTGGTCTGAGGAGAGCAGTCGGCCGCCGCCCCGATCGGGACGATCCGATCGGCGTCGCCATGGACGATCGAGGCGGGTGTGTCCCGCCCGGCGTCTAGATCGTCGCCAGAATCGCCTTGAACCGCGGGTGTTCGCGCACCGCATCCAGATCCGAGTCGTTCTCGATCCACTCCCGGTGCCCGAAGCCGTTCCGCACGGCGCGTTCCAGGCACTCCAGCGCCTTGTCGATCTCTCCGTTCAGCGCGAACGCGCAGCCCACGTTGTAGAGTACGCCTGAGTCGTCCGAGTCCAGCGCGAGGGCGCGGGTGGCCCAGTCGATGCTCCGCTCCCGCTGGCCCAGGGCGCTCAGGGCGATGGCGCCCATGTAGAGCGCGCGCGCGTCGTCCGGGTTGAGCTCCAGGTGCCGCTCGATGATCTCGACCGACCGGCGCCGGGCCGCCAGCGCGTCCTCGTGGCGTCCCATGCCTTGGTACACCAGCGCGAGCAGGCTGGGCGCCTGGAAATCCTCCGGGCGCACCTCGGCCGCCTGCTCGAACCGCCGAGCCGCCTCCTCCAGCTTGCCTTGCTGAAAGCAGGCCCGGCCGAAGAAGTAGTGGGCCTCGAACAGCTTCGGGCTGAGCCGCAGCGCCATCTCGAACTCGCGCTGCGCCTCCTCGTAGTGCTTGCTCAGCGTGAGCGCCAGCCCGCGGGCGGCATGTGCCTCCGCCACGTCCGGACCCAGAAGCAGGGCATGGCGGCTGGCGGTATTGGCCTGCTCGAGGTTCGCTTCGCTGGCATCCCAGTACATGTAGAGAAATGAGCTGCAGTCGGCCATGCCGGCGTAGGCCAGCACGAACTCCGGATCGATCTCGATGGCCCGGCCGAACATCCGCCGCGCGAACTGGAGCCCCTTCTCGCGGAACTGATGGAAGAACTGCCGCCCGCGCAGATAGTACTCGTAGGCCTGGACGTTGTCCGTGCGCACCTTCTCGATGGCGCGCTTCTCCTCATCGCTCAGCACCACGCGCAGGGCGCGCACGATGTTGTCCGCGATCTCGTCCTGCACCGCGAAGACGTCCTCCAGCTCCCGGTCGTACCGCTCGGACCAGAGGTGATAGCCGTCGGCCACGTTGATGAGCTGCGCCGTGATCCGGAGCCGGTTGCCGGCCTTGCGCACGCTGCCCTCGAGGACGGTGCTCACGTTGAGCTGGTCGCCCACCTGGCGGATGTCCTGGTTCTTCCCCTTGAAGGCGAACGCCGAGGACCGGGATGCCACGCGCAACGCCTGGATCCGGCTCAGGGCGTTGATGATCTCCTCGGCGATGCCGTCGGTGAAGTATTCCTGATCGCGCTCGGGACTCATGTCCGCGAAGGGCAGCACCGCGATCGACTTGGCCGCGGGGGCCATGGCGGGGCCCCCGGGCGGGGTAGCCCCGGCGGGCACCACCAGGGCCTGGGCGAAGGCCACGGCGGTCTCGAACCGCTCGCCCGGATCCCGCGCCAGCCCGCGGGTGATCGCCTGATCGATGGTGTCCGGCACCGCCGGGCGCACGGCGCGGATCGACGGTGGCGGCTCGGTGAAGCGCTTCATGATCACGGCCTGCGGCGTGGGTCCGGTGAAGGGGGGCTCGCCGGAGAGCATCTCGTACAACATGCAGGCCAGGCTGTACGTGTCGCTACGGCCGTCGAGATCGGCCTCACCCGACGCCTGCTCCGGGCTCATGTAGGCCGGCGTACCGACCGCCGTGCCCGTCTGGGTGATCGTCGCGTCGCCGGCGGCACTGACGGCCTTGGCGATGCCGAAGTCTGTGACCATCGCGACGCCCTCATGGAGCATCACGTTTTCCGGCTTGATATCCCGGTGCACCACGCCTCGGGCGTGGGCGTAGGCCAGGGCGCCCGCCAAGTTGCGGGCGATCTCCACCGCGTCCCCGACGGGCAGCGTCCGCTCCCGCTGCAACCGGCCGCGCAGGGACTCGCCCTCCACGAACGGCATGACATAGTAGAGCTCGCCCTCGGCCTCGCCCGAATCGATAAGGGTCAGGATGTGGGGATGGCTGAGCCGCGCCGCGATGTCGATCTCCCGGAGGAAGCGTTCGGTGCCCAGGTTCGCGGCGAGATAGGGGTGGAGCACCTTCACGGCGACCGGCCGGTGATGCTTCAGGTCCTGGGCCAGGTAGACCGTTGCCATACCCCCGCGTCCGATTTCTCGCTCGAGAGCATAGCGGTTGGCGAGAGCCGCCCGCAGGCGTTCGTGGAGTTCGGGCACGGGCCGCCGGGGGTAGAGGGGGGACGGACAACGGAACAATACCGGATGGGGCGCGGCGAGGCCAGCGCCGCCCCTGGCGCACCACGACGCTGCCGTCGGGAAGGAGCATGCTGCGGCTCGCCGGTGGTACGCGGCCCGACCACCCGGGGGCGGTTCATGACAGCTCGGGCACGCGGGAGCGGGATCGGCGCCGCTCACCAGGCAGGTCCCGCGGGTGCTGAGATACCGACTTCCCGGGACACATTGGTTGGCCGGTTGTCCCAGGGACCCAGTCCAGGGGGACGAAATCGGTAAGGTACGGTTTTACAAGGTGTTGGGCGCATCTGTCGACCCGCGGGTCCTGGCACTTGTCCACACTTTTCCACGGGCAAACTTTACATAATACATCTTATACGTAGTTGTCTGAAGGCCGAAGGAGCCGGGCCCGCCCAGCTGCGCACCCATCGGCTAGCGGTCAGTCCCGGCGTTCCCCTGGATCCCGCCCCGCCGACGGCGGCCACAGCGCCTGCCCGTCCACGGCCGTGATAGCCGACGAAGTGATCCGGCGAGCCTACCTTGGGCCGTAGACCGACGCTCCCCCCTCCCAACGCAAACGGCGGTCAGTCCCGAAGGACCGGCCGCCGCAGCGATCCGTCCGAGCCTGGGGCTCGCCTACATCGCGCCCTTGGTCAACTCCGCCAGACGGACCTGCGCCTCGATCTCGAGGCCCGCCTTGCCGTATTTCTCGAGGATGGTCCGGTAGGCCTTGGCCGCGTCGTCCTTTTTTCCGGCGGCGACGAGCGCGCGGCCCGCCTGCAGCAGATACTCGGACTTGAGGTAGTCGCTCTCCGCCGCATCGGCCGCCGCCTGATATTCGGCCGCCGCGTCGGCGAACTTGGCCGCTGACTCGAGCGCCGCGCCCAGGAGCGCGTGCGCCGCCGCGGCACGATGGCCCGTGGGGCCCGTCTTCAGAAAGTCCCTGAGGCCGGTAATGGCCAGCTGGGTCTGCCCGTTCTCCAGCCGGAGCTGATTCAGCACGAGGACCGCCTCGGCGGCGGCATCAGTCCCCTTGTAGTTGTCGATCACCCGCTGCAGCTCGGCCGATGCCTGGGGCACATTGCCGGCATCGACGGCCGCCTCGGCCTGGGCGAGCGCGCGCGCCGCGAACGCCTCCTTGCGCTCGCCGCTGAGCGAGACCAGCCAGACGACCAAGGCCACCACGACGATCGCGGCGGCGGCGATGACGAGCTGGCGGTTCCGCCCAGCGAGGCCCAGCCTCCCCAGACGGGTCGAGGCCGGTGCGGCCTGCGGCGCGGTCGATGTCGTCGGTTCCACGGAGGTAGCCATATTTTCCCGCGTTGAAGACCCCAAGTCTGTGTCGAGCAAAGCTTTGAAATCTCGCTCGCGGGCGCCGGAATCGCAACCGACCGGCCGTCGCGCGCCCGAATGGCCGAGGGGGCCGTGTCGGCCCCCTGTGTGTCAGCTTCATGCCCCCGAGAGGATTCGAACCTCCGACCAACGGTTTAGGAAACCGCTGCTCTATCCAGCTGAGCTACGGGGGCGTACCTCGCGAAATCTTACCGCACTCGGGCCCATCCTGGTAGCGCGGCGGGCCGCTTCACGACGCGCCCCCTACACCGGACAGATCACCCGCGTCTCGCCGTCCAGGCGGCTCCGCCCGCCGAGCCCCGCGATCTCCACCATGAACGACCACCCCACCACCTCGGCGCCCAGGCGCCGGACCAGCGCGGCCGTGGCCCGTGCGGTCCCCCCGGTGGCGAGCACGTCGTCCACGATGACGACTCGGGCGTGACGATCCACCGCGTCGTCGTGGGCTTCCAGGGCGTCCATGCCGTACTCGAGTTGGTACTCCTCGCGCACCGATTTCCACGGCAGCTTTCCCGGCTTCCGCACCGGCACGAAGCCCACGCCAAGCTCCCTGGCCACCGCCCCGCCCAGAATGAACCCACGGGCCTCGATGCCCACCACGTGGGTCACCCGGCCGCGGAAGGGCTCGGCCATCCCGGCGCAGACGTCCCCGAACAACGGCCCGTTTGCCAGCACGGGCGTGATGTCCTGGAAGATGATCCCCGGCTTCGGATAGTCGGGAATCGCGCGG
>JBMOPM010000268.1:0-25052 GCA_049323575.1 Gemmatimonadota bacterium | reverse complement strand
GAGGATCTGCTCGGTGGACGTGGGCATCGCGTTGCCGAAGGGCATCGTGCGCGCGGGATGCGAGTTCCGCCACCACTGCATGAACTCGGCTCCGCCCAGATACGGGAAGATCAGCCCTTCGCGCAGCACGAGCGGGGCCCGCGCCAGCAGGCGCATCGACCCCTGCTCCCCGGACAACTGCTCGCGGAACGATTCCCAGAAGATCGGGTCGGCGGTGACGGACTGCCCCGGCGGGGTGATGGCGTCGATCGACACCAGCGTGGCCTGCCCCTCCAGCACGGACTGCGCCGCAGCCAGGCGGTCACCGTCATCGGTCTGTCGCATGATGGAATCGACCGGCGTGTACTGGTGCTGCAGCGCGTGCACCATCTCGTGCGCCACCACCAGCCGCAGCTGTGCCGGGTCGGCGCCGGTGACACCGTAGAGCGTGGTCGAATCGGGCTCGTAGTAGCCGGCCACCTGCTCGGCGTAGAGATCCACCAGCAGCCGGTCGAGATCCAGCGTGTCGGGCAGCAATCCGAAGAGTCGATAGGCCGTGGCGACGTGCTTGCGGCGCGAGGCCGGCATCTGCTCATCGAGCTTGGCGAGCAGGTAGCTCCTGACCGCGGCCTTGTCGCGCAGCGCAGCGCGCACCGGCGCCTTGAACGAGAGGCCTGCCGCCCGCTCCACGGCGGGCTTGAGGCTGTCGACCAGCCGCTGGATGGCCTGCGGCTTCTGCGCTCCCACGGGTTCGCCCCGGCAGGCGCACAGGACCGCGATGGCGAGCCAGAGCCCCGCCGATCGGCGGCCGCGAGATCGCCTCACGCTCCGATCCCCATGTAGGTCTTGTACCAGGTCACCATGGCGGGCCCGATCCAGAGGGTCGCCCCGGCGCCGAGCGCGAGGAAGACGCCGAACGGCACCAGCTTCCGCTTGCCCACCACCGACAGCGGGAGGAAGATCAGGGTGCCGAGCAGCGCGCCGAGGAACACGGTGAGCAGCACGCCCTGCCAGCCGAGAAAGGCGCCGACCATGGCCATCATTTTCATGTCGCCGCCGCCCATCGCCTCCTCCTTGAGCAGCCTGGTCCCGGCCCAGCCGACCATCCACAGCAGCCCGAACCCCACGACCGCGCCGATCAGGGCGTCGAGGATGGCGGGGAAGCCGCCGGGCAGGCTGAACGCGACGCCCAGCGCAAGGCCGCCGAGAGAGAACTCGTCGGGGATGATGTACTGGCGGGCGTCGGTCATCGCGATGCCGAGCAGGATCGTCTGGAACACGGCCGTACTCAGCGCCGTCAGCACCGTCGGCGCGAACCCGGCCGAGATGGCCCAGATGGCGGCGGTCGCGAGTTCCACCAGTGGATACTGGATCGAGATCCGCGTGCCACACCGGCGGCATTCCCCGCCGAGCACGAGCCAGGAGAGGACCGGGATATTGTCGTACCAGGCGATGGGCTGCTTGCATCCGGGACAATGAGAGGGCGGTCGCACCACGGACTGCCTGGGCTCCGCCCCCCAGCGCAGGATGCAGACATTGAGGAAGCTGCCGAGGAGCGCACCCACCACCCCGAACAGCCCGGTCAGCACCGGATCACCGTTCACGCATCACCTCGTACAGGAGTATCCCGGCTGCAACGGCCACATTCAGCGACTCCGCCCCCGCCGCGAGCGGAATGCCGACGCGCCGCTCGGCCACCGCCGCGAGGCTGTCGCGCACGCCGGCGCCCTCGTTGCCCAGCACGATCGCCACCGGACCCGGCGCCGTGCGCCGCGGCGTCTCGCCGCCCACCGCGCTCACCCAGAGGCGCACATGGTTCGCTTCGAGCCAGGTGAGGAGCGCCTGGTCGCCGGCGGCGATGGCGGGCAGGCGGAACAGCGCGCCCATGCTCCCGCGCAGCACCTTCGGATTGGTGAGCTCGGCCGTGCCCTTGAGCGCGACGAGCCCGGCCGCACCCAGCCCGAACGCCGTGCGGGCGATGGTTCCGACGTTGCCGGGGTCCTGCACGCCGTCGAGCACCAGCACGGCGCTGTCGCCGCCCAGGGCGATGTCCTCCCAGGTCCATGCCACCGGCTCCACCACCGCGACCACTCCCTGCGGGTGCTCGGTATCGGCCAGCTTCGCCAGCTCCTCGTCCGTCACTTCCAGCAGGGATGCACCGCGCGCCGCCAGCGACGCTTTCAGGGCCCGGCCCCGCGCGGTAGCTTCCAGCGCCGGCGACACCACAGCGCCGTGCACCGGCCGTCCCGCCGCGAGCGCTTCCGCCACGAGGCGCACGCCTTCGGCGAGGACGAGCCCGCGCCGCTCGCGGCCTCGCCGGCGGTGCAGATCGCGGATCAACGTGGGCAGCGAGTGACGCATCAGATGAAAGTAGCAATGACGATCGCGGGGTCGGACTCCGGCGGCGGCGCCGGCATCCAGGCCGACCTCAAGACCTTCCAGCAATTCGGGGTATTCGGCACGTCGGCCGTCGTGGCCATCACGGCGCAGAACACGGTGGGGGTGCGTGCCGTGCACGTCGTGCCCGAGGCGATGGTGCGCGAGCAGCTCGTGGCGCTCACGGAGGATCTGCCGCCCCAGGCCTTCAAGACGGGCATGCTGGGCACGGCCGGCGTCGTGGAGGAAGTGGTCAACGCGATCCGCCGCTACCGCTGGCCCAATTTCGTACTCGATCCGGTCATGGTCTCCACCTCCGGGCACCGGCTGCTCGCGCCCGAGGCGGAGCGGGTGGTGCGCGAGGAACTGGTGCCGCTGGCCCAGCTCGTCACGCCCAATCTCGACGAAGCGGAGCTGCTCGTGGGCTTCCCGGTGCGCAGCCGGGAGGCCATGCTGGAGGCGGGGCGCGCGCTCCTGGAACTGGGCGCCGACGCCGCGCTGATCAAGGGAGGCCACCTCCTCGGCGAGTCCCTGGTGGACGTCCTCGTCACCCCGGGCGAGGTGATCGACTTCCCCGCGCGCCGCATCCTTGGCCCCGCGACGCACGGGACGGGCTGTACTCTCTCGGCCGCCATTGCCGCCGGCCTCGCCCTCGGCCGCGACCTGTTGACGGCGGTCGACGACGCGCTGCAGTACGTTCACCGGGCCATCGCCGCGGCGCCCCTGATCGGCCACGGCAGCATGCCGCTCAACCACGCAGTTCCCGCGCCAGGCCCGACCGCCGAGCTGTACTGAGCGACGCGCTCCTGAGGCGCGCGCGGCGTCTCAGGAGTCCAGCCGGGCGACGATCCCCTCCACCAGCCGCCCGAGTCCTTCCCCCGCTCGCTTCGCCTCCGCCATGACCTCCTCGTGGGAGAGCCTGGTGGGGCTGATGCCCGCGGCGGGATTCGTCACCGTAGAAATACCCAGGCAGCGGATGCCGCGCGCCCGGGCCGCGATGACCTCCGGCACCGTGGACATGCCCACCGCGTCGGCGCCCAGCCGTTCGAGCATCCGCACCTCGCTCGGCGTCTCGTACGTGGGGCCGAGGAGGCCGGCGTAGACGCCCTCCTGCAGCGGCACGCCGATCTCCCGGGCTACCGCGCGCGCGCGCGCCCGCAGCGACGCATCGTAGGCGTCCGACATGTCGGGGAAGCGCTCCTCGCCGGGCAGCACGGGTCCGATGAGCGGGTTGCGGAACTGGAGGTTGATGTGGTCCGCAATGAGCATCAGCGTGCCCGGCCCGAAGGTGCGCCGGATGCCGCCCGCGGCGTTGGTCACGATCAGCGTCCGGACCCCCAGCAGCGCGAACACCCGCACCGGCAGCGCGGCGGTCTCGGCCGGATGCCCCTCGTACATGTGGAAGCGGCCGCTCTGCGCGATGACCGGCTTGCCGCCCAGCGTTCCCGCGACCAGCTCACCCTTGTGGCCCTGCACCGTCGGCACGTGAAACCCCGGGATCCCGCCGTACGGAATGCGCACCGGGTCGGCGATCCGCTCGGCGAGATGGCCCAGGCCGGAGCCGAGGACGAGCGCGATGGAGGGGCGGAAGGTCCCCAGCCGAGCGGCGATCGCGGAGCGCGTCTGCTCGAAGTCGTGCGACATCACACCAGCATCCCCGCCAGCGAAGCCGACACGAACGCCGCCAGGTTGCCCGCGATCATGGCGCGCAGGCCGTACTTCGCGATCTCGCTCCGGCGCTCCGGCGCCAGACCGCCAATGCCGCCGATCTGGATGGCGATCGACGAGAAGTTGGCGAATCCCAGCAGGGCGTACGTGAGGATGATGGCGCTGCGCGGCTGCAACTGGATCCCGGAGCCCAGGTCCGCCGCGAACTGCGCATAGGCCACGAACTCGTTGAGCGTGGTCTTGAGCCCGATGAGGCCGGCGACGTACTGGGTGTCCTGCCACGGCACGCCCATCACCCAGGCCAGGGGCCGCAGGAGCTGGCCCAGCACCCACTGCAGGCTGAGTGCTTCGAAGCCCACGAGCCCGCCGGCCCAGCCGAGGAGAAAGTTGAGCAGGGCCACGAGGGCCACGAACGCCATCAGCATCGCCGCCACGTTGATGGCGAGCACCATGCCCTGGGCGGCACCGTTGGCCGCCGCCTCGATGACGCTGGTGTCGGTCTTCTCGACCCGGAGATCGAGCGAGCCCTTGGTCTCGGGCGTGCCCGTCTCCGGCATGATGATCTTCGCGAGTACGAGACCGGCCGGCGCGTTCATCACGCTCGCCGCCAGCAGGTGGCCGGCGATGTTGGGGAACGTGCCCGAGAGCATGCCCACATACGCCGCGAGCACGCCGCCGGCCACGGTGGCGAAGCCGCCGACCATCACGGTCAGCAGCTCCGATGGCGTCATCGTCCTGACGAACGGCTTGACGAGCAGCGGGGCCTCGGTCTGGCCCAGAAAGATGTTGCCCGAGGCGGACAGGGTTTCGGCCCCCGACGTCCCCAGCGTCTTCTGCATCACCCACGCGATGCCCTTCACCAGGAGCTGCATCACGTTGAGGTAGTACAGCACCGACATCAGGGCCGAGAAGAAGATGATGGTGGGCAGCACGTTGAACGCGAAGAAAGCGCCCGTGTTGGCCACCATTCCGGCCGAGGTGTCGAGTGCGCCGCCCGGCTGCGGCAGCCCCACCGGCACGTTGGATTGCACCAGGTTGCCGAACACGAAACGGGCGCCCTTCTCCTGGAACGCGAGGAGCCCGGTGATGAGCCCGCCCACCCACTCGAAGAAGGCGCGCCCGCCGGTGGTCTTGAGCACCAGGATCCCGAAGAGCGCCTGGATGCCGAGGCCGCTGGCGACCAGGCGCCAGTTGATGCGTCGGCGATCGTAGGACAGCGCCACGGCGAGCCCGATCATGGCCGCCATGCCGAGCAGGCCCACGAGCCGCTCCGCGAGCGGCGTATCGAGGCCCGCCCGCGCCTGCGCCAGCCGCTCGGCGGCGGTCTGGAGCAGCCAGAGCCCGCTCATCGGAGGGCCGCCAGTTCGGCTTCGACCTCGCGAACCAGCCGCTGCCGCTCGGGCCACGGCAGGAAGGCACCCGCGAATGCGTTGAGGATCATCTGGTCGATCTCCTCCCGGTCAAAGCCGAGTTCGGTGTGGGCCAGCCAGTACTCATCGGTAAGGGAGACGCCGCTCATCAACCAGTTGTCGGTGGACAGCGTGACGGCCACGCCCGCGTCGAAGTAGGCGCGTACGGGGTGATCTGCCGCGCGCATGACGGCGCGCGTCTGGACGTTGCTCGTGATGTTGATCTCGAGCAGGATGCGGCGGTCGCGCACGTAGGCCAGGAGATCCGGATCCTCGTAGAGCCGGGTGCCGTGGCCGATCCGGTTGGCGTGGCAGCGGACGATGGCCTCCGCGATCGATTCCGCGCCCGCCGCCTCACCCGCGTGCACCGTGATGCCGAGGTGGCCCCTGGCCGCGATGTCGAACGCCTCGCCATGCACGCCCGGCGGCCGTCCCGCCTCGCCACCCGCCAGATCGAATCCGACCACGCCCAGGTCCCGCGCGGCCACCGAGGCCTCCGCGATCTCCACCGACACCTGCGGCGCGTAGTGCCGGAGCGAGCAGTTGATGATCCCGGTGCGGACGCCGAACTCGGCCTCGCCCCGCGCGAGCCCGCGGCGCTCGGCCTCCAGTACCTCGCGCAGGCTCAGCCCGCCGCGGCAGCTCAAGCGCGGGCAGTAGCGCACCTCGAGATAGCGGACGTGGTCCCGGGCCGCGTCCTCCACCATCTCGTACGCCACGCGCTCGATGGCCTCGGGCGTCTGCAGCAGCCCGATGGTGAGGTCGAAGCGATTCAGATAGTCCTGCAGGTTGCGTGCGTCGTCCACCACCATGAAGCGGCGGAGCTCGTCGGGATCGAACGTGGGGAGCGGAGCGTGGCTCGCCCGCGCCAGGTCGATCATCGTCTCCGGCCGGAGCGAGCCGTCGAGGTGGACGTGCAGTTCCGCCTTGGGCAGGCGATGGATCAGTTCACGCGTCAGCATCGACATCCCCGGCCGGACCCTCACCGCGCTGCCGCGCGCTCCGCACCACGCGCACGATCGAGCCCGCCACCATGCCCGCCCCGGCGTCGAGCCGGATCATGCGGCCGTCGGTGAGATAGGCGTCTCCCGAACCCACCGCCGCCGCGAGCGCCGGATCGAACGCGGCCACCGCGTCGAGCGCGGTGGCGCCCGGCGGCACCGTCACCGGCCGTTCGTTGACGAACACGCGGATGCCGCGGCTGCCGGCGTCGCCCGGCTCCCTCACCGGGCCACCTGCCGCAGCCGCGCCTCGCGCGGGGCCCGCACCGGCTGGGGCCGCGTCGCCAGATAGTCCACCAGCACCTCCAGATCCGTCCGGTTCAGCGGACGGGTCGGCGCGCCCACCAGCATCGAGTAGCCGCTGCCGCCGCCCGCGAGATAGTCATTCACCACCACCGTGTACTGTCCCCCGGGGAGAATGCGCCGTCCGTCCAGCAGGCGCGCGTCCTTCACCCGGTGGCCCTCGGCCGCGGCCGGGTCGTACTGCACGATGACGCCGCTCACGTGCGCGCCGGGCTCGCCCCGGCCCACCGCGCGCTCGAGGAGCTGGAGCACCCGGGTGCCCGGCAACGTCTGCACCACGATCCCGTTGCCGAACGGCTGCACCGCGAAGAGCTGCCCGTACGTGACCGGCCCCGCCGGCAGGTCCGCCCGGATGCCGGAGCTGTTCATCACGGCGATGTCGGCGCGGCCCGCGGCGCGCTGCGCGTCCGCCACGAGGTTGCCCAGCGGATACTGGTCGCCCTCCCGCCGGAGCGGTTCCGCCAGCCGCGCCACCACGCGGTTGGCGACCGAATCCACCCGGCCCCAGTACCGATCGACGATCGCGGCCACCGCCGCGTCCGGCGTGACCTCGTCGGCATAGACCGTCGGCACCGAGACCGCCGCCGTCCACCGGCCCGCCGCGTCGCGCGTGAGATCCACGATGCCGAGCGCGGTGCCGTTGGTGCGGGCCTGCACGATCGGAATGCCGTTGACCGTCGTGTTCACCAGTGAGTGCGTGTGCCCCGAGACGATGAGATCCACGGCGCCCCGGGGCAGTTCCCGGGCCAGATCGATCACCTCACCCTGGCACCCGGTGGAGTCGCAGAAGGCGCCCTCATGCGCGATGAGCACCACGGCGTCGGGCTTCTCGGCGCGAAGCGAATCCAGCGGCCCCGCCAGCGCCTGGTAGCCCCCGGCAAACACGATGCCCTTCAGCCGGTCCGCCTTCACCATGCCCTTGGTGTTCCGGGCCGCGTAGCCGATGACGCCGACGCGGTACGGCCCGGCCGTCACGATCGCCCAGGGCCGGACCCACTCGGGCCGCCGGCCCGTGAGTGAATCGCGCACGTTCGCCGCGATCCACGGGTAGCGGGCCTCGCGCATCCGGGCGCGCAGCGTGTCCACGCCCCAGTCGAAATCATGGTTGCCGAGTACCGCGGCGTGGAGGCGCATGGCGTTGAACACCTCCACCACCGAGCGCCCGTATACCGCATTGGAGGCGAGGGTGCCCTGCATCTGATCGCCGCCGTCGAGCCGCAGCGTGGGACAGCGGCAGCGCGCTTCCGCCGAATCCATCGCTGCCGCCAGCGCCGCCGCGCCACCCACGGCGCGGCCCCGCGACCAGGCGTAGGTGCGAGGCTGCAGCGCGCCGTGGAAGTCATTGAGCGCGAGCACGCGCAACCGCTCCGGCCGACTCGCCGCACCCGCCGCGGCGGAAAACAGCGCGCGCACCTCTGCCGCCATCGCCGCGGGCACGATCCGCCAGTTCCGCTCGGCCAGGCGCGACGGGTCGACCGTGCCCGCCTCGCGCACCGCCGCCGCCAGCAGATCGCGGATGCTTTCCTGTCGGTCATACACCACCGGCAGGCCGGCCAGCATGTCGAACCCGCCGCCACCACCCTGACGGTAGCTGTTGAGCGCGAGCGTGAAACTGTCGGCCGGCAGGACGGGACGGCCGCCGCGCTCGAGGCGCGTGATCCGCTGCCCCACCGGCCGCGTGAGGTCGATGTCGTACTCGACCCCGGAGACGATGTCGAAGTTGTAGCCGGGGATGCTGTCGTTCAGGCGTACCCGGCCGTTCTCCACCTTGAAGTAGCGGGCGGACTGCTCC
Source organism: Gemmatimonadota bacterium (assembly GCA_049323575.1). Taxonomy (GTDB): domain Bacteria; phylum Gemmatimonadota; class Gemmatimonadetes; order Gemmatimonadales; family GWC2-71-9; genus JBMOPM01. Next base: position 16,524 of record JBMOPM010000268.1, on the reverse strand, counting down.
AGATAGCGCTTGAGCTGGTCGCCGCTCACGCGGATGGCGCGGAGCGTGTTCTCGTACGGATAGACCGCCGCCACGTCGGCGATGGTGATGTCGCCGTCGAACCCCGCGGAGGTGTTGAATGCGGCGGTGGTGGCGAGGTCCGCTCCCGCGGCCCGGCGCTGGACTTCGTTGACGAAGGCGACGATCGGCGTGGGTTCGGCGCGGGCCAGCGCGGCCGGCATCGGGGCGGCCGCCCGGCCGATGGGCGTGCGGGTCCAGGCCTGGACCGCTGCTCGCGCCGGCGCGAGCGCGGCGCTCAGGCGCTCGGACGGCGGGACGGTCGCGAGATCCACCCGTTCGCCGCGGATCGACGCCACCCGCCAGCGCTCGCCGTCCCGGACCAGCGCCACGTGGGCGAGCGCCAGCGACTGCGCATAGGGCCTGGGCTGGATGAAGTGCACCCCGTGGAGGACGGAATCGGTCATCTGCCGGTGGGAATGGCCCACCACCACCAGGTCCGGCCGATGGTCGAGGTCCGCCAGCGACGCCGCCACGTCCTCGGGGCCCACGCCCGTGGTGTCGAATGACGACGGGCCATCCATCCCGCTGTGGATGAGCACGATCGCGAGGTCGGAGTGCTTCCGCAGCTGCTCGAGCTCGCGCTCCGCGCGGCTCGCGATCGGCTCCACCCGGATCAGGCCCTTCACGTTGGCGCGGTCCCACACCATCACACCCGGCGTGGTGAACCCGGTGATGCCCACCCGGACCCCGGCGCGCTCCAGCACCACGTGCGTGGGCCAGAGCGGTTTGCCCGATGGCAGGGTCCGGATATTCGCGCTCACATACGGGAACGCCGCGCCTCCCAGGGCGCGGCGCATCGTGGCGAGGCCGAAGTTGAACTCATGGTTGCCGGGCGTGGCCGCGTCGTAGCCCATGAGGTTCATCGCGCGGATGATCGGGTTGGTGTCCGCCGGCGCCACCTGCGCGAAGTAGAGCGCGAACGGGTCCCCCTGGATCAGGTCGCCCGAGTCGACCAGCAGCACCCGGCCGGGATATGCCGCGCGGAGCGAGTCGACCACGCGGGCCGCGCGGGTGAGCCCGCCGGCGAACGACCGGTCGGCGAGGTAATCCCAGTCGGTCGCCCGGCCATGCACGTCAGTCGTAGCCGCGACGACCAGGTGAACAGTATCGGGGGGCGGCGGCGCCGATGCGAGCGCGACCGCGAGCAGGGCGGCGGAAAACATGGGGCGGAAATATAGATGCGGCCGGATGGCGGAACGCCATCCGCTGGCTGCCAGACCCGTCGGGTGTCACCGGGTCATCGATCACCGCGCGCCCGGCCGCGCCCTTCCCCTTTCATTCGGCCAGCCATATATTCGCGCCAACGCATATGCATGAGCGCCCCTCCGCCGCCCGGTTGCTCCTCACCATCGCCGAACCCACTCGGCTCCGGATCCTCAATTGCCTGGCCGCGGCGCCGCTGTTCGTTTCCGACCTCCAGGCGATTCTCGGGCTTCCCCAGCCCACCGTATCGCGGCACCTCCAGGTGCTGCGGCGGATAGAGATCGTCCGTGATTCGCCCATCGCGCAGTTCGTGCTCTATCGCCTTCGGCGCGACATCGGCGCCCGGGGCCGACTGCTGTCGGCGATTCTCGACGCCCTGGAGCAGGACGAGACCATGCGGAACGAGCGCCGCCGCGCCAGCGAGCGCAGCCGAACCCACACCCGGCTCCGCCTGCAGGAGACGGGGGTACCCGAGTAATCGATGTCCCGACCGACGAGCCCAGCATGACGCACCGCATCCTCGTGGTAGACGACGAGCCGGACATCACCGCGCTCGTGGCATATCATCTGGCCAAATCCGGCTACCGGGTCTCCACGGCGGCCAACGGCCCCGACGCGCTGAAGGCGGCGCGGGAGGAGCGGCCGGATGTGGTCGTGCTCGACCTGATGCTGCCGGGCGTCTCCGGCTACGACGTGCTGGCGGAGATGCGGCGGCGGGAGGAGACGCGCGACGTCGGCGTGATCCTGCTCACGGCGCGCCGTGAGGAGGCCGACCGGATCCGCGGCCTCTCGCTGGGCGCGGACGACTACCTGACCAAGCCGTTCTCGCCGGCCGAGCTGGCGCTTCGGGTGGGAGCGCTGCTCCGGCGGCTGAGTTCCCCGCCGGTGGCGTCCGGCTCGATGCTCACCGCCGGCCCCCTCGTCATCGATCGCTCGGCGCACCGCGTCATGGTGAACGGCAAGGAGCTCAGTCTCACGACCACCGAGTACAAGCTGCTCCTCACGCTGGTCGAGCGCCGCGGCCGGACGCAGTCGAGGCCCCAGCTCCTCGAAACCGTGTGGGAGGCGCAGCCGGACATCCAGACCCGGACCGTCGACATGCACATCCAGCGGCTGCGCGCGAAACTGGGCGACCTCGGCAGCCAGATCGAGACGGTGCGCGGCTTCGGCTATCGCTTCAAGGGCGCCGATCGCGGGGGCAGGGCCCGGTGAGCTTCGCCGGCCGGCTGGTGGCCGGCACAGTCCTGGTGCTGGTGTTCACCATGCTGGTCCTGGTGTGGGTGTCCGAGCGCGCCCTCCGCCGGGATCTGGAGCGGGACGCCGGCTACATGCTGGAGCGCGAGGCCCGGCTGGTGAGCGAGGCGCTGCCGGTCAATCCGGCGGCGTGGCAGGCCACGGTCCGCCGCCTGGCTCGCCAGACCTCCCACCGCATCACCCTCATCGACCCCACCGGCCGAGTGCTGGCCGACAGCGACTTCCCCGAGGGTCCGCTGCCGCCGATCGCCAACCACGCCACCCGCCCCGAGGTGCGGGAAGCACTCGCCGGCCGCACCGGGTTCGCCACCCGCGTGAGCGAGACCATCGGCGGGCGTCTGTTCTACGCCGCCATTCCCACCCGGCCCGGCGTGGTGCGCGTGGCCGCGACGAACGTCCAGGTTGACGCCGCGGTCCGCCAGGCCCGCCGCGCGATCCTCGGCGCGGCGCTCCTTGCGCTCATCGTGGGCTCGGTGCTGGCGCTCATCGCGGGCCGCTCGATCGCGCAGCCGCTCACCGCGCTGGCGCACGCCGCGCGCGCCATCGCCGCCGGCTCGCCACCCCGATTCCCCCGCTCCGGGATCCCCGAGATCGACCTGCTGGTGCAGGCGCTGCGCGAGATGCACCGGCAGCTCGCCGACCGCATCGCGGAGCTGACCCAGCAGCAGGCGAATTCGACCGCGCTCGTGGAATCCATGGTGGAGGGCGTGATCGCGAGCGACGAGCAGGGTCGCATCGTCACGGCCAACGCGGCCGCGCGGCGCCTCCTCGGTTACGCCGACGACCAGCCGCTGCCCGAGCTGCGCCAGCTCTTCCGGGCCAAGGCGGCGCGCGCCATGGTGGACGCCGTCCTCGACGGCCCGGACAGCTTCCGGAGCGACGAGGTGGACCTGGATGGCAAGACCTTCCTCTTCAGCGCCCGGCGCCTGCCGGCCGGCGGCGCCGTCCTCGTCCTGCACGACCTGACCGAAATCCGGCGCCTGGAGGCGGTCCGGCGGGACTTCGTGGCCAACGTCTCCCACGAAATGCGCACGCCGCTCACCTCGATCTCGGGCTATGCCGAAACCCTGCTGACCGACCGGCCGGACCCGGAGACCGCCGCCCGTTTCCTCGAGGTAATCCTCATCAATGCTCGCAGGATGCAGCGGCTGGTGGACGACCTGCTGGATCTTGCCCGCCTGGAAGCCGGCCGCCACCAACTCCGAAAGGAACCCGTGGACGTGGCGGAGGCGGCCCGGGAGGTCTGGGACTCCATGGCCGAGCGGGCCCGGGCCGCGGACGTGAGCTTCGCGCTGGACATCGCGCCGGAGGCCCGGCGGATCCTGGCCGACGCCGACGCCCTGCGCCAGATCCTGACCAACCTGATCGACAACGCCCTCCGATATACCCCGCCGGGCGGGCGCATCACGTGCCGCGCCGCCGCCGCCGACGGCGGGGTCACGGTGTGTCTGGAGGACACCGGCAGCGGCATCGCCAGCGATCACCTGCCCCGGATCTTCGAGCGGTTCTACCGCGCGGACCCCTCGCGCTCCCGGACGGAAGGGGGCACGGGACTTGGGCTGGCGATCGTCAAGCACCTGGTCGAGGCCCATAGGGGGCGGGTCTGGGCAGAGAGCGAACGGGGGATGGGGACGCGCGTGATGGCGTGGTTCCCGGGCTGAATCGGCCTCGGCCCGGCTTTTGCTGACCTGTTACGCCGGAACGGAACAGGCGTGACTATCCCCGACCATCATGCGGCCATGTACAACTCACTGCTGGCCCCCGACACCTTCAGCGACCTCCGGGTCTCGTTTGCGGCGCCCACCTCCCTGGTGATCCGTCTGCGCGGTCGCATCGACGGGCAGATCGTCGATGACGTGCGCCGCGCCATCGAGCGCGCGCCCCGGGAGGCACTGGACGTCACCCTCGATTGCGCGGGGGTCAGCGGCATCGACCCCGTCGGCGCGGCGCGCCTCTGGCTCCTCTGCCTGAACGCGCCGGCCAGCTTCGGCCGCAAGGTGACGCTCGCGGACCTGCCGCTCCGGCTGGCGCGCCGGATGCGTACCCACCCGTTGCTCGCCTTCGTGCCCAGCGAAGACGCGATGTTCGAGGACCCCTTCGGGAGGCTGGCGCCGAGCGACAGGTGAGCGGTGGAGCGCGATCCGCTGCACCTGTCGCCTGTCCCCCATCCGGCTAGTAGTTGAACTGCACCTGCAGCCGCATGGTGCTCCCCTTCTGCCGGTTGTCGCGCAGCGCCCCGTCGTCGAACCGGCGGTCCGAGAACATGTAGGCCGCGGTGATCTCCACCGCCCTCTGCGCCAACCACTCCGCCCCCACCTCCAGTTCCTTCACGTCGTAGAACCGCGCATCCAGTTCCGCCTTCTTGCCCCCCTCGTACCACTGCGCCCTCACGAACGGGAAGAGGAGCTGGCCCCGGGGCAGCCGCGCCCGGTACGATGCGAGCACGTAGCCGCCGTCGAGCGTCCCGTTCACCACGGCGTTCTGCGTCCGGTCATAGCGCGGGCCATCGCCCCAGTTCCATTCGGCCTCCAGTCCGAAGGGCCGGGGCAGGAGCACGGCGCTCACCGCGACGCGGCGGTCGCGGAAGTCGTATCCGGCCGGCGCGGCGACTCCGCGCGTACGGAGGTCGGCCGTGAGGGTGTAGGTCCCGGTGTAGCCCTGGACGCCGAGTTCGAGGATCTGGTTCGCGGAGAGCTCAAACGGCCACGCCAGGCGCAACGCCACGTGCTTGTTGTCGTTCGCCTCCGGCCGGTTGGCGCTCTGACCGTTGTAGATGCCGAGGCTCACGACGCCGTGGTCACCCTCGCCCTTGTACCCGCTGTCGGCCAGCATGCGCAGTTGCCGGTGCACCTTGGCGGGTCCCCACACCGCGAACACGCCGATATCGCGCTGGCCCGGTGCCCCGCTTTCGATGGCGTCATCGCGGTCGAACGGCACGCGGACGCTGCTCGACTGCAGGTTGTCGTAGCCGTAGGGCACCTTGGCGAGCCCGGCTCTGAGCCACGCGGTCTTCCCGGCGTCGAGGAACACGTCGGCGTAGAGCTCCCGCATGTCCAGGAAGGCGAGCCGGTCGCCCACCGAGGTGACGAGGTCGACCTCGGCCTTGACGCCCACCCGCTCGGCCGGCGTGACCTGGAACGTGATCCGGGACCGGCGGATGGAGAAGTCGGCGACGCCGCCCAGGTTGCCGTCGCAGGCCGGGCAGCGGAGGTCGCGGTTGGTCCGGAACAGGTCGTTGTATCGGATCTGCGTGTAACCGCGGAGCGCCCAGCGGAGATACCACGGCCGGGGCGCCGGTTGAGTGTCCGGCGGGGCGGCGGGGACGCGCGCGTGGTCGGCGGGAGTGGGCGCCTGGGCGCCGACGGCGCCGGCTCCCGCGCCGACGAGCAGAGCCAGCACCACTGCGCTCCGGGTCGTCGAACCTGCGACCGCGATCGGGGTCAGGAAATGGGTACCCAAGCCGGGATCCTTCGCGTTGAGGTCGCCAGAAGTTATGAGACCCGGACCGCAGAGCCAGATCGTGATACATCGTCGTGACCAACTCGTGACACGCAGGACACGAGGCCGGGCTTTCCTTCGGCGTCGTTGATCGCGGGTTGCGGGAGGGCTCCGGCCCGGTTTGTCTTCCCGCAGGCGCGATTGCCGAGCGAACCGTCCGTGACGAAAGGAACCGCGCATGCGCGTCCGTACTGCTTGTGCCCTCCTCCTGGTAGCCGCCGCCTCGCCGGCGCTGGCCCAGCGCCTGACCGGGGCCGGGGCGACGTTCCCCAACCCGATCTACTCCAAGTGGTTCGACGCCTACGGCAAGAAGACCGGGGTCCGGATCAACTATCAGTCGATCGGATCGGGCGGGGGCATCCGGCAGTTCGTGGAAGGCACGGTCGATTTCGGCGCCACGGACAGCCCGATGACCGACCAGCAGATCGCGAGTGTCAGGGGCAACGTGGTGCACATCCCCACCGTGATCGGCGCGGTCGCCATCACCTACAACCTGCGCTCCCTCGCGGGCAAGCAGCTCAAGGTGGATGCCGCGACCATCGCGGACATCTACCTCGGACGGATCACCCGGTGGAACGACCGGCGCATCGCCGCGCTCAACCCCGGCCTCGCGCTGCCGGCCACCGACATCATCGTGGTGCACCGGTCGGACGGGTCGGGCACGACCTTCGTCTTCGTGGACTACCTGTCGAAAGTCAGCCCCGAATGGAAGGCCAAGGTGGGTGCCGCCACGTCGGTCAACTGGCCGATCGGCCTGGGCGGCAAGGGCAACGAGGGCGTCACCCAGCAGGTCAAGCAGGTGGAGGGCGCGATCGGCTACGTCGAAGCGATCTACGCCATCTCGAACAAGCTGCCGGCAGCGGCGGTCAGGAATGCGTCCGGCGTGTTCACCGAGCCCAGCATTCCCGCGATGACCGCGGCGGCGGCAGGCGTGAAGCTGGCGCCCACGACCGACTTCCGGGTCTCGATCACCAACCCGCAGGGCAAGGATGCCTATCCCATCAGCTCCTACACCTGGCTGCTGATCAAGGCGGATCATCCCGATCCGGCCAAGGCCAAAGCGATCAAGGGCTTTCTCACGTGGATGGCGAGCCCGGAGGCGCAGAAGATGGCCAGCGACCTGAGCTATGCCCCGCTGCCGGCCGACGTGGTGAAGCTGGTGCAGCAGCGGGTGGCGCAGCTCCGGTCGGAGGGGAAGGTCATTTCCTAGCCGGCCCTTGCAGTCTCCGCTTCGTTTCCGATCCGTGACGGCGTCGCATCTGCCCCGGCCGGGACTCCCGCGCCCATGACTCGACCGGCAACGACGGCAGAGCCCGAGCGCCGGGACTCCAGCCTGTCGCTCGAACAGCGTTACTACGGCGACCGGATCTTCAAGGCGGTCCTCACCGTGGCCGCCTCGAGCATCCCGGTGCTGCTCGGTTTCCTGGTCTGGGAGCTGTGGCAGGGATCCCGGCTCGCGATCAGCCGCTTCGGGATCGACTTTCTCACCACCAGCGTGTGGGACCCGGTGGCCGAGCAGTTCGGCGCCTTTCCGCTCATCTTCGGCACGCTCGTCTCGTCCCTGCTCGCGTTGCTGATCGCGGTGCCGCTCTCGCTGGGCGTCGCGATCTACCTCACCGAGTTCGCGCCGCGCGCGCTCCGCGCACCCGTGGCATTCGTGATCGAGTTGCTGGCGGCCATTCCCTCGGTCGTCTACGGCCTGTGGGGCATCTTCGTGCTGGTCCCGCTGCTCCGGCAGTCGGTCTTTCCCTTCCTGCGCGACACCCTGGGCTTCCTGCCGTTCTTCCAGGGGCCGATCTACGGCCCCTCGATCCTGTCGGCAAGCCTCATCCTCGCGATCATGGTGATGCCGTATGTGATGTCGGTCTCGCGCGAGGTGCTGGAGGCGGTGCCGGTGAGCCAGCGGGAGGCCGCGCTGGCCCTGGGCGCCACCCGGTGGGAGGCAGCGGTGTCGGCGGTGCTGCCCTACGCCAGGTCCGGGATCTTCGGCGCGATCATTCTCGGGCTGGGGCGCGCGCTGGGCGAGACGATGGCGGTGACGATGCTGATCGGGAACCGGCACGAGATCGCGGCCTCGCTGTTCGCGCCGGGCTACACGATGGCCGCGGTGATCGCCAACGAGTTTTCCGAGGCGGCCACCGATATCCACTTCTCCGCGCTCACCTATGTGGCGCTGACGCTGTTCCTGCTCACGGCGGCGGTCAACGCGGGAGCGCGGCTGCTCATCTGGCGGGTGGCGCGGGGCTCGAGCGCCGGGAGCAAGGCATGAACCGTCGGACGTGGCGGCGGGTGAAGAGCAACGCCATGGTGGGGTTGATGATCGCCGCGGTGGCGGCGGCCGTACTCCCGCTCGTCGTGATCCTCGGCTACCTCGTCCTCAAGGGCGCGAGCAGCCTGAGCGTCGACTTCTTCACCAGGATCCCGGCCCCCGCGGGCGAGTCCGGGGGCGGCGTGCTCAACGCCATCGTGGGGACGGTCATCATCGTCGGGACGGCGTGCCTCATGGGTCTGCCGCTCGGGATCGGCGCGGGGCTCTATTGCGCCGAGTACCCCGCGAGCCGGCTCACGTGGGTGACGCGGTTCGTGGCGGACGTCATGAACGGCACGCCGTCGATCGTGGTGGGCGTCTTCGCATGGACCTGGGTGGTGGCGCCGCAGAAGCACTTCTCCGCGCTCGCCGGCAGCGTGGCGCTGGCGCTGCTGATGGTGCCGATGGTGATGCGGACCACCGAAGAAATGATCAAGCTCGTCCCCGGTGCGCTGCGCGAGGCCGCGCTGGCCCTCGGCTACCCGCGCTGGCGCGCCGCGCTGGCGGTGGTGGTGCGCACGACGCTCCCCGGCATCGTGACCGGCACGCTGCTGGCCATTTCGCGCATCGCGGGCGAGACCGCGCCGCTTCTCTTCACCGCGCTGGGCAGCCAGTACCTGGCGTTCTCGCTGAACGAGCCGATGGCGGCGCTCCCGCTCACCGTGTTCACGTACGCCACGGGCCCGTATGAGGAGTGGCACCAGTTCGCGTGGGGCGCGGCGCTGGTGCTGATCCTGGTCGTGCTGGTGCTCAACATCGCGGCGCGGCTCGTCACGCGCCGGAAGTTCGGATCCAATGGCTGACGGTCCGCCGCGGATCGTGACCGACCGGCTGACGGCGATGTACGGCAAATTCACCGCCGTCCGCAACGTGTCGCTGGCGTTTGCGCCCAACCGGGTACACGCGCTGATCGGGCCGTCGGGCTGCGGCAAGTCCACGTTCCTGCGCACGCTCAACCGGATGCACGAGCTGTCGGAGGGCGGGTGGATCACGGGGCGGGTGTTGCTGGACGGCGAGGACATCTACGCCCCGCGGGTGAGCGTGATGCAGCTCCGGCGCCGGATCGGCATGGTGTTCCAGAAGCCCACCCCCTTTCCCACGATGTCGATCTTCGACAACGTGGCGGCGGGACTCCGGGTGAACGGGCGGCGGCGGTCGGAGCTGGCCGAGATCGTGGAGCGGTCGCTCCGGCGCGCGGCCCTCTGGGACGAGGTGAAGGATCGACTCGACGCGAGCGCGATGGCCCTCTCGGGCGGCCAGCAGCAGCGGCTCTGCCTGGCGCGCACCATCGCGCCCGAGCCCGAGGTCATCCTGCTCGATGAGCCTACCGCGGCGCTCGACCCCCAGGCCACCCTGCGGATCGAGGAGCTGCTCTTTACGCTGAAGAAGGAGTTCACCATCGTGATCGTGACCCACAACCTGCAGCAGGCCGCGCGGGTCTCCGACACGACTACCTTCTTCTACCTGGGGAACATGATCGAGACCGGCAGCACGCGGGACATGTTCACCCGGCCCACGCAGGCCGAGACCGAGGCCTACATCACCGGACGGTTCGGATGAACGGCATGATCCCCGCCACGCCCCCGGTGCCGGCACCCGGGATCCCGCTCGCCAGGCCCACCCTGCAGCCGCGCGCCGCGCGCCCGCCCCGGCCGGAGGGCGAACCGGAGCGCCCCGCGATCGAAGCGCGCGACTTCGGGTTCTTCTATGGCCCGGTGCGGGCGCTCAAGGGCATCAGCCTCGCGCTGCCGCGCCGGGCGGTGACGGCGATCATCGGGCCGTCGGGCTGCGGCAAGTCCACCTTCCTCCGGTCGATCAACCGGATGAACATGCTCATCCCGGGGACCCGCCATGAGGGCGACATCCTCGTGGATGGCCGCTCGGTCTACGCTCCGGACCGCGATCTCGTGGCGCTGCGCCAGCAGGTGGGGATGGTGTTCCAGCGGCCCAACCCGTTCCCCAAATCGATCTTCGACAATGTGGCCTACGGCCCGGCCCTGAACGCGCTGGTGGCCCGCCGGGACCTGCCCGATCTGGTGGAGCGGTGCCTGCGCGCGGCGGCGCTGTGGGACGAGGTGAAGGACCGGCTCGACGACAACGCGATGGAACTCTCCGGCGGTCAGCAGCAGCGGCTGTGCATCGCCCGGGCGCTGGGGAACAATCCCGAAATCCTGCTCATGGACGAGCCCTGCTCCGCGCTCGACCCCATCGCCACGCAGAAGGTGGAGCAGTTGATCATCGAGCTCAAGCAGCAGTACACCATTGTCATCGTGACGCACAACATGCAGCAGGCGGCGCGCGTGTCCGACTTCACCGCCTTCTTCGACGCCGGCGAGCTGGTGGAGTTCGGCGACACCGAGCAGATCTTCACGGCCCCGGTCAGCGAGCGGACCGAGGCCTACATCACCGGGAGATTCGGATGAGCCCCGAGGTGCATCGCCATTTTCACGACGAGCTGAACCATGTGAAGGTCCGCCTCCTCACCATGTCGGGTGAGGCCGAGGCGGCGCTCGGCCTGGCGGTGGAGGCGCTGCTCGAGCGGGATGCGGCCAAGGCCGGTCAGGTCATCGCCGGCGACCGCACCATCGACAACATGGAAATGGAGATCGAGGAGCAGTGCATCAACCTCCTGGCGCTCCAGCAGCCCATGGCGCGGGATCTCCGCATGCTCACGTCGGCGCTCAAGATCGCCAACGACCTCGAGCGGGTGGGTGACCACGCGGTCAACATCGCCCAGTCCGCGGCGCGGCTCACCGAGTCCCGGCCGATCGCGCCCGAGCCGGAGATCGTCGAGATGGCGCGCCTCGCGCGCGAGATGCTCTCCGACGCCCTCGAGGCGTTCATCCGGGGGGACGCGGCCGCGGCCCGTGAGGTCTGTCTCCGCGACGACAAGGTCGATATCCTGCACCGGTCGGTGTTCCGCATTCTCCTCACGCACATGATGGAGGATCCGCACATGATCGGCGTGGGGATGGAGCTGTTCCTGGTCAGCCGGAACCTCGAGCGCGTGGCCGACCTCGCCACCAACATCGGCGAGGACGTGGTCTTCCTGGTGGAGGGCAAGTCGATCAAGCACCACGCCGAGGACCGCGGCGACACGCGCGAAGGCGGCCCGGCGCCGGCCGGGCGCTGATGACCGGGATGCCGGGACCGATCGTCGCGATGGACGGGCCGGCCCCGGCGCCGCGGCCCGCCCGCGAGCGGCTGGCCGCCATCGACGTCGGCTCCAATTCCATCCGCCTCATCGTGGCGGAGCACGATCCGTCGCTCGGCCTCGTCGTGATCGACGAGGTGAAGGACCAGCCGCGCCTGGCCCGCGGCATCGCCGCCACCGGGCGGCTCGACCCCGTGGCCGCCGAGCGCGCGCTCGCCACGCTGTGCCGCATGCAGGAGGTCTGCCACCGCCGCGGCGTCTCGCGCATCGCCGCCGTCGCCACGTCCGCGGTCCGCGACGCGGCCGATGGCCCCGCCTTCGTCGAGCGCGTCCGGCGCGAGACGGGCATCCCGCTCGAGATCATCGACGCCGAGCGCGAGGCGTTCCTGTCGTATCGCTCGGTGGCGCACCACTTCCAGCTCGCCGGCACCCGCACCCTCGTGGCCGACATCGGCGGCGGGAGCCTCGAGCTGATCGGCGCGGTGGATGGCCTGGTCGAGGACACCATCTCCCTGCCCTTCGGCGCGGTGCGGCTCACCGAGCTGTGGCTGCCCGGCGAGCGCGACACGCGCAAGGAGGTGGCCGACCTCCGCGCCCATCTGCGTAAGCAGTTCCGGAAGGCGCTCAAGGGCCGGGACTGGACCCAGGCGCTGGTGATCGGCTCCGGCGGGTCGTTTACCACCCTCGGGCGCATCGCGCTGGGCCGGCGCGGGCTCTCGCCCAGCGACAACGTGCATGGCGTGGCCGTCGGCACGGCGGAGGTGGAGCACCTGCTCGAGTGGCTGTCCACGCGGACGCCGGAACAGCGGCGCAACGTCCCCGGACTCAGTCCTCAACGGGCGGACATCATCCTGGCGGGGCTGGCCGTCACGGCCGAGCTGCTCGCCCGCGTCGATGCCCGCTCCGTCACGGTCAGCGCCTTCGGGCTGCGCGAAGGTCTGCTCCTCGAGATGGTGGGGGCCACCACCCCGATCGCTGCCGACCCCATGCGGCTGGTGCGCGAGTTCACGGAGCGGTGCCAGAGCGATCGGCGCCATGTGGAACACGTGCGCGTCCTCGCCCTCCAGCTGTTCGACCAGTTGCGTGAGGAACTCCGCGCCGGAGACGCGGAGCGCCGCCTGCTCGAGGCGGCGGCGCTGCTGCACGACGTGGGTCAGCTCGTGAGCTACAAGCGGCACCAGCTCCACAGCTTCCAGCTCATCATGCACGCGGACCGGCTCGATCTCCCCGCCCGCGATCGCCTGCTGGTGGCGCTCATCAGCCGCTACCACCGCAAGCGGGGGCCGAGCCGGAAGCACGAGGTGTTCGCCCGGCTCGAGCCGCGGGACCAGGCGATCGTCCGCCGGCTGAGCGGCCTGCTCCGCGTGGCCGACGGCCTCGACCGCGGCCACACCGCCATCGTCGAGCGGGTCACCACGCAGCTGGATGACGCCCGACTCACGATCCGCATCGCCCCCAGGTTCGCCGGCAGCGACCTGTCGCTCGAATGCTGGGGCGCTCAGCGCAAGGCCGATGTGCTGGCGAAGGTGATGGAACGGGAGGTGGTGATCGAAGCCGGTGCCGAGTGACAGCGCCTAGAACGGCTTGAAACCCGGGCTTCCGTACCGCGGCAGGTGGACGAGGTCCCAGAGCGGAATGACGTAGGCAATCGCCACCAAGACCACCGCGACGCCGAACCAGAGACCGAGGCGGTCCCAGAGCCCCGACGCGTACCCCGCCGCCGGCGTGCCCAGCGATTCGGCCCACTCGATGGGCGGCTGCTCCGCTTTCTTTCCCGCCAGCAGCGTCCCCAGCATCACGAGCACGAAGAACGCGGCACTGGCGAAGAGCACGATGCCGCCGGCGGCCGAGATCGACGTGAGCAGAGCCCACGCCTGGGCCTGGGGCGCGTCCCCGTAGTTGGTGGCGAAGACGCGGCGCGGAAGACCGAGCAACCCGGCGGCATGGCCGGTGAACGAGAACAGGGCCATGCCGAGGAACCAGAGATAGGGCTGGACCTTGGCCAGCAGATCGAGTTCGAGCTGGCGTCCGCTGACGCGCGGCACGAGCCAGTAGCAGGCCCCCATGAAGGTGAGGGCCGCAGCCGTGCCCACGGTGAGATGGAAGTGGCCGGTGACCCAGGCGGTATTGTGCACCACCGAGTTGAGCGCGTATGCCGCGTTGACCGCCCCCCCGAACCCGCCCAGCAGGAAGAGCAGGCAGGCCAGCAGGACACTCGACACGACGGGATTGCCCCACGGCAGCGCGCGGATCCAGCCGAAGAGGCCGGTGCCGCCGCGGAGCCGGCCCGCCACCTCGAGCGAGGCGACGATGGTAAAGGCCGTGACGAGGCTCGGGAACGACACCGCCATGGTGTTGAGGGTGTGCAGCAGCTTCCAGCTCGCCGGAATACCGGGATCCTGGAACTGGTGGTGGAGCCCGACCGGCGTGGAGAGAATCAGGAACAGCGTGAATACCATCCGTCCGAGCGGCTCGGAGAAGAGCTTGCCGCCCGCCTCCCGTGGCAGCACGGTGTACCAGATGGTGTAGGCCGGCAGGATCCAGAAGTACACCAGCGGGTGCCCGAAGTACCAGAAGAGGGTGCGGGCCAGCATCGGGTCGATGGTCCTGACCCATCCGAGCGACCAGGGGATAAGCTGGAACAGCATCTCCGCTGCGACGCCGATGGTGGCCAGCAGCCAGAGAAGAGCGTTGGCAGTGGTGGCGTGCATGGCGAGACTCACCGGCTTGCCCGGATGCCGCGCCCGCGCTTCACGCCAGGACGCGATCATGCTGGCGCACCAGCCCCACGACCCCACCACCAGCAACGTCAGCCCGATGTAGAAGAGCGGATGGGCCTGGAGCGGCGGGTAGAAGGTGTAGAGCACGCTCGACTTGAACGCGAAGACCGTCGCGAGGGCCATGACCGTGCCCGCCCCGGCGAGCCCGGACATGGCCCAGCCGAAGCGGGGCCACTTGACGGACCCGTTCTCCTTCTGCGCCACTGCGTAGCCCAGCGCCATGATGAAGAACGTGGTGAACACCAGGGCCATGAGCACGCCGTGCGCGGTGACCGACATGTAGTACATGCGCGCCGAGCTGAACGGCACCGCGAGGTTGGCGCGGCTGATGGCCTGCATCATGGCCATGGCGGCCGCGACCCCGAACGCCAGGACCGCCACCCAGACGTTGGCGAGGATGAGCCGGCGCTCCGTCCGCACCCGCTCAGTCGTCATGGCCGCCTGCCTGGTGCATGGAATCCGCCGTGGCGGTGGACGCGGCGGGCACGGCGGCCCCTGCGGAGGCCGGCGGCTGCCATTGCGCGCGCGGCACGACGTGCAGCCTGGCCGCCATGGTATGGTGGCCGATCCCGCAGTACTCGTTGCAGACCACGAGGTAGTCACCGGCCGGGAATCGGGTGGTGAACTGGCTCACGTAGCCCGGCACGACCATGGTCTGCCCGTTGGTGCGGACGATCTCGTAGCCGTGAATGACGTCGACCGACGTGAGGTGGAACGTGACCGGCGTCTCGGCGGGAACGGTCATCTCGGCGGGCAGCCAGACGAACATCGCCCCGACGATGGTCGCGTGCACCCTGCCGTCGGCGCCGACACTCACGCCCTGCTGCCGGAAGCGCTCGTCGGAGAGGACGGTCCTGGGGTCGATGGTTTCCACGTGGCTCGGCGGATGGATCTGCCGGCGGGCGGCGCCGATGGCCGTGCTGCCGAAAAACAGCGCCAGCATGACGGCGACGCCCCACATCCAGGCGCGCTCGTACAGATCGACGTTCACGGGCCTACCGGACCGCGGGCCATGAAGATGAAGATGTAGATGGCGAACCAGGCGATGACGAACAGCACCGCGTACGTGCCGACGAAAGCGAACGTCCCAATGGGATGCCGGGGAAGGCCGGGCGGCATGTCCGACACTCGGGCCTCGCGGAAGGGGATGGGAGACATTCTACCGGGTCGAACCGGACCGCGCTACAGCGGAGCGTGAAGCGGCGCTGCTACACCCGGCCACCCTCCACCGGCATCGCCACCCCGTTCGATGTCCCGATCCGCGTTGCCCCGGCGGCGAGCAGGGCGAGCGCCGTCTCGAGCGTGCGGATTCCGCCCGGCGCCTTGACGCCCATCGCCCCTATTCTCCGTAGGGGACCCAGATGTTCTTCACCTGGGTGGCCTCGTCGAGAAACTCCTCACCCTCGCCCTGCTCCCGGCTGAACCAGTCGCGGCTGCGGCCGTAGTTCACCCAGGTCCGCTTGAGGTTACCGCAGGACAGCCGTTCCACCTCGGCGCTCCCCTGGGCCGACCCCTGATACCACGCACCGTCCACGTCGTCGTGCGCGGCCAGCACCGCGGCGAGCTCGTCCTTGGGACCGGTCACGATGTTCACCACGCCGGCCGGAACATCCGACGTCTCGATCACCTGGTAGAAGTCGGTCGCGAGCAGCGGCCATGGCGCGGACGGGACGGCCACCACGGCGTTGCCGAGCGCGACGGCCGGCGCCACGAGGGAGATGAGGCCGAGCAGCGGCGCTTCGTCCGGGCAGACGATGCCGATCACGCCGAGAGGCTCGGGCATCGCCAGGGTCACGTTGCGATAGGGCGTGTGGTGCACCCGGCCGTCCCACTTGTCGGCCCACGCGGCGTAGGTCCACAGCCGCTGCACCGCGGCCTCCACCTCCCTGGCGCCGGCCGCCCGGGTGCCGCCGGTGAGCGCAACGATCCGGCCGGCAAACTCGTCGGCGCGGGCGGAGAGGTTTTCGCCCAGGTAGTAGAGCACCTGGGCACGCAGATGCGCCGTCGCGCGCGCCCAGCCGGATTGCGCCTTCCGCGCCGCCTCGACCGCGTTGCGGATGTCCTTCCGGTTGCCGGTGCCCACCTCGCCCGCGAGCGTGCCGTCCGCAGCGTAGACGGGCGTGGCATAGCCCGAGTCCGGCCGCACCTGCTTGCCGCCGATGAAGAGCTTGGGCGTCCGGTCGATGGGAGGCGTGGAGGCCGCGGATCCCGCACGCCGCGCGGCGGCGGCGGAGCGCTTCACCGCCCTGGCCTCCACCGCTCTGGCC
>JBMOPM010000267.1:0-1983 GCA_049323575.1 Gemmatimonadota bacterium | reverse complement strand
CCCGAGGAATCTGCTCGACGTACCTGGTGGCCACCCCACCCGCACCGCCAGCCCGATTCCTCACCCGCTGCGCGGGTTCGGAATGACAGCTTGACATCGCCGTCCCCATTGCAACAAGTTTGTTGCAACTCACGGGGGCACCGACATGACCGCCAACCCGGCACTCAAGGAACACCGATCCTCGCTCGCCGAGGCCAGCGTGGACGCCGGTGAAATGGCCCTGGGCAGCCGGGCCGCGCTGGCGGCGTGGGTCGGCACCCATCGGAGCCAGATCACGCGCGCGGCACGGGGACAGGAACTGGGCGGTGAGGAGGGATGGCGCCTCGCGGGGCTGGCCGCCGTCGTGACGGCGCTCCTCACGTTCTACGAGCCGGAGGCGATGTCCGGCTGGCTTCACGGCACCAACCCGCATCTCAACGACCGCCGCCCGCTCGACGTCCTCGCGGCGGGCGATCTGGCCGCCGTCATGGCCGCGGTTCAGGCGGCGCGCACCGGCGTCTACGCCTGAGCGCCCGGGCCCTCCCGCCGCCGCGCACGACGTGGCGCTGCTTCCCGTGGGATCCCGGCGCCGCACCTGGCGCGCCGTTCTCGGCACCATACCTGGTGCCCGGACAGACCGTCGGTCGCTTCGATCTCCAGGACCGTCCGCCCGTGCGTTACCTCGCGGACTCGCCGGAGCACGCGATCGGCGAGGCGCTGAGTCCGTTCCGGGGAACGACCTTTCACCCGGCCTACCTGCGCCAGAGCGGCCACCAGCTCGCCCTCGTTCCGGTGACGCTCTCCCCCAGGCTCGTCGCGCGCATCCCCGATTGCACCGATCCCGCCGTGCTCGCGGCGCTCGGGCTTCGTCCCGACGAGCTGGCCCACCACGACCGCACGCTGACCCAGGCGATCGCGCGGCGCCTTCACACGAACGGCGTGACCAGCGGGGATCCCGCGGGGCTCCGCTGGTGGTCGGCGCTGACCGGCGCCTGGCACACGACCGTGATCTTCACGGATCGCGAACGCGCCGGCGACGTCGTCTTCGGTGAGCCGCGTCACCTCCAGCCGGACGATGCCGCCTTGCTCAGGGCGCTGACCGTGCTCGGCATCCGCACGAGCGTGCCGCGTCGGCGGAGCCGGCGTGCCGCCGCGAAGGAGTGACGGGTCAGCGAGCGGGCGGACGCGGACAGGGGTGCGAGTAGTGGATGTGCACCACCTTCCAGGCGCCATCGCGTCTGGCCCAGCCCATTGTCTCGTTCCCCTTCGCGTTGATCGGCTTGCCGTTCATCGCGGCCTGGATGTCGTACTGGCGCGTTACCAGGGCCAAGTCTCCGGACACCCACACGCGGACATCCGTGAAGGTCGCCTTGGTGTTCTCGAACTCGGCGACCTCCGGCTTCAGGTGGTTCTCCCAGACGTCGTCGAGGCCGATGTTGCGCACGCTGTGCTCGTACAGCACGATGTCGGGGGCGAGCAGCGCCTTGAGCACCGGCAGGTTCTTGGTGGTCATCGCCAGGTTATACTGCTCCACGGCTGCCCGCACCTCCGCTTCAGCGGGCTGCTGGCCTGCGAGGGGGGCCGCGCCAAGCACGGTCCAAGTCAGCATGACGATCGTCGTACGCAACATCGACATCACTCCTCGAGTCTGATCGATTCTCCGCCCCGCCACGATGGTCGGGGCGTCCACCATCCGAACGATGACCACGGATCGCGCTCACACCGACGGCAGCGCCGACCGAAACATGCGCCTCGAGCGACCGTTGCACGAAGCGGCCCGAGATACCACCGGGCCGCTTTGAATCCGCTGCCGCGCCACTGCGGCGCGCGTCTGAAGGAGTTGCGTTGTTGTGCTGAGAATGCGCCGCGTAGGAATCGAACCTACAACCTAGTGATTAAGAGTCACTTGCTCTGCCAATTGAGCTAGCGGCGCGATTGATTCCGGTGAACCGGCCACAGCCTCGGGCCCCGGGCCCCGGGCCCCGCGGGCCGGGGGGGGGCCCG
>JBMOPM010000266.1:0-1990 GCA_049323575.1 Gemmatimonadota bacterium | reverse complement strand
ACGAAGAGCTCATCCTGCTGCGGGCCGAGGCCAACATCGGCCTCGGCAACCTCGGCGCGGCGCTCGCCGACATCGACCTCATCCGGGTGCGGTCCGGAGGCTTGCCGCCCTACGCCGGCCCGATGACCCAGGCCGCCCTGCTGGACGAGCTGCTGTACGAGAAGCGGTATTCCCTGCTGTTCGAAGGCGGACACCGGTGGATCGATGCCCGCCGCTACAACAGACTCAACCTCCTTCCGCGCGACCTGCCTGCGCATCGCGTGGCGATCAAGTATCCATTCCCGGTCGGCGAGTGCGATGCCCGCACGCCCCAACCGAGCCCCGGATGCCAACCCGAGGTGGGGCTGCCCTGACCCGGAGGCGGGCGGGCCTTCGGGGGCCCGCCCGCACCGGTGGTCGCCTTTCTTGTATCCCGCCTCCAAGGCGGCCATATTCTCTCTCATGCGAGTCACGACGTGGACCGAGTACAGCCTGATCATCTCCCTGCACCTGGCCAGGCGAGGTGGGGCGGGGAAGGGGCCGATCGCGGCACGAGAGCTGGCTGAGCTCGAACGGCTGCCCGGCGACTACGTCGAGCAGATCCTCCTGCGCCTCCGGCGGGCCGGCCTGGTGGAGAGCGTCCGCGGCGCTCGCGGGGGCTACTTCCTGGCGCGCGAGCCTTCCCAGATCTCGGTGCGGGACGTCATGGCTGCCTCCGAGCACCAGACGTTCGAGATGAACTGCGAATCGCACCAGGTGGACGCCGACCGCTGCCACCCGGCCACGCCGTGCAGCATCCGGCCGGTGTGGGCCGCGTTGCAGCAGAAGGTCAACGAGTTCCTGAGCGGGGTCACACTCGCCGACCTGATGAAGCAGGAGAGCCAGGTGCAGGAGCTGGTCACGCTCTCATCCTCCGCCTGATGCCGGGGCCGTACGCCGGCCCCGTCCCACCCCGCAGCCCCGTGCCTCGTTCCAGACCATCGCTGACGCCGGACGAACTCGTCCGCTATGCTCGCCATCTGGTCCTGCTCGAGGTGGGGCTCGCGGGCCAGGAGCGGCTCAAGGCGGCCCGGGTGCTGCTGGTCGGTGCCGGCGGGCTCGGCTCGCCCGCGGCGATGTACCTCGCAGCGGCCGGTGTGGGCACCCTGGGCCTGGTGGACTTCGACGTAGTGGACGCGTCCAATCTCCAGCGGCAGATCCTCCACGGCACCTCCTCCCTCGGCCGGCCCAAGCTCGACTCGGCCCGGGACCGCCTCACCGACCTGAACCCGCACGTGAACGTGGTGCTGCACCGCGAGCGGCTCACGTCGGCCAATGCCCTCGACATCGTCCGGGACTACGACCTCGTCATCGACGGCTCGGACAACTTCCCCACACGCTATCTCGTCAACGACGCGTGTGTGCTGACCGGCCGGCCCAATGTCTATGGCAGCATCTTCCGCTTCGAGGGCCAGGCCTCGGTGTTCGCGCCGCCCGCGGGGCCCTGCTATCGCTGCCTGTACGCCGAACCGCCGCCGCCCAACCTGGTGCCGAGCTGCGCGGAAGGCGGGGTGTTCGGCGTGCTGCCCGGGGTCATCGGGAGCACCCAGGCGCTGGAGGCCATCAAGCTCATCCTCGGCGTGGGCGAATCGCTGGTGGGACGGTTGCTGCTGTTCGACGCGCTCCGCCTCCGCTTCCGCGAGATCCCGCTCCAGCGCGATCCCGAGTGTCCCGTGTGCGGCGCGCACCCCACGGTCACGCGCCTCATCGACTACGAGGCCTTCTGCGGGATCGGCGCGCCCGAGGCGGCTGATGATCTGGAGATCACGGCAGGCGAGCTGAGGCAGGCGCTCGCCGACGGCCGGCCGGTCACGCTGATCGATGTGCGCGAGCCGTACGAGTGGGCCATCGCCCGCATCGAGGGCGCCACGCTCATCCCTCTGGGCGAGCTGCCGGCACGCCTGAACGAGGTGGATCCCCGTGCCGATGTCGTCACCTATTGCCACCACGGCGCCCGCTCGCTCCAGGCCGC